>JBGPKC010000038.1:0-30738 GCA_041485725.1 Steroidobacteraceae bacterium
TCGCCGGTGAAGTCCATGCGCTATCGCGGCTGGATCTCGCGCACGGCGCTGGCGCTGTTCGCGGTGTCGTTCGTGGCGCTCGGCTACCTCGGCCTGCAGCCGGCGGAAGGCCTGTACGTGGTGCTGGCGCGCATTTTCACGGCCATCTACTTCGCGTTCTTCCTGCTCATGCCGTTCTACAGCCGCATCGATGCGGTGAAGCCCGTGCCCGACCGAGTGATCTACCGTGCGCACTGACAGGGGGCGCGGCTGGCGCGGATTGCTGGCCGCGGCACTGCTGTCGGCGGCAGTGGCAGCCACGCACGGCGCGTGGGCGGCCGAGGAGGCCGGCGGCAGCCCGGAGGCGGCCGCCAGGTTCGGTGCCGACTGGCAGAGCTGGCACGCCGCCAACGACGTATCGGACATACCCTCGGTGCAACGCGGCGCGCGCAACTTCGTCAGCTACTGCCTCGGGTGCCATTCGCTCAAGTACGAACGCTGGTCACGCCTGGGGGAGGACTTGGGCGTCCCGCCGCGGCTGCTGCAGCAGGATCTGCTGCCGCCCGGAGACAAGCCCGCGCAGTACATCCTCACCAGCATGCCGGCGGCGGATGCGGAAGCCTGGTTCGGCAAGACCCCGCCGGACCTGACGCTCATGGCGCGGGCCCGCGGTCAGGACTACCTCTACCAGTTCCTGAAGACTTTCTACGTGGATCCCGCGCGTCAGACGGGCGCCAACAACCTGCGGCTGCCGACGACGGCCATGCCGCACGTGCTCGCGGAGCTCGAGGGACTCAAGCGCGCCGTGTACAAGGAAGCGGCCAGTCCCGCTGAGGGCGGTCAGGTCACCCAACAGGTGTTTGACCACTTCGAGCAGATCGCCCCGGGACGCCTCAGCGCCGCGGAGTACGACGGCTTCGTGCGCGATACGGTGAATTTCCTCGACTACGTCAGCGAACCGACGCAGACGGCGCGCCGCGCACTTGGCGTATGGGTAGTGCTGTTTCTGCTGGTGTTCACCTGGCTCGCCTGGCTCGTGAAGCGCGAGTATTGGAAGGACGTGCACTGACCGTCGCACTTGGGCGCCGGCGGAACCGGCCGCCTCCAAGAGACGGGTCGCAGGAGCGGAAACTTGTCGAGCAGACGATCCATCATGACCCTGTTTTCCGCGCCCAATGACCCGTGGAGTCATCGCACGCGGATCGTGCTGGCCGAAAAAGGCATCAGCATCGATATCGTCAGCGTCGAAGCCGGGCGCTTTCCGGAGGATCTGCTCGATCTCAACCCGTACCACAGCGTTCCCACGCTCGTGGACCGGGATCTGGTGCTGTACGACTCGCGCGTCATCATCGAATATCTCGACGAGCGCTTCCCGCATCCGCCCCTGATGCCGGTCGATCCGGTGACCCGCGCGCAGTTCCGGCTGGCGCTGTACCGCATCGAGCGCGACTGGTACACCCTGGCGCGCCAGATCGATCAGGAGCCGGACAAGAAACAGAGCGTCAAGCTGAAGAAGATCCTGCGGGATACGATTCTGCAGAGCACCGAGCTGTTCAAGGTGAAGCCGTACTTTCTGTCGGATGAGTTCTCGCTGGTCGATGCCACCATTGCGCCGGTGCTGTGGCGGCTGCCTCACTATGAAATCGATCTGCCGCCACAGGCCCAGCCGATCGAGAAGTACGCGCAGCTGGTGTTCTCGCGCCCGGCGTTCCGCGAGGGCTTGTCGGAACGCGAGCAGGAGATGCGGTTGTAGAGCAGCTATGAATAAGGTGTTGCCCAAGCGCCCCTACCTGCTGCGCGCCATGCATCAATGGATCACCGAGTGCGGCAATACCCCGCACGTGATCGTCGATGCGGGGCGGGAAGGCTCGGAGGTGCCGCGTGCCTACGTCAAGGACGGCAAGATCGTGCTGAACCTGAGCGAGGGCGCCACCCAGCGCCTGCGCCTCGGCAACGAGGACGTGGAGTTCGAAGCGCGCTTCGCCGGCGTGATCCACCACGTCAGGTTTCCGATGAGCGCGGTGCTCGGCATCTACGCGCGCGAGACCGGCGAGGGCATGGTGTTCTCCGAGCAGGACCTGGGTCCGGAGCCGCCGACGCGGCCGACCCCTGCGGAGGAGGGCGGCACGCGCCGCCCGCAGCTGAAAGTGGTCAAGTAGCGGCGGGCGATCTCTTCATCTTCTCTTCCCGGCGCGTCCTCGCGCCGGATTCACGGACGGGGTTCGTTCCTGCGAACCCCGTAGATTCTGCGCGCAGCGCATAAAAAGAGTCGGCCTGTAAGCCGGGTTCTGTCGAGGGCAATCATTCCTCTGGGGTCCCCGTCACCGAGGACCTCTAGCGGCCTACCCGGAAGCGCGCGCGGATCAGCGCTGCGCCCGCCCGGTGAGGGGCGGAAGCGGCTTCCCTATTTGGCCTTGCTCCAGGTGGGGTTTACCGTGCCGTCGCGTGTTGCCACCGACGCGGTGCGCTCTTACCGCACCGTTTCACCCTTGCCGGTCCCGTGAGGGACTTGGGCGGTCTGCTCTCTGTTGCACTTTCCGTGGGCTCGCGCCCCCCAGGCGTTACCTGGCACCCGATCCGCCGGAGCCCGGACTTTCCTCCACCCCCGCCATTGCTGGCAAAAGGCAGCGACTGCCCGGCCGACTCTCGCGGATCACGATACGGCCGCGTGCGCCGAAGTCAAATCCTGGCCGCTTTTTCCCCGGCTAGGGCATTTCCTCGTCCTCGGACACGGTGCCGCTGCCGCCCGATCCGGACGCGCCGCGTGTTGCCAGCGCGTACGCGGCGGCGCGGGTGGCCCCGGTCAGCTGCGCGGCGATCGCCGCGACTCTGCCGGGCGGCAGCTCCTGCGAGAGCAGTTCCACGGTGCGGCGTAACAGCTGTCCGTCGACGCCGGCTGTGGGCGCGGTGGCGCCGTGCACCACGATGGTGATCTCGCCGCGCTGGAAGTTCTCCTCCGCCTGCGCGCGCGCCAGCAGCTCCTGCAGCGTGCCGCGGTAAATGGTCTCGTGCGTCTTGGTGAGCTCGCGCGCCACGGCCGCGGGGCGCTCGGCGCCGAACTCCGCCGCCATATCCGCGAGGGTCCTGAGGATGCGGTGAGGCGCTTCGAAGAACACCAGCGTGCGTGGCTCGTGCGCCAGAGCGGCGAGCGCGGTACGCCGCTCGCGCTCGCGCGACGGCAGGAAGCCCTCGAAGCAGAAGCGGTCGGTCGGCAGCCCCGCGACCGCGAGCGCGCTGGTGATCGCCGACGGCCCGGGAATGGCGTGCACCTCAAAGCCCGCGCGCGCGGCACGCTGCACCAGCTCCAATCCCGGATCGGACAGGAGCGGGGTGCCCGCATCGCTCACCAGCGCGATGGTCTCACCCGCCGCGAGTCGGGCGAGGAGCTCGGGCGTGCGCTGCGACTCGTTGTGCTCGTGCAGCGACACCAGGGGCCTGGCGATGCCGATGGCCCTGAGAAGCACACGGGTGCGACGCGTGTCCTCGGCGGCAATCACGTCGGCACTGCTCAGCGCCTCGCGCGCACGCGCGCTCAGGTCCGCGAGGTTGCCGATCGGCGTGGCTACGACTTGCAGCCGCCCGTGCGTCCTGGCCACTATAATCCCCGCCTCATGCCGCCTGGATCCGCGATGCTACTACGCTCGATCATTCGCCTCGTAATCGTTGCGGCGGCCGCGCTGGCCCTGAGCGCCTGTCCGAGCCTCACCGAGCGCGCCGGGCTGCCGCCATCCCTCGAGCGCGCCGAGGCGCTGGAGCGCGCCGGCGATGCCGCGGGCGCGGCGCGTGTTTACGAGGATCTGGCGGCCCAGAACAGCGGTGCGGAGCGCAACGCGTTGCTGTTGCGCGCCGCGCGCGGCTACCTTGCGGCCCACCATGCGCAGGACGCGGCGCGCGTTCTGGCGATGCCCGAAGGTCCGCTGTCCGCGGAGCAGAGCAACGAGCGCGCGCTCTCCAACGTGGAGCTCGCAATCGAGCGCGGCCAGGGCAAAGAGGCGTGGCAGCAGCTGAGTGCGATCCTCGAGCCGCGCGGCGCTGCGCAGGCGGCGCGCTATCGCGAACTGCAGGCGCGCGCGGCGCTCGCGAGCGGCCGCCCGGAGGGCGGGCTCGTCGGCACAGCGCCGGCGGAGGAGGTCGGGCCGCACATCGCGCTGTTGCTGCCGATCACCGGCCGCGCGGCGGGCGCTGCCGTCAGCGTGCGCGATGGTTTCATGACGGCGTATTACCAGGCCCCGGCGGATGAGCGACCGCGGGTGCGCGTCTACGACACCGGCACGCACAGCGTGGCCGAGGCGCTGGCGCAGGCGGCCCGACAGGGCGCCGACTTCATCGTCGGCCCGCTGACCCGCGAAGAGGTGGTCGCGGCGGCGGAGTTTTCCGCGGCCCGTGCGCCGCTGCTGGCGCTGAACTTCCTGCCCGCGGAACAGCCGGCGCCGGCGCAGTTCTATCAGTACGCACTGTCGCCCGAGGACGAGGCGCGCCTCGCGGCGCGGCGCATACTGGACGATCATCACCGCCGCGGAGTCGCGCTGGTGCCGGCGGGTGCCTGGGGAGATCGGGTGCTGGCCGCTTTCAAACAGGAGCTGCAAGCCGGCGGTGGCGAGCTCCTCGGCACCGCAGTCATCGATGCGTCGCGCACCGACTACTCCGGGTCGATCACCGAGGTGCTGCGCATCAGCGACAGCACGGCCCGCCACCGGCGCCTGGAGTCCGCACTGGGTACCAAGCTGCAGTTCGAGCCGCGGCGCCGCGGCGACATCGAGTTCATCTTCGCAGCGGCGCCGGCCAACACCGAGCGCCTGCTGCGGCCGCAGCTGCGCTTTCATTACGCCGGCGACATTCCCACCTACGCGACCTCCGATGCTTTCGAACCGGACGTGCGCGCCAACCAGGATCTCGACGGTCTGATGTTTCCCGACATGCCGTGGATACTGGGCGGGGATCTTGCGGATGCCGTGCGCAGCGCCACCCGCGAGGCCTGGCCCAGCGGCGGCCCGCACCGCGGCCGCTTGTTCGCGTTCGGCTTCGATGCGTTTCGTCTGGCGCAGGCGCTGCGCCGTCGCGGCGCCATGAACAACATCAGCCTCGAGGGCCTGACCGGCCGCCTGAGTCTCGATCCCGAGCGGCACGTGCGCCGCGAGATGGGCTGGGCGCAGCTGCATAACGGCGAGCTGCGGTTGTTGCCGGCGGCGGCGCCATGATTCGATATAACACATAACACCTGACAGCCGGCATCTGATCCAGCCACGGATGCTCACCGCGCGACAGCAAAGCGGACGACGCGCCGAAGAGCTGGCCGCCGAATTCCTGCGCGCCCGGGGGTTCGAGATCCTGCAACGCAACTACCTGCGCCGGCTCGGCGAGCTCGACCTGGTCGCGCGGCGCGCGGACCTGCTGGTGATCGCCGAGGTGCGCACCCGCTCGAGCGCCGCCTATGGCGGCGCGGCGGCGAGCGTCGACCGGCGCAAACAGCAGCGCATCACACGCGCCGCCAAGCAGCTGCTGCAACAGCGTGCAGACCTCGCGCGGCTGGCGGTGCGATTCGACGTCATCGTGGTGTGGGATCCGCACGGCGCCGCGCCCCGCATAGAGTGGATTGAGCACGCGTTCGAGGCCTCATGAGCGCCGCACAGCCCCCTTTTCTGTGAACCACTGTACAAACTTCGTCGGGCAAACCGCTGATTGTTATCAACGAATGCGCCACAGGGCCTTCCGGACACTGTGGTTTTCCACATAAGTCTTTGTGAATGCGACGAATTTCTCACTATTTTGAATTGACATAGCTCGCCCCCGATTCCATAGTGGCGCCTGGTGGGAGAAAGTGGGGGGAAATGGGCGAACTCTCGCCCTATGGGCCATGTTTCGCGGTGCAACAAAGATCACCCTGGACGACAAGGGGCGGATGGTCATGCCCAACCGCTACCGGGAGCAGATCGCCGAACTCGCCCAGGGGAAATTGGTCGTCACCGTCGACAAGGATCAGTGCCTCCTCATTTATCCCCTGCCCGAATGGGAACAGATCGAACGCAAGCTCATGAGCCTGCCCAGCCTGAACGCGACGGCGCGCCGGCTGCAGCGGCTGATGGTGGGCCACGCGACCGATCTGCCCCTCGACGGGCACGGCAGGGTCCTGCTGCCGCCTGAGCTGCGTGAGTTCGCGAAGCTCGGGCGGCACGGAATGCTGATCGGTCAGGGCAATCGTTTCGAGCTGTGGGACGAGGCGCGCTGGAGCGAGCGCCGCGACGCCTGGCTTGCGAACGAAGAGACCCCGACCGATTTGCCCTCCGAGCTCGAGTCACTGTCGCTGTAAGGGTTCGACAGGCTGGTTGGGCGTAGCCCGTGGCAAGCGCACTCATGGGGGCGGGGCCGTTCCGCTTCGCAGGTGGATGAGCACATACCGGTGCTTGCCGCCGAGGCGCTCGCGGGACTGGCCCTGGAAGCGGGCGGTTACTATGTCGATGCGACGTTCGGGCGTGGCGGTCATACGTCACTCCTACTCCAGGCCCTGGGTCGAGAAGGCCGCGTGCTGGCACTCGATCGGGATCCGCAGGCCATCGCGTCCGGCCGGCAGCGTTTTGCCGACGAAATGCGGCTTACGCTCGTGCACGCGTCGTTTGCCGACCTCGGCACGCTCGTGCCGGCACATGCGCACCAGCGTGCCTGCCGCGGCGTGCTCTTCGACCTCGGCGTGTCCTCGCCGCAGCTCGACGATCCACAGCGCGGTTTCAGCTTCCGAGCCGACGGCCCGCTCGACATGCGCATGGACCCGACGCGGGGCGAACCCGTTTCTGCGTGGATCGCTCGTGCGGGCATCGACGAGATACGCCAGGTGATCGCCACCTTCGGCGAGGAGCGCTTCGCGCGTCGCGTGGCGCAGGCCATCGTCGCGGCGCGGCGCGAGCGCGCGCTGACCCGCACCGGGGAGCTCGCCGCCCTGGTCGCAGGTGCCGTGCGCACGCGCGAGCCCGGCAAGCATCCCGCGACACGCACTTTCCAGGCGCTGCGCATGTTCGCCAACGACGAGCTCGGACAGCTCGAGCGCGGCCTCAGCGGTGCGCTCGACGCTCTCGCGCCCGGCGGGCGCCTCGCGGTCATCAGCTTCCATTCCCTCGAGGATCGTTTGGTCAAGCGCTTCATGCAGCGCGAGTCGCAGATCGACCCGGCCCTGAAGTGTCTGCCGGTGGTGCCCGCCGCGGCGCAACCGCGCCTCAAGCTCATCGGCCGCAAGAGCCGGCCGGCGCCAGCGGAGCTGCAGCGCAACCCGCGCTCCCGCAGCGCGCTGCTGCGCGTGGCGGAGCGACTCGCGTGAAGGTGCGCGCTGCGTTCATCATCGCGATGCCGCTGCTGTGGCTGGCGGCACTCGGCTCGGCGGCCGGCGCCATCTACTGCAAGCACCGTGCGCGGCAGATGTTCGTCGAGCTCGAGGCTCTGAACGCGCGCCGCGACAACCTGGAAATCGAATGGGGCCAGCTGCAGCTCGAGCAGAGCGCCTGGGCCACTCATGCCTTCGTCGAGCGCGTCGCGAGCGCCAAGCTTCACATGGCGATGCCGCCCCCGAAGGAGATCGAGATCGTCGTCCCATGAAGGCGCGCAGCGCACGCGACGCAGCGCCCGCCTCGTTCCGCTGGCGGGCGCACCTGCTGCTCGGGCTGCTGGCGATGAGCGCGCTGACGCTGGCGTGGCGCGCGGTGAATCTGCAGCTCGTCGATCACGGTTTTCTCGCCCGCGAGGGCGATGCGCGCTTCTCGCGCGTGCTCGATATCGCCGCGCATCGCGGCACCATCACCGACCGCTACGGCGAGCCGCTCGCGGTCAGCACGCCCGTAGACTCGGTGTGGGTGAATCCGGGCGAACTGGCGCTCGCCACCGAGCAGATTCCGCGACTCGCCGCCGCGCTGCAGCTCGACGCCTTAGAACTCGCGCGCCGTGTCACCAGCAATCTCGAGCGCGAGTTCCTGTACCTCGCGCGCCATCGCCAGCCCGCGGAAGCCGCGCAGATCAAGGCACTCGGGATCCCGGGCGTGTACACCTCGCGCGAGTACCGCCGCTATTACCCCGCGAGCGAGGTGAGCGGGCATCTGCTCGGGTTCACCAACGTCGACGATGCCGGCCAGGAGGGCCTGGAGCTTGCGTTCGATCACTGGCTCGCCGGCGAGGATGGGGCGAAGCGTGTCATCCAGGATCGCTACGGACGCATCGTGCAGAACGTGGAGAGCATCCGGCCGGCGCGTCCGGGGCGCGATCTGGTGCTGTCGATCGACCTGCGCATCCAGTACCTCGCGTACCGCGAGCTGAAGGCCGCGATCCGCGACCAGCGCGCCCGCGCCGGCTCCGCGGTCGTGCTCGACGTCGCCAGCGGCGAGGTGCTCGCCATGGTGAACCAGCCCGCCTACAACCCCAACGACCGCGAGCAGATTCAGGCAGCGACCTATCGCAACCGGGCGGCCACCGATATCTTCGAGCCCGGTTCGTCCATCAAGCCGTTCTTCGTGGCCGCCGGACTCGCCTCGGGCAAATACGACAAGCGCAGCGTCATCGACACCTCGCCGGGCTTCTTCAAGGTCGGCGTGAAGATTTTCGAGGACGAGCACAACTACGGCGCGATCGACATCGCCACCGTGCTCGCCAAGAGCTCTAACGTCGGCATGGCGCACATCGCCCTCACGCTGCCGCCGCAAGAGATCTGGACCACGCTCACGCATCTGGGTTTCGGTCAGCTCACCACCAGCGGCTATCCGGGGGAGTCGGCGGGTCTCTTGCCTGCCTACTCGCAGTGGCGTCCCATCGGCATCGTCACCATGTCGCATGGCTACGGCCTGTCGGTCACACCGCTGCAGCTGGCGCACGCCTACGCAACCATCGGCGCGTTCGGCATCGCCCGTCCGGTGTCGTTCCTGCGCGCCGAGGCAGCGGCGCCCGGCGAGCGGGCGCTCGAAAGCCAAGTGTGCCGCGAACTGCTCGGCATGCTCGAGTCGGTGGTGGCTGCAGAAGGCACCGGCAAGCTCGCGGCCATCCCGGGCTACCGCGTTTCGGGCAAGACCGGCACCGCGTGGAAAGCCACCGCCGGCGGCTACTCGACCGATCGCTACATGGCGGTGTTCGGCGGGGTGGCTCCCGCGAGCGAGCCACGTCTGGCCGCGGTGGTGGTCATCGACGAACCAAGCGCCGGGCTGCACATGGGCGGACAGGTCGCGGCTCCCGTATTCTCCAGGGTGATCGGCGGGGCGCTGCGTCTGCTCGCGGTGGCGCCCGACCAGCCGGTCAACGCGCCCGAGGAACTGCCGGCCAGCCCCGCCCTCGGCAGCACGCGCACGGCGGCCCTCCCATGAGCGGTGCAGGACACCCGGGCGCCCTGGCGACGGCGCGCTCCCTCGCGCAACTCACCGCAGGCTTTGCCGCCGTGCCTGCCGAGGTGCTGGTGAGCGATGTGACGCTCGACAGCCGCGCCGCGACTCCCGGCGCGCTGTTTCTCGCCTGCCGGGGACGCACGCATCAGGGGGTTGAATTCGCCGCTGACGCAGTGGCGCGCGGCGCGCGCGCCGTGCTCTACGAGCGCGACGGCGACACCGGGGGGGCGGCCCCGCAGCTGCCGAGCGGCACGTTCGTCGCCGCGGTGCCGCAGCTCACCGAGCGCGCCGGCGTCATAGCCGACCGCTTCTTCGGCGCGCCTTCGCAGCAACTCACGGTCGCGGGCATTACCGGAACCAACGGCAAGACGACCTGTGCGTGGCTGCTGGCGCAGGCGCTGCAGCATTGCCACCGGCCGGCCGCCTATATCGGCACCCTGGGTGTAGGCGTGCCCGCGCAGCTCACTCCCACGCTGCACACCACGCCGGATGCGGTGAGCATTCACCGCCAGCTCGCGGCGCTGCGGGCCCTCGGCGCCGAATGCGTGAGCATGGAGGTGTCCTCGCACGCCCTCGACCAGGCGCGCGTCAACGGCGTGCGCTTCAACACCGCGGCCTTCACCAACCTGACCCGCGATCATCTTGACTATCACGGCACCATGGAGGCGTACGGAGCGGCCAAGGCGCGTCTGTTCGGCGCACCCGGGCTCGCGCACCGGGTCATCAATGTCGATGACCCGTTCGGGGAGCGCCTGGCGCGCCAGGCCTCCGGCGCGCGTCTCACCGCAACCACGCGCGCCGCCGGCGCCGCCGCGCAGCTGCCCGGCGGCGCGCAGTTCGTGCGCGCCGCACGCATAACACCCGATCCGGGCGGGCTGCTCATAGAGGTGGAGTCGAGCTTCGGAAGCGTGCAGCTGCCGGTGCGCCTGATGGGCGAGTTCAACGTCGACAACGCCCTCACGGTGCTGGCGGTGCTGCTGGCCTGGAACATCCCGCTCAAGGACGCTGCGCACGCGCTGTCGCTGAGCCGCGCAGCGAGCGGGCGCATGGAGATGTTCGGCGGACGCGGGCGCACCCCGCTCGCCATTGTGGACTACGCGCATACCCCCGATGCGCTCGCCAAGGCGCTGCGCGCGGCGCGCCTGCACTGTCGCGGACAGCTGCGGGTGGTATTCGGCTGCGGCGGCGACCGCGATGCCGGCAAGCGTCCGCTCATGGGCCGGATCGCGGCCGAGCTGGCCGACGACATCATCGTGACCGACGACAACCCGCGCAGTGAAGATCCCGCGCGGATCGTGGCGGACATCATCGCCGGTGTGGCGCCGCGCGCGCCGCTGGTGATCGAGCATGATCGGGCGCTCGCCATCCGCATGGCCCTGCAGCGCTCCGGCCCCGAGGACGTCGTGCTGATCGCCGGCAAGGGGCACGAGGACTATCAGATCCACGGCAGCGTGCGGCGTGCGTTCCGCGACCAGGCTGTGGTCAGCGCCGAGCTCGCGAGGCTGCCGGCATGAAGCGCACGCTGGCGGAGTTTGCGCGCGCCTGTGGCGGCCGACTGTCCGGTCACGATGCCGCGTACACGGACGTGGTGAGCGACTCGCGCACGCTTGCGCCGCAACAGCTGTTCGTCGCGCTCCGGGGACCGAGGTTTGACGGCCACGAATTCGTCGGCGCGGCGCTGGCGCTTGGGGCCGCCGGCGCGCTGGTCGATGCCGAGCAGCCGGTGAGACTGGCGCAGATCATCGTGCCCGATACCCAGGCGGCGCTCGAGCGCGCCGCGCGCCACTGGCGCGCCGGGTTCACCGGCGCATTGGTGGGCGTGGCGGGCAGCAACGGCAAGACCACCGCCAAGGAAATGACGGCCGCGATCCTGGGGCAGAGCGGCAACTGTCTCGCCACCCGCGGCAATCTCAACAACCACATCGGCGTGCCGCTGACGCTGCTGCGGCTAACGCCAGCGCATCGCTTCGCGGTGGTGGAAATGGGCGCCAATCGGGCCGGCGAAGTCGCCGCCCTCGTCAGTATCGCGCGCCCCACCATCGGCATGATCACCAATGCCGGAGCCGAGCACCTCGAGGGCTTCGGCAGCCTCGAGGGTGTGGCGCGCGCCGAGGGCGAAATGGTCGCGGGACTCACCGCCGGCGCGACCGCCGTCATCAATGCGGACGACGAGTTCGCAGGCCTGTGGCGTGCTCTCACGCCGGCGCGCGTGGTCACGTTCGGGGTGCGCGAGCCGGCGGACTTCAGCGCGGCCGAGGTGCACACCTCGGTCGGAGCGGAAGGGTTCCTCACCCAGTTCCGCCTCAGCGCCCCCGCGGGCAGCGCTGCGATTCACCTCGCCGTCGGCGGCGCCCACAACGTTGCCAACGCGCTGGCCGCCGCCGCCGCCGCGGCGAGCGCCGGCGCGGGCCTCGAGCACATCGCCGCGGGTCTTGCCGCGGTGCGCGCGGTTCCCGGCCGGCTGCAGTTCAAGCAGGGCGCAAGCGGCGCCTGGCTCATCGACGACTCCTACAACGCCAATCCCAGCTCGGTGCGTGCCGCCATCGAAGTGCTCAGCTCACTCGCCGGCCGCAAGTGGCTGGTGCTGGGCGATATGGCGGAGCTCGGCGAGTTCGCTGAAGCAGCGCACAGCGCGATCGGCGAGTTTGCGCGCGCGCACGGCGTCGAACGCCTGTATGCAACCGGTGCGCTCGCGGCGCGCGCGGTGGACAGCTTCGGCGCGGGCGCGCAGTGGTATAGCGACGCCGCGGCGCTCACCGGGGCGCTCGGCAAGGCCGCGCCGGACGTTCGGCTGCTCATCAAGGGCTCGCGCATGAACCGCCTTGAGCGCGTGGTCGATGCGCTCGCCGCTGACTCCGCTGCCAAGACGGGCGGGCATTGAATGCTCTACTGGCTCACACAGCAATTCACCGGCCGCATCGGCGGCCTGCACGTCTTTTCGTACCTGACATTCCGCGCGATCCTCGCCACCGCCTCCGCGCTGGGATTGTCGCTGCTCGTGGGACCACCCTTGATCTCGCGCCTGTCGCGCTACCAGATCGGGCAGGTGGTGCGCGACGACGGCCCGCCCACCCACCTGCTGAAGGCCGGCACCCCCACCATGGGCGGCACGCTGATCCTCGTGACCACGCTGGTGAGCACGCTGTTGTGGTCGGAGCTGTCGAATCGCCTGGTGTGGACGGTGCTCGGCGTCACCTTCGCTTTCGGTCTCATCGGCTTCTACGACGACTACCTGAAGCTGGTGGTGCGCAACCCCAAAGGCCTGGTGCCGCGCTGGAAGTATCTGTGGCAATCCGTGGCCGGGCTCGCCACCGCCGCGACGCTCTACTTCACCGCCACCGAGCCGGCGGAGACCACGCTGTTTCTGCCGTTCTTCAAGACCTTTCACGCGCCGCTCTCGGCCTTCGGTTTCATCGTGCTCTCCTACCTGATGATCGTCGGCATGAGCAATGCGGTGAATCTCACCGACGGGCTCGACGGGCTGGCGATCATGCCGGCGGCGCTGGTGACTGCGGCGCTGGGGATCTTCGCCTACGCCAGCGGCAACGCGGTGTTCGCGCACTACCTGCAGATTCCGGAGATCCGCGGCGCGGGCGAGCTGCTGATCTTCTGCGCCTCGCTCGCGGGAGCCGGCCTCGGGTTCCTGTGGTTCAACTCCTATCCCGCCCAGGTGTTCATGGGCGACGTGGGGGCGCTGGCGATCGGCGCTGCCATCGGGGTGCTGGCGGTGATCGTGCGCCAGGAGGTGGTGGTGCTGGTGATGGGCGGGGTGTTCGTGCTCGAGACCGCCTCGGTGATCCTGCAGGTCGCCTCCTTCAAGCTGACGGGCCGGCGCATTTTCAGGATGGCGCCGCTCCACCACCACTTCGAACTCAAGGGCTGGGCGGAGCCGAAGGTGATCGTGCGCTTCTGGATCATCTCGCTGCTGCTGGTGCTCGCCGGGCTTGCGACGCTGAAACTGCGATGAGTACCACCACCCGCAACGCTCCTTACGCCGTGATCGTGGGCTTAGGAACCACCGGGCTGTCGTGCGCGCGGCATCTGCACTCACGCGGCTGGCGTCTGGCGGTCACCGATACGCGCGCCGCGCCCCCGCAGCTCACCGCACTGCGCGCGCTCGATGCGGGCATTCCCGTGCGCGCCGGCGGGCTCGATGCGGGGCTGCTCGAGGGCGCGGTATGCGTGGTCGCATCGCCGGGGGTGTCGCTCGCCGATCCGTTCTTTGCCGAGGCGCGGCGCCGCGGGCTCACGATCGTGGGCGATATCGAGCTGTTCGCGCGCGCGGTCGACGCGCCGGTCGTCGGCATCACCGGCACCAACGGCAAGAGCACTGTCACCACGCTCGTGGCACGCATGGCGCAGCGTGCCGGAGTGCGCGTGCGCGCCGGCGGAAACCTGGGCGAACCGGCGCTCGAGCTGCTCGCAGCCGGGACCGAGCTGTACGTGCTGGAGCTCTCGAGCTTTCAGCTCGAGACCACGGCCAGCCTCGGTTGCCGCGCCGCCACGGTGCTGAACGTCAGCCCCGATCACCTCGACCGCTACGCAAGCGTTGCGAGTTATGCCGCCGCCAAGGCGCGTATTTTCGCCCGCTGCGACACCGCGGTGATCAATCTGGATGATCCGCTGGTGATGGCCATGCCGCGCGCGGCGCCGCGCACCCTGAGCTTTTCGCTGCGCGCCGCCATCGGCGCCGACTACGCAGTGGCCATGCGCGAGCGCGAATGGTGGCTGACGCGGGCCGGCGCGCCCCTCATGCCGGTGTCGGCCATGAAGATCAGGGGGCTTCACAATGTCGCCAACGCTCTCGCGTCGTTGGCGTTGGGCGAGGCGCTCTCGCTCCCCCTGCCGGCGATGCTGCAAGAGCTGGCCGCATTTGCGGGGCTGCCGCACCGCTCACAGTGGGTGGCCGACGTGCGCGGCGTCACCTACATCGACGACTCCAAGGGGACCAACGTCGGCGCCACGCTCGCCGCGGTCGCCGGCATGCCGGGGCCGCTGGTGATGATCGCCGGTGGCGACGGCAAGAATCAGGACTTTGCGCCGCTCGCGGCGGCATTTCGCGGCAAGGTGCGCCATGTGGTGCTCATCGGGCGCGACGCGGCTCTCATCGAGCGGGCGCTCGCGGGCGTGTGCACCCTCGAAACCTGCGCGACGCTGCCGGCGGCGGTGCGGGCGGCCGCGCGCGCCGCGCTCCCGGGCGACACGGTGCTGCTGTCGCCGGCGTGCGCGAGCCTCGATATGTTCCGCGACTACAGCCATCGCGGCGCGGTGTTCACACAAGCGGTGCAGGAGCTCGCGGCATGAGCGCTCCCGCCCATTCCGCGCTGCTGGGATTCGCGCGTTCCAGCGCCCGCAACGGCGGCGTGCACCTCGATCCGGTGACCATCGCGCTCACTCTCGGCATCGTGCTGCTCGGGCTCGTGATGGTGACTTCCGCCTCGGTGTCGATCGCCAGCCAGGACACCGGTCAGCCGTTCTACTACCTCGAGCGCCAGCTGCTGCTGACGCTCATCGGCGTCGCCTGTGCCGCGCTGGTGTTCTCGATTCCCACCGCGCTCATCGAGCGCGCCAGCGTGCCAGTGCTGGCGGTCGCGATCGGCCTGCTGCTCATCGTGCTCATTCCCGGGCTCGGGCACGCGGTCAACGGCAGCCGCCGCTGGCTGCGGCTCGCCGGGGTCAACTTCCAGGTATCGGAACTGGCGCGCGTGCTGGTGCTGCTGTACGTCGCCAGTTACGCCGTGCGCCGCGAAACGCAGCTGCGCGAGTCCCTCGCCGGACTCGGCAAGCCGCTGGGGCTGCTGTGCTGTGTGAGCGCGCTGCTGCTGCTCGAGCCCGACTTCGGCGCGGCGACTGTGCTGTTCGCCACCGGCTTCGCCCTGTTGTTCCTGGCCGGCGCCCGGCTGCGCTACGTGATCGCCATGACCGCGATCGCGGTGGGGGGCTTTGCAGTGCTGGCGGTCAGCGCCAGCTATCGGCTGCGCCGCCTGACCGCGTTTCTCGATCCGTGGGCGGACCCGTACAACAGCGGCTTCCAGCTCACCCAGTCGCTGATCGCCATCGGCCGCGGCCAGTGGTTGGGCGTGGGACTCGGCGACAGTGTGCAGAAGCTGTTCTATCTGCCGGAAGCGCACACCGACTTCCTGTTCGCGGTGCTGGCCGAGGAGCTGGGGCTGCTTGGCGTGGTGCTGACGCTGGCCCTGTTCCTGGGTCTGGTGTGGCGCAGCTTCCACATCGCGCGACTGGCCTCGCAAGCCGGACTGAAGTTCCCAAGCCTTCTCGCGGCGGGCTTTGGCCTGTGGGTCGGCATCCAGGCCTTCATCAACATCGGCGTCAACATGGGCGTGTTGCCGACCAAGGGCCTGACGCTGCCGTTGATGAGCTACGGCCGCTCGAGCCTGATCGTCGGGCTCGCGTGGGTGGGACTCGTGTTGCGCGTGTATCACGAGGCGCTGCGCGAACAACGCGGTTCCGCCACGGTGCGGGGCGCGGCATGAGCCGTCCGATCCTCATCATGGCCGGCGGCACCGGTGGACACGTATTCCCGGCGCTGGCGCTGGCGCGCCTGCTGCGTGAGCAGTCGCTGGAGGTTGTGTGGCTCGGCACGGCGCGCGGACTGGAGTCGCGCGTCATTCCGGCGGAGGGCATTCCGATCGAGCGGCTGTCGGTCGGCGGGTTGCGCGGCAAGGGCGTGCTCACCTGGCTGGCCGCGCCCTTTCGCCTCATCCTCGCCCTCATCCAGGCGCTGCGCGTCATGCGGCGCTACCGACCGGTGGTCGTGGTCGGCCTGGGAGGCTTCGTCACCGGTCCCGGCGGTCTCGCCGCATGGCTCACGCGCCGGCCGCTGGTCATTCATGAGCAAAACGCCGTCGCCGGCTTCACCAACCGCTGCCTCGCGCACCTGGCGCGCCAGGTGCTGGAAGGCTTTCCGGGCAGCTTCGGACGCGACGTGCAGGCGCGCCTCATCGGCAATCCGGTGCGCCGCGACATCAGCGCCGTGCCGCCGCCGGCGGCGCGCTTCGCCGGGCGCACCGGGCCGGTGCGGATCCTGGTGATCGGTGGCAGCCAGGGTGCGACGCGCCTCAACGCCGTCGTGCCCTTTGCGCTGAAGCGTGTTGCGGGCTGGCTCGCCTTCGACGTGCGTCACCAGGCCGGGGAGCGCTGGATCGACGCCGGGCGCGCCAGCTATGCCCAGGCGGGGGTGCGAGCGGATGTGCGTCCGTTCATCGAGGACATGAGCGAGGCTTACGGCTGGGCGGACCTGGTGATCTGCCGCGCCGGCGCGCTCACCGTGTCGGAACTCGCCGCGGTGGGTGTGGCCGCGATCCTCGTGCCGTACCCCGCAAGCGTGGACGACCACCAGGCGTACAACGCGCAGTACCTGGTGCGCGCCGGCGCCGCGGTGCTGATCGCCGACCGCGAGCTCACCGCCGAGCGCCTGGCCACCGAGCTGCAGCACCTGTGCGCCGGCCGCGGCAAGCTCCTCGCCATGGCCGAGCGGGCGCGTCTGCTCGCCAAGCCGCGCGCCGCGGACGAACTCGCCGCCTCGTGCCTGGAGCTGGCGCGGAGGGCTGCATGAGCGGCGAGCGGCGCACGTTGCCCGAGCGCGTAGGCGTGGAGCGTCGCGTCGTGCCCGAGCGGCGCGACCGCATGCGGCGCATCAACACCATCCACTTCGTCGGCATCGGCGGCAGCGGCATGAGCGGTATCGCCGAGGTGCTGCTGAATCTCGGCTACACGGTGCAGGGCTCGGACCTGCGCGCCAGCGCCGTGACGCACTGGCTCACGGGACTCGGCGCACGCGTCGCCATCGGTCACGCGGCGGCCAACATCGCCGGCGCCGATGTGGTGGTCGCCTCGGGCGCGGTGCCGCGCGACAACCCGGAAGTGCGGGCGGCGCTGCAGGCACGCATTCCGGTGGTAGCGCGCGCCGAGATGCTCGGGGAGCTGATGCGCTTCCGCTATTCCATCGCGGTCGCCGGCACGCATGGCAAGACGACCACGACCAGCCTCATCGCCAGCATCCTCTCGGAAGGCGGCGAGGACCCGACCTACGTCATCGGCGGGCGCCTGAAGAGCGCCGCCAGCAACGCGCGCCTGGGCGCCGGGCGTTACCTGGTCGCCGAGGCCGACGAGAGCGACGCCTCGTTCACGCATCTGCAGCCCCTGATCGCGATCGTCACCAACATCGACAACGATCACCTCAGCGCGCACGGCGGGGACTTCGGGCTCCTCAAGCAGAGCTTTGTCGACTTTCTGCACAACCTGCCGTTCTACGGCCTGGCGGTGCTGTGCGCGGACGACGAGCAGCTGCGCAGCATCGTGCATGAAGTCAGCCGGCCGATCCTGTCCTACGGCCTCGAGCCGGGCGCGGACGTGCGCGGCGAGAACCTCCGCCCTGCGGGGCTGCAGACCCATTTCGACGTCAGACGACCGGCAGCGGCACCGCTGGCGGTGACGGTGAATCTTGCCGGCAGTCACAACGTGCTCAATGCGCTCGCGGCGATCGCGGTGGCGACCGAGCTCGACATCGACGATCAGGCGATCCTGCGCGCGCTGGCCGGTTTTCAGGGCATCGACCGGCGCCTGCAGCACATCGGCGACGTGCTCACTGCCGTGGGGCGTGTCAGCATCGTCGATGACTACGCCCATCACCCCACCGAAGTGGCCGCGACGCTGGAGGCCGTGCGCCAGGGCTACGCCGGCCGGCGCGTGCTGCTCGCGTTTCAGCCGCACCGCTACACGCGCACCCGCGACCTGATCGACGATTTCGGCAAGGTGCTGTCGGGCGCGGATGCCTTGTGCGTGACCGAGGTCTACGCCGCGGGCGAGACCGCGATCCCCGGCGCCGACGGCCGCGCCATCTGCCGCGCGGTGCGCAGCCGCGGGCAGCTCGAGCCGTTGTTTGTCGAGAAGGTCGAGGAGCTCGCCCAGGCGCTCAAGGACGTGATCCGCGATGGCGACGTCATCGTCGCCATGGGCGCGGGCAACATCAGCGCCGTGGCGCATGCGCTCCCCGCGGCGCTCACGGCCCTGCTGCCGCCGGGGAGGGCGTCGTGACGCTCGCCGTCGCCCCGGAATTCCTGATGCGCGTACGCCGCGATGAGCCCCTGAGCCGGCACACCTCCTGGCACGTCGGGGGGCCTGCGGAAGTGTTCTTCAATCCGCGCGACCGCGCCGAGCTGGCGGCGTTCCTGCGCACCGTGCCCTCCGGGGTGCCCATCCACTTCATCGGCCTCGGCAGCAACCTGCTGGTGCGTGACGGGGGCCTGAAGGGGATCGTCGTCAGCACGCACGGCACGCTCGATGTCCTCACGCGCATCGACGAGACCACGGTGCACGCGCAGGCCGGCATCGCCTGCGCCCGCATCGCCAGGCAATGCGTCAAGTGGGGTCTGGGGCCCGCGGAATTCTTCGCCGGCATTCCCGGCACCCTGGGCGGCGCCCTGGCGATGAACGCCGGCGCCTTTGGCGGGGAAACCTGGCGCCACGTGCTGAGTGTGGAAACCATCGACCGCGGCGGCCACGCGCACACCCGCGCGGCCGGCGAGTACCGCGTCAGCTACCGCCAGGTCATCGCGCCCGCGCCCGAGGAATGGTTCATCGCCGCGAGCTTGAGCTTCGAGCGTCGTCCCGCCGCGCACGAGAGCGAGGTGCGCGCGCTGCTCGAGCGGCGCAAGGCGTCGCAGCCGATCGGCGAGTGGAGCTGCGGTTCGGTGTTCACCAACCCGCCGGGAGATCACGCCGCGCGCCTCATCGAGGTCGCCGGGCTCAAGGGATTTCGCATCGGCGATGCCTCGGTGTCGCACAAGCACGCGAATTTCATCATCAATCACGGTCAGGCGAGCGCCGCGGACCTGGAGCGCCTGATCGCGCACGTGCGCGACACGGTGCAGCACGTGCATGGCGTCGCGCTGCGCCCTGAGGTGCGGATCGTGGGAGCGCCGTAAGCCATGCGCCTCACCTACGAACCGCGCCAGCTGCGCCGCGTCACCGACGCCCGCGCGTTCGGCCAGGTGGCGGTGCTGTTCGGCGGCGACTCGAGCGAGCGCGAGATCTCGCTCCTCACCGGCAACGCGGTGCTGGATGCGCTCAAGCGCCGCGGCGTGGACGCGCACGGCTTCGATCCGCGCGATACGGCGCTGTCGGATCTGATCGCGCGCCGCTTCGAGCGCGTCTGGATCGCGCTCCACGGTCCCGGCGGTGAGGACGGCACGCTGCAGGGCGCGCTCGAATACCTGGGCGTCCCCTATACCGGCAGCGGCGTAATGGGCTCGGCCATCGGCATGGACAAGCTGCGCACCAAACGCCTGGCGCTGGCCGTGGGCGTGGCGACCGCGGACTTCGTGGTGCTGAACGGCGCGCAGGATTTCGATCTGGCGCTCGAGCGCCTCAAGCTGCCGCTGATCGTGAAGCCCGCCACCCAGGGCTCGAGCGTCGGCATGACCAAGGTCGAGCGCGCCGCGGATCTGCCCGCCGCCTACGCGCTCGCCGTGCAGCTCGAGACGCTGGTGTTTGCGGAAGCGTGGATCCCAGGGCCTGAGTACACCGTGGCGATGCTGCAGGAACGCGCCCTGCCCTCGATCCGCATCGAGACGCCGAGGACCTTCTACGACTACGAGGCGAAGTATTTCCGCGACGACACGCGCTACTTCTGCCCGTCCGGCCTCTCGCACAGCGCCGAGGAGCATCTCGCCAATCTCGCGCTCGCCGCCTTCGAGGCCGCCGGCGCCTCGGGCTGGGGGCGGGTGGATTTCATGATGGACGCCTCGGGGAGGCCGTTGCTGCTGGAGATCAACACCGTTCCGGGCATGACCAGTCACAGCCTGGTGCCCATGGCGGCGCGCGCGATCGATGTCGACTTCGACGAACTCGTGTGGCGCGTGCTCGAGACCAGTTTCACCCGCCGGCCCGCCTCAAGTCCGCAGCGAGCGGTGTAGCAACATGCTCGGCCGCCCCAAAAACCGTCGCAAACCCTCCGAGCACCGCCGGCACCTGCCCGTGATCAACTGGCGCTACCTCGGCCTGTGGGTGGGCGCGCTGGCGGCGATCGCGGCGGCGGGGAGCGCGGTGTCGTGGGCATTCGATCAACCCATCGAGACGGTGGCCGTGGAAGGGCGCTTCCAGCGCGTGGCGCCGGTGGACGTCGAGCGGGTCGTGAAAGAGAAGGTGCACGGCGCGGGCCTGCTGTCGGTGGACCTCGCGGCGGTGCGCCGCGCTATCCACACGCTGCCGTGGGTGGATTCGGTGAGCGTGCAGCGCGCCTGGCCCCGGGGCCTGAACGTGCTGGTCATCGAGCAGACCGCCGCGGCCCGCTGGGGCGAGCGCGGGCTCCTCAACACCCGTGGTGAGCTGTTCGACACCGACGAGCGTCACATTCCGCCGGAGCTGGCGCAGCTCGCCGGCCCCGACGGCAAGGAGTCACTGGTGGCGCAGCGCTATCTGGCCGCGGAAGGACGTCTCTCGCAGGCGGGCCTGCGCCTTACCGCAATGCGCCTGGATGCACGCGGCGCCTGGGAATTCGATCTTGCCAACGGCGTCACCGTGCGTCTGGGGAGGCGCCAGGTGGACGAGCGCTTCGAGAAATTCATGAACACCGCGCTGAAGCTCGTCACGCAGCGCGGCGAGGACGTTGCCTACGTGGATATGCGCTACACAAACGGGTTTGCCATCGGCTGGCGCGGCAATGCCGCCGCTGCCGCGGGCCGGGACGGTGGCCACGATGCTTAAGCGTGCGGACAGAAATCTCATCGTCGGGCTCGACATCGGCACCTCCAAGGTCGTGGCGCTGGTCGGGGAAGTGGCGCCGGACGGCTCGATCGAGCTCCTCGGGCTCGGCTCACAGCCCTCGCGGGGACTGAAGAAGGGCGTGGTGGTCAACATCGAGTCCACGGTGCAGTCCATCCAGCGGGCCGTGGAGGAAGCCGAGCTGATGGCCGGCTGCGAGATCCACTCGGTGTTCGCCGGCATCGCCGGCAGCCACGTCCGCAGCCTCAACTCCCACGGCGTGGTGGGCGTGCGCGACAAGGAGGTCACGCACGGCGACGTCGAGCACGTGATCGATGCGGCCAAGGCGGTGGCCATTCCCGCGGATCAGAAGATCCTGCACGTGCTGCCGCAGGAGTTCCTGGTCGACGGCCAGGAGGGCATTCGCGACCCGATCGGCATGTCGGGCGTGCGCCTCGAGGCGAAGGTGCACATCGTCACCGGCGCCGACAGCGCCGCGCAGAACATCGAGAAGTGCATCCAGCGCTGCGGGCTGGAAGTCGACGACGTGGTGCTCGAGCAGCTCGCCTCGGCTTTCGCGGTGCTCACCGAGGACGAGAAGGAGCTCGGCGTGTGCCTGGTCGACATCGGCGGCGGCACCACCGACCTGGCCGTGTTTGCCAATGGGGCGATCCGCCACACGGCGGTCATTCCGATCGCCGGCGACCAGGTCACCAACGACATCGCAGTCTCGATGCGCACGCCAACCCAGTATGCCGAGGACATCAAGATCCGCTACGCGTGCGCGCTGTCGCAACTCGCCAACCCCGACGAGAGCATCGAGGTGCCGAGCGTCGGGGAGCGGCCGGCGCGCCGCCTCGCGCGGCAGACGCTCGCCGAGATCGTCGAGCCGCGCTACGAGGAGCTGTTCGGGCTGGTGCGCGAGGAGTTGCGGCGCAGCGGCTTCGAGGAAGTAGTCGCCGCCGGCATCGTGCTCACCGGCGGCAGCGCCAAGATGGAGGGCGCGATCGAGCTCGCCGAGGAAGTGTTCCACGTGCCGGTGCGCTTGGGGATCCCGCAGGCCGTGCGCGGGCTCAGCGACGTGGTGCGCAACCCGATTTATTCCACCGGCGTGGGGCTGCTGCTCTACGCCCGTGACAACGTCCTGCCCGCGCATCGCGGGCGCTCCCTGGGCGGGAACGCCAAATCGGTGTTCGACCGCATGAGCTCCTGGTTCCAGGGCAACTTTTGAAGCTGACAGAGCGATGAACGACTCTCAACCAACCTTTGTATTCGTGTAAGGAGCGCTAGCCATGTTTGAACTGATGGACGCATACAGCCAGAGCGCCGTCATCAAGGTGATCGGCGTGGGTGGTGGCGGCGGCAACGCCGTGGCCCACATGGTCACAGCCGGTATCGACGGCGTGGAGTTCATGTGTGTCAACACCGACTCGCAGGCCCTGAAGCACGCCAAGGTGAAGACGGCGCTGCAGATCGGCTGCAACATCACCAAGGGATTGGGCGCGGGTGCCGACCCGGAAGTCGGCCGCGCGGCGGCGATGGAGGACCGCGACCGCATCGTCGAGCTGGTCGAGGGCTGCGACATGCTGTTCATCACCGCCGGCATGGGCGGCGGCACGGGCACCGGTGCGGCGCCGGTGGTCGCACAGGTGGCGCGCGAGCTGGGCATACTCACCGTCGCGGTCGTGACCAAGCCGTTCGAGATGGAGGGCAACAAACGCGGCTGCGTCGCCGACCACGGTATCGGCGAGCTGTCCAAGTTCTGCGACTCGCTGATTACAATTCCTAACCAGAAGCTGTTGACCGTGTTGGGTCCGCAGACCACGCTGCTGGATGCCTTCAAGGCGGCGAACCAGGTGTTGCAGGGCGCGGTGCAGGGCATTGCCGAGCTCATCACGCGCCCCGGCCTCATCAACGTCGACTTCGCCGACGTGCGCACCGTGATGGCCGAGACCGGCATGGCGATGATGGGATCGGGCGCCGCCAGCGGCGAAGGCCGGGCACGCGCGGCGGCGGAGGCGGCGGTGTCCTCACCATTGCTCGAGGACATCAACCTTGCCGGGGCGCACGGCATCCTGGTGAACGTCACCGCGGGCATGGACCTGTCGATCGGCGAATTCCAGGAGGTCGGGCAGATCGTGAAGCAGTTCGCTTCCGAGGACGCCACGGTGGTGGTCGGTACGGTCATCGATCCGGAGCTGGAGAACCAACTGCGCGTCACCGTGGTGGCGACCGGCTTAGGCAGGCCCACTGCTGCGGTGCGAGCGCCGCTCACTTCATCGCGCGAGCGCGAGGCGGCCGCAAGCCGCGATCACCGCGACGTGCGCGCCGAGCCGGCGATGCGCATGGTGCGGCGCCCAATGTCGAGCAGCGACTACGCGGCGCTCGACAAGCCCACCGTGCAGCGGCAGCGGGCGGTGGGGGATGGGCTGCACCCGGCAGCCGACTCGGAGGATCTGCTGGATATCCCGGCGTTCCTGCGGCGGCAGGCTGATTGATGTGATACGGTAGCGCGCCTTATGTGAAGCGCCTTGGGAGGGGCCTGCTTGCGGTCCCCTCCTTACGGCGCGCAGGTAGCGCTGCTCATCCGCGGCACGCTGCGGTCGGTGTTAGCAAAGCAGTACGCATGGTCGGACAACGGACGTTAAAAAACTCGATTCGCGCCACCGGTGTCGGCCTGCACACGGGCAAGAAGGTCCTCATGACCTTGCGCCCTGCAGGTCCTGACGAGGGCATTGTGTTCCGGCGCACGGATTTGCCGAACCCGGTAGATATCCGCGCCCGCGCGGAGAACGTCGGCGACACCATGCTCGGCACGACGCTCGGCACCGGCGAGTCGCGCGTCTCGACCGTCGAGCACCTGCTGTCGGCGTTCGCGGGACTGGGGATCGACAACGCCATCGTGGAGCTGTCGGCTGCGGAAGTGCCGATCATGGACGGCAGCGCCGGCCCGTTCGTGTTCCTGCTGCAGTCAGCGGGCATCGAGGAGCAGCGCCACCCGAAGCGCTTCATGCGCGTGAAGAAGCGGCTGCGCGTCGAGGACGGCGACAAGTGGGCACAGTTCGATCCGTTCGACGGCTTCAAGGTGAACTTCGAGATCGAGTTCAACCACCCGATCTTCAAGCGCCGCTCGCAGCGCGCGTCGATGGATTTCTCGACCACCTCGTTCCTCAAGGAGGTGAGCCGGGCGCGCACCTTCGGTTTCATGCGCGATCTCGAGACGCTGCGCTCGCGCAACCTGGCCCTGGGGGGAAGTCTCGACAACGCGATCGTGCTCGATGACTTCCGCGTGCTGAACGAAGACGGGCTGCGTTACGAGGACGAGTTCGTCAAGCACAAGATCCTCGATGCGATCGGGGATCTGTATCTGCTCGGCCACAGCCTCATCGGTGAATTCAGCGGCCACAAATCCGGGCACGCGCTCAACAACAAGCTGCTGCGCTCGCTGCTGGCGGACACCTCGGCCTGGGAAGAAGTCGTGTTCGAGCGCTACGCGGACGCGCCGATCTCCTACATCGAGGCCCCGGCACTGCATCCACCCGGGGGTTGAGGACTTACCTGCGGGGCTGCACGCGCACGGCGATGGCGGTGAGTTGCGGGGCGGCGGCACGGATCTGCGGCTCCAGTTCCTGTACCGCGTAGCGCAGCCGCGCGCACCAGGCGGCGGACGCGGCGAAAATCACCAGCGTGCCATCGCGCTCGACGACGCCCGAGACCCTCGGGCCGAGGTCCCTCGACAGATGAGACAATAGCCAGCTGCTCCAGAACCCCTGGCGCGCGGCCTGTTCTGTGACGCGCGTCATGCCCGGGGCGGTGCGCGCCAGCAGCTCCTTAACAGAATGAAGCCGCAGCGGCCGCAGGCCTGCCGCAGTCCTCACTAGGGGTCTCCGGCGCTTGTTTCGTGACCTGTTCTTCGGCATATTGGCTTGGCTGCATTTTGGGCAAACCCGCTGAAAGGCGGGGACGCAAAGCCACCGGTCTAAAGCGAGGAGCCATGACAGCGGGGTTGCCAGCATCGGCATCGTACAGATTTTTTAACGCAGAACAGGGCGGTTCACGCCCGGGCATGGCTCGTACACCCAGCTGGCGTTGCCTGTTCACGGGGGCCCCGAGGCAGTCGGAACGCACGACATGAACATCATTTTCCTCTCCCGCCGCAAGGCCAGGGCGCGGCACCTGAATCTGGCCCGGCCGCTTACGTTAAGTGTCCTCGGCGGACTCACGCTCCTGATTCTCGGGGGCGTCTTTGCGCTCGGTATGCAGCTCGGCCGCGGCAGCGATGAGCGCGGGGTGCTCGGCGACACGCTGCGCTTCGGGAGCCTGCTCACCGAGCAGAAACACCAGCTCGCCGACCTCAGGCAGCAGCTGCAGTTGCGCGTCGACGCCATGGCGATGCGCCTGGGTGCCGTGAACGCACACGTCATCCGCCTCGATGCCCTCGGCAAGCGCCTCACCGAAATGGCGGACATCGACAGCCGCGAGTTCAATTTTGAAGGCGAGCCGCCCAGCGGCGGCCCGGAAGGCGATAGTGAGGGGCTGAGCGCGCAGATCCCCGATCTCACCGCCATGCTGAGCCAGCTCGAGCAGCGCGTGAATTCGCGTGACTCGCAGCTCGCGGCGCTCGAGAACGTGATTCTCGCGCGCGAGCTGAAAGCGGAGATTCACCCCGAAGGCCGCCCGGTCACGAGGGGCTTTATTTCCTCCTATTTCGGCGCGCGCGCCGACCCCTTCGATGGCCGCGAGGCGTTCCACAAGGGCGTCGATTTCGCCGGGTCCATCGGTGACAGGGTGGTCGCGGTCGCGGCGGGCGTCGTCACCTGGGCCGGCGAGCGCTCAGGTTTCGGCAAGCTGATCGAGGTCAGTCACGGCGACGGCTTCGTCACCCGCTACGCGCACAACCAGCGCACGCTGGTGCGCGTCGGTGAGACGGTGAAGCGCGGTGAAGCCGTGGCGCTCATGGGGTCCACCGGCCATTCCACCGGGCCGCACGTGCACTTCGAGGTGCTGCGTAACGGCCGACAGGTCGATCCCCTCTCCTTCATCGGTCGCTGATCGCGGCCACGCTGCGGGGCCGGCCGCACTCCCCACCCTTGAATTCCGGCGCCCACGAACCAATTGGGCGCAGCCAGCGTCTATTGCGTACAATCCGCTTTTCGAAGCCTGGCATGCGCGGTAAGTGCTTGTCGGTAAAGCTGTTTTTACTCAACGAGTCACGCCTTGCGTCAACTTCTCACCCGCGTTTTCGGCAGCCGCAATGAGCGGCTCGTCCGCGGGTATGCACGCGCAGTGCGCGCCTCCAACCAGGTCGAGCCGCAGATCATGGAGCTCAGCGACGAGGCGGTGCGCGCCAGGACCGAGGAGTTCCGCAAGCGCCTCAAGGAGGGCGCGACCCTCGACGAGCTGCTGCCCGAGGCGTTCGCGGTGGTGCGCGAGGCGGCCCGCCGTACGCTGAAAATGCGCCACTTCGATGTGCAGCTGATCGGCGGGATCACGCTGCACAAGGGGATGATTTCCGAGATGCGCACCGGCGAGGGCAAGACGCTGGTGGCGACGCTCCCGGCCTATCTCAACGCGCTCAGCGGCGAGGGCGTGCACATCGTCACGGTGAACGAGTACCTCGCGCAGCGCGATGCGGACTGGATGGGTCCGGTGTATCGTTTCCTCGGGCTGTCGGTGGGAGTGATCAAGAACGCCCAGAGCCCGCAGGAAAAACGCGCCGCCTACGCCTGCGACATCACCTACGGCACCAACAACGAATTCGGTTTCGACTACCTGCGCGACAACCTGGCGTTCCGCCTGGAAGACCGGGTGCAGCGTTCCTTGAGCTTCGCGGTAGTCGACGAAGTCGATTCGATTCTCATCGACGAGGCGCGCACGCCGCTCATCATCTCCGGGCCCGCCGAGGAGAGCACCGAGCTGTATCTGCGCATCAATGAGCTGGTGCCGCGGCTCACGCGCCAGAAGGAGGAAGACGGCCCCGGGGACTTCTCACTGGAGGAGAAGACCAAGCAGGTGCACATCACGGAAGCCGGTCACGAGCACGTCGAGCAGCTGATGCTGCAGGCCGGCCTCCTGAAGGAGGGCGAGAGCCTGTACGACCCCGCCAACATCCGCCTGATGCATCATCTGAACGCCGCGCTGCGCGCCCACGCGCTCTATAAGCGCGATGTCGAATACATCGTGCGCGGCGGCGAAGTCATCATCGTCGATGAATTCACCGGACGCACCATGCCCGGCCGGCGCTGGTCCGACGGCCTGCATCAGGCGGTGGAGGCGAAAGAGGGCGTGCGGGTGCGCGAGGAGAACCAGACGGTCGCCTCGATCACCTTCCAGAACTTCTTCCGGCTCTACAAGAAGCTCTCCGGCATGACCGGCACTGCGGATACCGAGGCGCCGGAATTCATGCAGATCTACGGCCTCGAGGTGGTGGTGATTCCGACCCACCGGCCGATGGTGCGCAAGGACAACCCGGATTTCGTGTACCTGACGCAGAGCGACAAGTTCAAGGCGATCATCGAGGACATCCGCGAGTGCGCGGCGCGCGAGCAGCCGGTGCTGGTGGGCACCACCTCGATCGAGACCTCCGAATTTCTCTCCGGGCTGCTGCAGAAGGAAAGCGTCGAACACCAGGTGCTGAACGCCAAGCAGCACGAGCGCGAGGCGCACATCGTTGCGCAGGCCGGCCGCCCCGGCACGGTGACCATCGCCACCAACATGGCCGGTCGCGGCACCGACATCGTGCTCGGCGGCAATCTCGAGGCGGAGCTCGCCGCCGCCTCAGGAATTGACGATGTGACCCGCGAGAGCCTGCGTGCGGAGTGGCAGACACGGCACGACCGGGTGCTGGCCGCCGGCGGCTTGCACATCGTCGGCACCGAGCGCCACGAATCCCGCCGCATCGATAATCAGCTGCGCGGCCGCTCGGGCCGCCAGGGCGACCCGGGTTCGAGCCGCTTTTACCTGTCGATGGAGGACAACCTGATGCGCATCTTCGGCGATCCGCTGCGCACGCAGCGGCTGCTGAAGATGGCCGGCATGAAGGAAGGCGAGGTGATCGAAAGCGGCATGCTCACCCGCCAGATCGAAAAGGCGCAGCGCAAGGTCGAGGCGCACAATTTCGATATCCGCAAAAACCTGCTGCTGTTCGACGATGTCGCCAACGATCAGCGCAAAGTCGTGTACCAGCAACGCACCGAGATCATGGGCACCGAGGATCTTTCGGGAGCCATTCGCGGCCTCATGGAGGACTCGGTGGGGTCGCTCCTTGACCAGCACATGCCCAAGCACGCCGCGTCCTCCGACTGGGACCTGCAGGCTCTGGCCGATGCAGTACTGCGCGACTTCAACGTGCGCGTGGATCCGAAGAGCTGGCTGCTTGCCGAGCCGGAGCTGGAGGAGCAGGTGCTGCGCGCACGCGTGGTGCGTGCCGTGAACGAAGCCTACGACGCGAAGGTCGCACGCACCGGCGCGCCGATCATGCGCCACGTCGAGAAGGACGTGATGCTGCGCATGCTCGATCAGCACTGGCGCGAGCACCTGGCGGCCATGGACTACCTGCGGCAGGGCATTCACCTGCGTGGCTACGCGCAGAAGGACTACCGCTCCGAGTTCAAGCGCGAAGCCTTCGAGCTGTTCTCGGCCATGCTCGACCGGATCAGGTTCGAGACCTCCTCGCTGATGGCGAAGATCGAAGTGCGCACCCAGGAGGAAATCGAGCGCGAGGAGGAGGAGCGCCGCCAGCGCCTCATGCGCGCGCTGCAGGCGCAGCACGCCGAGGCCGCCTCGCTCCTTGCGGCCGCCGAGGAACAGCAGACCGCGGTCGCCGCCGGCGTGCGGGCATCCACTGCCGGCACATCCCAGCCGCGCGCCGGCGTTCGCGCGGCGCCGCCGGCGCTGGCAGCCGAGACTGCCGGCACGTTCGTGCGTGGCGAGCGCAAGGTGGGACGTAACGAGCCGTGTCCGTGCGGTTCGGGCAAGAAGTACAAGCACTGTCACGGTGCGCTCTCGAGCGTTGAATAACGGCAACGCCGCCAGGCCCGCCATCCTGGTGGTAGCGGCGGCGCTGTACGATCACACCGGGCAGGTGCTCATTGCGCAGCGTCCCGCGGGCAAGCCCCTGGCGGGCCGCTGGGAATTTCCGGGCGGCAAGGTGGCCGCCGGCGAAAGCGAACACGGCGCGCTGGTGCGCGAGTTGCGCGAGGAACTCGGCATCGAGGTAACGGCCAGCCGGCCGTTCATGCGCCTGACTCACGCCTACGCCGATCGCGACGTCGAGCTGTCGCTGTGGGTCATCGAGCGCTTCACCGGCACGCCGCGCTCACTCGATCGCCAGCAGCTGAAGTGGGTCGCCCCAAGGCACCTGGCGCAACAAGACCTGCTCGAAGCCGACCGGCCGTTCGTCGAAGCGTTGCGGGATTTGCCGGCCCCCGGGTAAGGGCGCTGCGCAAGCGGCGTGTACAATGCCGCCTCGCCACAACGCAGGCAGCAATCCATGGCAGCACAGAACGATCTTCCTGAAGTGCAGCTCGATCTCAAGGCGCTGTATCGTGAGGACGTGTTCACCGACCGCCGCGCCGGCAGCATCCGCCGCCTGACGCCGGTCACTGCCGATGGCTCGGTGGATCCGTCGCGACCGGTCCTGTTCTCGGGCCAGACGCAACTGCTGACGCCGGCCGGTGTGCTGCCGCTCGGGTTCGAGATCGATGCCGGGACGCTGGAGGAGGCGTTGAAGAAATTTCCCGACGGCGTCAAGGTCGCACTCGAGCAGGCGATCGATGAGGCGCGCGAGCTGCGCCGCGAAGCGGCCTCGCGCATCGTCGTGCCCGAAGTGGGCGGTGGCGTGCCAGGCGCCGGGCCCGCGAGCGGCGGCGGCAAGATCAAGTTCCCCTAGTGAAAACCCTCCGCTGGCGCGCCGCGGTGGCCGCGGTCATGACGCTGTGCGCGCTCTGCCTGCTGGTCGCGTGTGCGGGAGCGCAGCTGGGCGGTCGCGAGCCGGTGCCGGGCAGTGGTCCCGGCGGCAAACCCATGCGCACCGCCACCGAGACTGCGGTAGGGATGCCGCCGGCGGCGCCGACGCTGGTGTATCCGGTCACCGCGCGCGTGAACGTGTCCGAGAGCTACTTCGGGACCCAGGTCGAGGATCCTTACCGCTGGCTCGAGAATCTCGACTCGCCCTCGGTGCATGAGTGGGTGACGGCGCAGAACGCGCTGTCGCAACCGCGGCTGGCGGCGCTGCCGCAGCGTGCCTGGCTGAAGGCGCGCCTCACGCAGCTGTGGAACTACGAGCGCTACGACGTGCCGGTGAAGCGCGGCGGACGCTATTTCTTTCTGCATAACGACGGCCAGCAGAATCAGAGCGTGCTGTTCGTGTCCGACAGCCTGGATGCGCCCCCGCGCGTGCTGTTCGATCCCAACACGGTGCGCGAGGATGCCACGGTCGCCCTGTCGGAGTTCACCCCCGACGTGCAAGGGCGGGTAGTCGCCTACGCGGTCTCGGATGGCGGCACCGATTGGCAGATCTGGCGGTTCAGGCGCGTGCGCGACGGCGCCGATCTTCCCGACATCCTGCGATTCACGAAATTCTGGGGCGTGTCGTGGGCGCGTGACGGGTCGGGCGTGTACTACAGCCGCTATCCGGCCCTGCCCGACAGCCGGGGCGATGACTCCGCAAGGCCCGCCGTGTACTTCCACA
>JBGPKC010000039.1:0-29736 GCA_041485725.1 Steroidobacteraceae bacterium
AAATCGCGTCCGCGCAAACCGTATTTTTCTTTGGCCAGCACGACGATGGACCGGCCTTCCGGGGTTTCATCGGCCAGCGAAGCAAGCTGGGCTGCATCGGCGAGTTCCTGTTCGGTCACGCCGCGGACGGGACGAAACGACGTCGCCTGCCGGTTGCCCAGCGTAATGGTGCCGGTCTTGTCGAGCAGCAAGGTGTCGACGTCGCCCGCGGCCTCCACCGCACGGCCCGACATCGCCAGCACGTTGAAGCGCACCAGCCGGTCCATGCCGGCAATGCCGATCGCCGACAGCAGCGCGCCGATAGTGGTCGGGATCAACGTCACGAACAGCGCGACCAGGATCACGACTGAAATCTGGCCGCCGGCGTAAGCTGCATAGCTCGGGATGGTGACGGTCGCGAACACGAAGATGATGGTGAGGCCCGCGAGCAAGATATTGAGTGCGATCTCGTTCGGCGTCTTCTGCCGTTCGGCGCCCTCGACCAGCTTGATCATGCGGTCGATGAAGGTCGCCGCCTGGCGGTTGCCGAGCGTTATCGTCCCGGTCTTGTCGAGCAGCAGCACATCGACGTCGCCGGCGGCCTCGACGGCGCGTCCGGAAGTGGCGATGACGTTAGCCTGCAGCATGCGGCTCATGCCGGCGACCCCGATCGCCGATAACAGCGCGCCGATGGTGGTGGGAATGAGGCACACCAGCAGCGCGATCAGCGCGGTGATGGTGATGGGGGTGCCGAGCCGGGTGACGGCCACGCCGTAAAGCGAGTACGGCAGCAGCGTCGCGGTGGCGAGCAGGAACACCAGCGTGAGCGCGACCAGCAGGATGGTGAGCGCGATCTCGTTCGGGGTCTTCTGGCGGCGGGCGCTCTCCACCATGGCGATCATGCGGTCGAGAAAGGTCTCGCCGGGATTGACCGTGACCTTCACGATGATCCAGTCCGACAGCACGCGGGTGCCGCCGGTCACCGCCGAGAAGTCGCCGCCGGACTCGCGAATCACCGGTGCGGATTCGCCGGTGATGGCGCTCTCATCCACCGAGGCGGCCCCCTGGATCACCTCGCCGTCGGCGGGCACGTAGTCGCCGGCCTCGATGAGCACCACGTCCCCGCGGCGCAGCTCCTCGGCGCGCACGCGCGTGGCGCGTTCGCGCTCAGCTGGAAGGGCGAGCTTCCTCGCCCACACGGTCTGCTTAAGCCCCCGCAGCGCCGCCGCCTGCGCCTTGCTGCGTCCCTCGGCGAGAGCTTCGGCGAAATTGGCAAACAGCACCGTGAACCACAGCCACAGCGCGATGTTGAAAATGAACCACGCCGGGGCCTCGCCGGCCCCAAGGAGCGCCTGCAGCCACAAGAGCGTCGTCAGCAGGCTGCCGATGTAGACCACGAACATCACCGGGTTGCGCCACTGCACCCGCGGGTCGAGCTTGCGCAGCGCGTCCAGCAGCGCCGGCAGCAGCAGCGAGCGCTCAAACAGTGCGAGTTTGCGGCGGGTCATGCGGGCGCTCAGTGCCACAGCATCAGGTGCTCGACGATGGGCCCGAGCGCCAGCGCCGGCACGAAGGTGAGCGCCCCCACCAGCAGTACCGTGCCGATCAGCAGGATCACGAAGGTCACGCCGTGCGTCGGCATGGTGCCGTCGCTCACCGGGATGCGCTTCTTGGCGGCCAGCGAGCCTGCAATGGCGAGCACCGCCACGATCGGCCAGAAACGGCCCAGCCACATGGTGAGCGCCAGAGCGACGTTGTAGAACGGGGTGTCGGCCGAGATACCGGCAAACGCGCTGCCGTTGTTGTTGCCGGCGGAGGAGAAGGCATAGAGGATCTCGGAAAAGCCATGCACGCCGGGATTGGCGACCCCGGCCCGCCCCGCATCCACACTGACTGCGGCCGCGGTGCCGGTGAGCACGATGAAGGGCATCACCAGGATCGCAATCGAACTCATTTTCATCTCGAACGCCTCGATCTTCTTGCCGAGGTACTCGGGGGTGCGGCCGATCATCAGTCCCGCGATGAACACCCCGACGATGGCGAAGACGAGCATGGAGTACAGCCCGCTACCCACACCGCCGAACACGACCTCGCCCAGCTGCATCTGGAACAGCGGCACCAGACCGCCGAGAGGCGTGAACGAGTCGTGCATGCCGTTGACGGCTCCGCAGGAGGTCGCGGTAGTGATGGTGGCAAACAGCGCCGAAGCGGCGATGCCGAAGCGCGTCTCCTTGCCTTCCATGTTGCCGCCGGACTGGGCGGCGCCGGCGGCCTGATCGACGCCGAGCCTGGCAATCGCCGGGTTACCCTGTTGCTCGCTGTGCAGCGTGACGCACAGCAGCGCGACGAACAGCAGCGCCATCGCCGCGAGCACCGCCCATCCCTGGCGGGTATCGCCGACCATGCGGCCGAAGGTGTAAGTCAGGCCCGCAGGAATGACCAGGATCGCGAGCATCTCCAGCAGATTCGTCAGCGCGCTCGGATTCTCATAAGGGTGCGCGGAGTTGGCGTTGAAAAACCCGCCGCCGTTGGTGCCGAGCTCCTTGATGCTCTCCTGCGAGGCGACCGGGCCCATTGGCAGGGTCTGTACACGCGCTTCCAGCGTCGTCACATTCTTGTAGGGACTGAAGTTCTGGATCACGCCCTGCGACACCAGCAGCAGCGCGAGCAGCAGCGCCAGCGGCAGCAGTATGTAAAGTACCGCGCGCGTCATGTCCACCCACAGGTTGCCGATGGTCGCGCAGCTGTGCCGGGCGAGCCCGCGGATGAGCGCGATCGCCACCACCATGCCGCTGGCCGCCGACAGGAAGTTCTGCACGGTGAGCCCCGCCATCTGCGTGAGGTAGCTCATGGCGGACTCCCCGGAATAGCCCTGCCAGTTGGTGTTGGTGATGAAGCTCACCGCGGTGTTGAAGGACGAGCCCGGCGAGACGCCCGGGAACCTCTGCGGGTTGAGCGGCAGCCATGCCTGCCAGCGCTGCAGGGCGTACAGCGCCAGCGCCCCCAGAGCGTTGAACAGCAGCAGGCACAGGGCGTACTGCTTCCAGCTCATCTGCGCCGCCGGATCGATGCCGCACAGGCGGTAGATGCCGCGCTCGCACCCGCCGAGCGCGCGTAGCGGCCAGATGGGGCGCCCCTCGAAGATGTCGGCCATGTACAGGCCGAGGGGTTTGACGCACGCGAGCAGCACCACCAGCAGCAGCCCGACGAGCGTCGCCGCCAGCGCGGTCATCAGAACTTCTCCGGCTTCAGCAGCGCGTACAGCAGGTAGGCGAACAGCCCCGCGGCGAGCAGCGCGCTCAAGGCGTACGGGACGCTCATTTCATGCCTCCGAGCCTGGAGACACCGACGGTCAGCCAGCAGGTCGCCGCGTACAGCACGACCAGTGCGAGGATGAAAATGAAATCCACCTTGATGCCCCGCGACGTTTCAGGCGGCCACGTTATCGCGGCGGCTGTGAGGGCGGCGTGAAGAAACGCGCACGAATTGTGACGGCTGCACTGTTACCGTCGTTGGCTTTCAAGCGTGATGGCGACGATGCAAGCAAGCGCCTTAGGGCTCATCACCATGCGCCGCGAAGTCGCGGCCCGCTACGCCCGCATGACCCGGCTGTGGCTCGCGGCGCGCAATGCCTACCGTCGCCTGCACGCCGCTCCGGTCAAGAATTTCAACGCGCTGCGCGATGCCGCCCAGCGGCTCGACCAGCTCGACCGGGGACGCGCGGCGCTGCTCGCCGATCTGAAGGCGCTCTCGGACTAAAGAAGCACCAGCGCGCTCAGCGCCGTCCGCCCAATACGCGCGCCGGCAGCAGGATCAGCGCCCGCAGCAGCGCAAACACCCCCTCGACCGTGAGCCCCACCAGCCTGAAGGGCAACAGCAGCAGCCACACGATCGGGTACAGCAGCAGCGCCAGCAGGGCGAGCGGCCAGCACAGCACGAGCAGCAGCAGCCACAGGAGAAATCCGATCATTGACGATCCTTTTGCGGCGCGCCTAGAGTCGCCGTGAGGCATTGTATGTCGTGGTGTGAATTGAGGGACCGCCGTTGATCGCACGCTTCCAACCGCCCCCCGCGCTACAGCCGCGCGACCGCGTGGCGGTCATCGCCCCGGCGAGTGCCTTCGACCGCGCCTCGTTCGAGGCGGGTCTCGCCCTGATCGGCGCTCGCTACCGCGCCGAGTACGGCCCCGGAGTATTCGAGCGGCACCGCTACCTGGCAGGCGATGACGCGCGGCGTTTGAGCGAGCTCACCGCGGCGCTGGCCGATCCTGACATCCGCGCGGTGTTCTGCGCCCGCGGCGGCTACGGCGCGATGCGTCTGCTGGCGCGGCTGGCAGCCGCCGGACCCCCCGAGCCGCCGAAGCTGCTGGTCGGCTTCTCCGATATCACGGCGCTGCATCTGTGGCTGCAGGCCCACGGCCGGATCAGCGTTCATGGACCGGTGCTCACCCAGCTGGGACGCCTGCCCCCCGGGACCCGGGAGCGCCTGTTCGGTCTGCTGGAATCGACTTCCCCGGCGCCCGCGCTAAGCGGCACGCTCACCTGCGTCGGCGGCGTAGCCGAAGGGCCGCTGCTGGGCGGCAACCTGTCGGTCGTCACGCGACTGCTCGGCACGCCGTTCATGCCGGCGCTCGATGGCGCCATCCTGCTGCTCGAGGACCAGGGCGAGCGCCCTTACCGCCTCGACCGGATGTGGACGCATCTGCAGCTGGCCGGGGTATTCGAGCGCGTGCGCGCCATCGTGCTCGGCTCGTTCACGGGTTGCGAGGAACGGGACGCGCCTTACAGCAGCGCCGAGGTGCTGCGCGAGCTGGCGCTCGCGACCGGCCTGCCCTGCGCCGCCGGCTTTCCCATCGGCCACGGCGAGGTCAACGAGCCGGTACCGCTCGGCGTGCGCGTGCGCCTCGACGCCGACGCCCGCAGCCTGGTGTTTCTGGAAGCGGCGGTCGCGCCTTAGAGGCGCGAAGCGCCGCAAGCCTGTCTTAGGTCTGCTAGGACGCTTCAGGTTTGGCGTCGCTGTCCGTGATGATATGGCCATCCTTCACAGGGATCCGCTTCCCAGGATCATGGTCCATGTGCACGTGGTGCTCCTTGCCGTTGAGCACGTACACCACCTCGTAGCCGGCCGGCACCTCGCTGCGATCGTACACGGTGGTGCACTGTTGTTCGGTCGTGGTGTAGGTGTCCCCCTGCTGCACCTTCTGTTGAATCTTGTTGCCGGCATAGCCGCCTGCCGCGGCTCCGGCTACCGTGGCCAGCGCTTTACCGCTGCCGCCGCCGATCTCGTGGCCAAGCAGGCCGCCCACCACTGCCCCGACACCGGTGCCCACCAGGCGATCACGGTCCTTCACCGGCTTGGTGCGGGTGACCTGCACGTCGTGGCATTCCTGCCGGGGCGTCTTGATCGTCTTGCTCAGGGCTTTGACACTGATAACCTCGGCGCCGCGTGAGGCGCTGACGACGCGATAGCCGGCGACCGCGCCGGCTGCTGTCACGACAATGGCACCGACCACAAACCCGGTTACGGCTGACTTGTTCATCCTCGCACTTCCTCCATGAGAACGGGCGCAGCGCATAGTAGTGATACCGCGGGGATATTCCAGTCAGACGGTCCGGGTCCTGGAAAAATTCCACCCATCTGTCGTCGCTGTGCGACGCTTGCGGCGAAAAGCGCCCCTTATGTAGCTAGTCCAGGCGCCGGACCTGCAGCGCCAGCAATGCCCCGCCCTCGTCGCGCTCGATGTGGAACTCGATCGGGCGGCAGCAGACTTCGCAATCTTCGACGTACGCCGGTTCGTCCGCGGTCAGATCGACCCGCGTTTCCAACCGCTCCCCGCAATACGGACAGCGCACGGCCACGAACTCCTCGGGCGCTACGCGCGCCTGTCCGGTGGCCGGCTCCCAGACCGGCTCCAGGCCATAGAGCCGATCGATGCTCTGCGCGTCGAGGCGCGTGATCCGCCGCCGCAGGCGCTCGAGTTCGGTGGCCTTGCGTCGCTTCATCGGGCCTTGGGTCGCTTCATGATTGCGCAGGGGCGTGGCGAACTGCGATGCTGCACTTCAGTACCCAACAAGCGAGGATACGACAATATGCCGATCGTCCGCGCCGGCCGGGTGCTGTTGTGCGCCGCCGCCGCCACGACTCTGGCCGGGTGCGCGGGCACCAGACTGTCGCCGGATGCGCCGGCGGGCGTCACCCTGGCAGGCGCGTGGAAGCTGAATCGCACCGCCAGCGACGACCCGCAGAAAGTGCTGGAGCGGATGCGCGCCGAGGCCTTCAAGCGCATCGGTCGACGGGTGACGGCCGCACCGCCGCCGGACGTGCGCCGCGGCGGTACGCGCACCTCCCCACCCGAGGATCAGCCGCTCGAGGAGGATCCCGCCCCGGTGCGCACGGCCCACGGCGCTCCTCGCCCGGATCCGCTGCTGCGATCGCCCATGGCTCAGGTCCTGCGCGCGAGCATCGCGCGCGGTGATTTCCTCACCGTGCGGCAGGGGCCCGGGGAGTTCGCGCTCGACTACGGCACCTCGCAGCGCAGCTTCACACCCGGTGCGCGCAGTGTCGTATCGGCGCAGAGCGGGGTGGCAGACCAAACCTCGGGGTGGAAGGGCCGGGAGTACGTCATCAATGTCCGGGCGCAGTTAGGTCCGGACGTGACCGAGCGCTACGGCCTGTCGGCGGACGGCAAGCACCTGGTGGCAAAGTTGCACATCGCCACCGAGGAGCTGTCCGCCGTGGATCTCACCCGCGTGTACGACGCGACCAATGAAACCGCACCCCGGCCACTGCCCACCAACGACTGAGCTGCGCGCCGCAGCCGGATGCGCGTTACTGTTGGCGGGCGCCGCGGCGGTGCATGCCCAGCAGCCCGCCGGCGCTGCGGCCTCGGGCGCGCCGGGGCCTGAGACGGAAATCGTGGTCGAGGGACGGCACGAGGGCCCGCGCATGTGGACAGTGCGCAAGGGCGATCACACGCTGTGGATCCTGGGCACGATCTCCCCGCTACCGAAGAAAATGGTCTGGCAGCCCGACGCCGTGCAGGAGGTCCTGCGGCACACGCAGGAGGTGGTGCCTGCCTGGCCCGCCTACGGCATCGGGGCAAACCCCCTCACCGCGCTGCGCGTGTACATCGAGTGGCGGCGCCTGCAGAAGCCTCCGGATCACATGCCCCTGCGCCAGGCCCTGCCGCCGCCGCTGTATGCGCGCGTCGCCGCGCTCAAGGCGCGCTTCGACCCCAACGACGGCAAGCTCGAGGAAATGCGCCCGATGCTCGCCGCGCGGCAATTGCTCACCCGGGTATTCGACGCGTCGGGGCTGGCGCTGCAGAACGAAGTGCAGCAGTCGGTGCTCAGGCTCGCCCGCGCGCAGGGGGTGCGCGTACACCAGGACAAGCTGAAGATCGACGATCCGGTCAAAGTGCTGAGGGATGTCGAAGCGACTCCCCTGTCGAGCGAGATCGCGTGCCTCGAGGCGGTGGTGACGCTGCTGGAGACGGACCTGGGTCCGATGCAGACCCGGGCGCGCGCCTGGGCGCTCGGAGACGTCGACACCCTGCGCCGGCTTCCGCACGCGGACGACCGTAGCGCCTGCGTCGCCGCGGTCTCCACGTCCGAGCGGGTGCGCAACCTCATTGCGCGCGCGCAGGATAACTGGCTGATCGCGGTGCAGGACAGTCTCGCGCGCAATCGCGGCACGCTCGCCGTGCAATCGATGGATCGGCTGCTGGGCGAGAACGGCGCGCTCGCCGCACTCAGGGCGAAAGGTTACCTCGTCGAAGGGCCTTGAGCGCGCCGCGCTCAGCTCCTCAGCGCGCAGCTCCAGGCGATCGCAAGCGAGGCGAGCGCGGCGGTGCCGGTCAGCCATTGCGGCACACGGTCCAACAGACCCTGAAACCGCGGCAGAGCGACGGTGGCGCCGAGCAGCGCCCCGACCGCAAATCCCGCCAGGTGCGCGACCAGATCCGTGCCTTCCCCGGCGGATCCGGTCCAGCCCAGCAGAATCACGCCGGCGACGAGCGGGCCCCAGCGTCGCGCCCAGCGCTGTGGCAACTGGAAACGCTCACGCCACGAGTAAGCCGACATCGCCCCCAGGGCCGCAAACACCGCCGTCGAGGCGCCAACCGCCTGGTGCTCCGGCGGACCCAACAGGCCTTCGAGCAGGTTCGCGAGCGCGGCGCCCGTGACGGTGAGCAACCACGCCGTACCGCCGCCCATCTGCCGGGCCGCGAGGTGGCCGAACCACGCCCCGGCGACCAGGTTCGCGGCCAGGTGCGGACCATCCAGGTGCAGCGTGAGCGCGGTCCAGGCGCGCCACCATTGACCGGCCTGTACGCGCTGCGCGTCGAGCACGCCCAGCTCAAAGGCATCGAGCCGCACGAGCCCGTTCGACAGCGCCCAGGCCACCCCCATCAACACCGCAACGTACAGCACGCTGCCGACCCACGCGTGCGGGTACACGCGCGGCGGCGGTGGCGGTGGTGGCGGCGCTCGGTTCTCCGCTTCGTATTGCAGCAGGTGCCGGATCGCATAAGGCGCGTCAGCCGGCGGGACCTGCAGCAGGAATTCACTGTCCGCGTGCGTCACGAAGCCGGCGACCCCCACCGCGGTCAGTACCAGCAACCGCTCCTCGCAGTCGCGCCGGCGCGGCGATCGAAACACGGTGGTCAGGTCTTGCGGATCCATGCGAGACGAGCCGCTTGATTCACCCCTGCCTGCGCAGGTTCAGGCCCGCGAGCCCGCGGCGCACCAGATCCCCGAGCAGCTCGTAGAGCGCCGTGGTGGAACGCGTCAGCGCGGTGGGAGCAGGCAGGTAGCGCCTCAGCCCGGTCTCGCGCGGCGCCCAGACACCGGCCGGCGCCGGCACGACGGTGAATCCCGCGCTCGCAAACTCGTGCGACGCGCGCCACTCGTGAGCGCTGTCCGTCACCAGCAGGATGCGCGACACGCCCGCAGCCTTCAGCAGCCGCGAGGAGAACTGCGCGTTCTGAAAGGTATCGCGCGACTGATCCTCGACCCAGCGCGCCTCGATGCGGAAGTCGCGCGCGAGCGAGCTGCGCATGGCGAGCGCCTCGGCAGCGGTGCCGGAAACGAGCACCGGGAGCCCCGTGCGATGTGCGAGGAACGCCCCGTAGACGACCCGTTCGAGGAGCGCGGACCCGGGCGCGGGTTCGCCGCCATATTCCGGCGCGGCGATGCGCTCATCGCCGCCGCCGAGAATGACGATCGCCTGCGCCTGTACGGGGCGGGTCAGATCGAGCGCCGCCTCACGTTCCGCGGCCCGCGCCAGTGCATCCGCCACCAGCGGCGTCGCCAGCAGCCACAGCGACGCCAGGCCCGCAGCGAGCAACAGCCAGCCGGCCTTGGCCGTGCGCGCCGAGGTACGCGACCTGAGCAGCCAGGCCCCGGCGGCCGCGATCAACAGCGGGCCTGCCGGCGGCAGCAGCAGGGTATGCAACAGCGACTTGAGCGTAATGAGCATGTTTGTCGGTGCGCGCTGCAGCGCTCAGAGGCGGATTTTCTGCCAGGCCCGGGAGCGCCAGCGCAGGAACAGCGTGCTCCCCAGCACCATGACATAGATGAGTACCGCAACCCAGCCGCCGACGGCGCCCCAGCCGAATTGCGGCAGGAAGTGCACCCAGCCCTCTCCGGGCGCAAACGTGAAAGCATGCGCCAGCGGCACGAACAGCAGCAGCGATACCACCAGCACCAGCACCGCCGGGATCCTGACATCGCCCGCGCCGCGCAGGCACATGCTGCTGCCGAGATTCAGGCCGTCGAAGAACTGGTAGCCGGCCGCCAGCCACAGCAGCTGCATGCCGAGCGCGACCGCGGTGGCCGCCTCGGCATCGTGCGAGCCGGCGAAAAACGGCAGCACCCAGGGACCGCCGAGCGCAATCAGTACGCCGATACCGCCCATGTAGAGGGCCGCGAGCCCGATCACGCGGTTGCCGACCCGCAGCGCCCAGTCGCGCGCCCCCGCGCCGATGGATTGCCCGACCAGCGTCGTGCCCGCGGAAGCAATGCCGAACCCCGGCATGTAGGCGAGTGAAGTCAGGATCACCACCATCTGCGTAGCGGCGCCGCCCGCCGTGCCGAGCCGCGTCTGCATCATCTGAAAGGTGGCGAATCCCAACAGGTCCGCCGCCGGCGACAGCCCCATCGGCACCCCGAGGCGCAGCTGCTGCAGCAGCACCCCGCTGTGCGGCCGCCAGGTCAGGTGCGAGCGGTACCGATGGCGATAATCGGCCCGCAGAAAAATCGCCACCGCAAACAACAGGCCCGTCACCTGCGCGACGTTGGTGGCCCAGGCGGAACCGGCGATGCCCCACCCCAGGCGGAAGATGAACAGCGGGTTCAGCAGCGCATTCGTGACCGTGGTCACGATGGTGATCAGCAGCGTGACGCGCGGCCGCCCGATGCCGTTGAAGAATCCGAGCATGGCCCACACCGCCGCTCCGACGCAGGCTCCGCCGACACGCGGATACCAGAACGCGGAGGCGAGCTGCTCGACCTGCGGATCGAAGCCGAATGGCGCGAGAATCAGGTGGCGCGCGGCACCCACCAGCACGAACAGCGGCGCCGCGCACGCCATCGCCCACAACGCGGTCCATACCGCCTGGCCCGCGCGCCGGTAGCGGCGCGCACCGAAATTCTGCGCCACCAGCGTCTGCACCGCGGTGCCGGCGCCGCCCAGCACCAGCACCGCGACGATCACCAGCCACTGCACCGCCCCGACCGCCGCGAGCGCCTTGGTGGAAATGCGCCCCATGAACCACATGTCGGTGAGGTTGAGGACGATCTGCACCGCGCTGTTCGCCATCAGTGGCAAGGCGAGCGCGATCACCGCACGCTGATCCACGTGCGCGCGACCGGCGGCGTCGAGGCGCTGCGCCGGCAACTGCTCTGCGCGGCTCAAGGAATCCATGGCAACATCCTGCGCAATCGGTCATTCTCGCATACTGCTCCGCTGGAGAGATGACACCATGGCAACACGCAGCCACAGCGCCGCGACGCGCACGCGCAGCGCTGCCGCACGCCGCGCGCGTCGCGGGCGGCTTGCGCCCGGCAAGCAGGCGCGCGGGCTCGACGCGGCACAAGTCGCCATCGCCATCGACAGTCCGGCGGTCGCCGAGCTGGTCGCGTTGGTGCGCGCGGCGGGCGGCGCTCCCATCGGCGCGTACCACGAGCCCCTCGGAGGACGCACCCTGTTGCTGGCGAGCCTGCCGCTGAACGCGGTGCAGCCCACGCCTTTTCAGCGCGATCTCTCACCCGCACACACGAAGCGCCTGGCCGCGAAGATCGATGAGACGGCCGCGTTCCTCGATCCGCTCATCGTGGTGCGCGGCGAGGACGGGCGCCTGTGGACGCCCAACGGCCGCCACCGCCTGGCTGCGGGCAAGGTGCTGGGGCTGAAACAGATCACGGCGCTGATCTCGCCGGACGAGTCGCTCGCCTACCGGATACTGGCGCTCAACACCGAAAAGGCTCACAACCTGAAAGACCGCAGCCTGGAAGTCATCCGCATGGCGCGTAACCTCGCCAAGCGCCGCGGGCGCGAACGCGAAGCGCAGTTCGCCGCGGAGTTCGAAGCGGCGGAACTGCTGACGCTCGGCATCGTCTACCAGAAGTCGGCGCGCTTTGCGGGCGGCGCCTACAGCGCGTTTCTCAAGAAGGTCGACCGCTTCAGCGATCGCACTCTGGCGGCGAGCCTGCGGCAACGCGAGGACTACGCCGCGCGTCTCACTGAAATCGACGCCCGTGTCAAAGGGATCATCGCCGGCCTGCAGGCGCGCGGGTTCAAGTCCCCATACCTGCGCAACTACGTCGTCGCGCGCATCAACCCGGTGCGCTTCCACAAGACCAGGAAGGGCGACACGCAGCCGCCGATGCCGATCGCCCAGGCGCTCACCCGCATGACCGCAGCCGCCCGCAATTTCAACCTCGGCTCGGTATCGAACTCCGATCTCGCCTGGGTGGCGGTGGGCGCGGGTTCGGGGGATCAGGGCAGCGGCTGAAGGTCGCCGTCGTCCTCGTAGGTGAGTCCGTAGCCGTAAGGAAACAGCGGCGGCTCGCCGGGGCGGTGATCCACGGCCGGCACGCGCGCGGAACGCGGCCAGGAAAACGGCAGCCTGCCGCGAAAGTCGTAGCGCACCGAGCCCTCCGGCGCCCGGAACAGCACATCCGCGACGCCCTCGCCCTCGGGCCCCGGGAGCCAGGCCGCCACGAAGCTGTCGGCGGCGTTGAGCTCGGCGTTGACCCATAGCGGGCGCCCGGAGAGCAACACGGCGACCACCGGCACATCCGCGGCGCGCAGCCGGCGCAGCAGCGCCACGGCGCGCTTGTCGCCCGGACTGTATTCGAGCGAGGGCACATCGCCCGCTCCTTCCGCGTACGGGTTCTCGCCGAACACCACGATCGCGACGTCGGGACGGGTGTGGAACTCGCCCGCCTCGCTCAACTCCGCCGTGCCGCCCGCGGCCGTCACGCAGCGCGCGATGCCGGCGTAGATCGATTGCGCATGCGGAAAGTCCTGGTTGGGCTCGGTGCCCTGCCAGCTAATGGTCCAGCCGCCGCTTTGCCTGGCGATGTTGTCGGCGCCATCACCAGCCACCAGCACGTGCGCGTGCGGCGACAGGGGCAGGAGGTGATGGCGGTTCTTCAGCAGCACCAGCGACTCGCGCACCGCCCGGCGCGCCACCGCGCGATGCGCCGGCGCGCCGAGCAGCGCGAAGCGGCCGGCAAACGGCCGCGACGACGGACGTCCCTCCCGATCCAGGTGTGCGCACAGCTTGACGCGCAGCACCCGGCGGACCGCATCGTCGAGCCGTGCCGCGGAAATCTCGCCTGAGGTCACTTGCGCCAGTGTGTGGGCATGTAGCGCGCGCCAGCCGTCCGGCGCCATGAACACGTCGAGGCCGGCATTGAGCGCCGCGGCGCAGTCGTCGGGCGTGCATCCGGGCAGCTGCGCGTGGCCGTTCCAGTCCCCGAGCACCAGACCGTCGAAGCCCATGCGACCCTTGAGGACATCGGTGAGCAGTGCGCGGTAGCCGTGCATCTTCACGCCGTGCCAGCTGGAGTAGGACGCCATCACGGTCTGTGCGCCGGCGGCGATCGCTGCCTGGTAGCCGGCGCCGTCGACGTCGCGCAGCTCGCTCTCGGTGGCGCTGTTGTCACCCTGGTCCTGGCCGCCGGTGCCGCCGTCGCCCAGAAAGTGCTTCGGTGTCGCGATCACGTGTGCGGCGTCGAGAAACTGGCGCGTGCCGGGCGTGCCCTGCAACCCCCTCACCATGGCGGCGACGTACTGGCGCACGAGTGCGGGATTCTGCGAGTAGCTCTCGTAGGTTCGTCCCCAGCGGGCATCACGCGCCACGGCGGCGGTGGGGGAAAACGCCCAGTCGAGCCCGGTGACCCGCACCTCGAGCGCGGTGATCTCGCCGATGCGGCGGATGAGCTGCGGGTCGCGCGCGGCGCCCAGCCCGATGTTGTGCGGAAATATCGTGGCTCCCGGGATGTTGTTGTGCCCGTGCACCGCGTCCGCCCCCCACAGGGCGGGGATCCCGGCAGAACCGGGCGCGGCGAGCGAGGCGTCATAGAACCGGTCCGCGAGCGCCAGCCACTCACCGGGTGGAGCGAGCTTATCGCCGTGGGGCGAGGAATTGCCGCCGTTCAGAATGGATCCGAGGGGATAGTGACGCAGGTCATCGGGAACGATGCTGTCGATATCGGCCTGGATGAGCTGACCGACCTTCTGCTCGGGCGTCATGCGCCCGAGCAGCTCATCGATGCGCCTCTCGAGCCTCTGATCGTGCGGCAGCGCCGGCCGCAGCTTCGGCCACCGTTGCGGGTGCACCCGCGCCGTGGTCGCGGGGCTCAGGTCGGCACCGGGTGCCGGGCTCAGCGCGCACAGCGCCAGAGCGTACACGACGCAATAGCCCGCGATGCGGGCCGGTCTCCTTTTCATGGTCAACCATAGGATACACATTGATGTCGACGCCCATGCTGGAACCAGTGACTCAGGTCCGTAGCCTCGAGACGAGCGACGCACGCGCGCGGCGCGGGGGTACCCCGGCCGCAACGGTCGAGCTGCCCGACCTGCTGCTCATCGAGCGCGCGCGCGGCGGGGAGGAACGTGCGATCGAGGCACTGATCCGGCGCTACAGCCGGAGGATGTTTCGCGTCGCCCGCAGCGTGTTGCCGGATGAGGACGCGGCAGACTCGGCGGTGCAGGACGCGTATCTGGCCGCATTCGGCGATCTGAATCGTTACACGCCCACCGGAAAATTCGCCGCCTGGCTGACGCGCCTGGCGTTCAACCAGGCACGGGCGCTGCGCGCCAGCGCTCGCCCCGGGCCGCTTGCGGCGCCGCGGCAACTAGCGCCGGCAGCGACGCCCGCGGCGCTTGCGGCCGACGAGATGCAGGAGCGGCGCGCGCTCGAGCAGGCGATCGGCGGCCTGCCGGAGGTCTTTCGCACCGTGTTCGTGCTGCGGGTGGTGGAAGGCATCAGCAGCATCGAAACCGCCGCCTCCCTCGGCGTGCACGAGACGACCGTGCGCACACGCATGTACCGCGCGCAGCGGCGGCTCGCGCCGGAGGTGGCGCGCCGGGTGCGCGCCGCACCCGGCTTCCTCGAGCTGACCCCGGAGCGCCTCGATCGCATCGTCAAGCGCGTACTGGCGCAGCTGCCTCACGGCTCGATGCTGACGATCAGCGCCTCACCTCCCTGAAAGGGCACGCGGTCGCCGGCCGCCTTGCCCAGCAGTGACTGGGCCAGCGGCGCAATCCAGCTCAAAAGTCCGTGGGCGGCGTCCGCTTCGTCCTCGCCGACCAGCTGGAACGTCTGCATGGAGTCGCCGCCGAGCTGCAAGGTGACGCGCATGCCAAAACGCACCCGCTCCGCGGACGCCGCCGGCCCGACCACGCGGGCACTGGCGCGGCGCACGCTCCAGTAGCGCAGCTCCCGCTCCACGCGCGCGCGGGCCGCGGCGTCGCCGCTGTCGCGCGCCGCCTGCCGCTCCGCTTCCAGCTCGCGCACGCGCGCCTCGATGGCCGCAAGTCCGCGCGGCGTGACGAAGTTCGGATGAGTGCTCACCGCGCGATCCGGCAGCGCGCCCGTGTCCGCGTCGGACTCGCGCACGAATGCCCGGCTCATGCGGCCAGCCCGGTCAGGCGCGCGCTCTCCTGCCACAGACGCTCGGCGCAGGCATCGCTCTGCGCAGCGGCGCTCGGCGCCACGCGCCGGCAACCGTGGTAGTAGCCGCCCGACTGGCCGGCGACCTCCGGCGCTGCCGCCAGATACACGCTGCCGCGCGCGCCTTGTTGCGGCGAGAGCATGAACCAGCGTCCGACGCTCGCGAGGAGGACTCTCAGCAGCGCCGGGCTGTTGTGAAACAGGTGGCTGTTGACCAGGCCCGGATGCACCGTGTTCACGGTGACGCCGCTGCCCGCGAGGCGCCGGGCGAGCGAGCGCGCGAACAGCACGTTGGCGAGCTTGGAGCGCGCGTAGGCGGCGCGAAACCCTGCGACCCTGGCATTCATGAGATCACTGAAGTCGAGCCTGGCGCGCCGATGGGCATCGGAGGCCACCACGATCACGCGCGACGGCGCGGACTCCTTAAGCTTGTCCAGCAGCAGATTGGTGAGCAGGAACGGCGCCAGGTGATTGACCGCAAAGGTCAGGTCGTAACCGTCCGCGCTGCGCGTGCGCGCGGCGGCCATCACCGCGGCATTGTTGATCAGCACATCGAGGCACGGCAGCTGCGACTGCAGCTCGTGCGCCAGACGCCGTACCTGTGCGAGCTGCGCGAAATCCGCCTGGACGAAGCGCACGCCGGGGTTGCCGGTATCACGGCTGATGTCGCTGGCCACGGCCCGTGCGCGGCTCAGGTCCCGGCCGTGGACCAGGACGCTCGCGCCGCTCGCGGCCAGCGCCCGGGCGGTGGCCAGGCCAATCCCGTGCGTGGCCCCCGTGACGAGGCAGATCTTGGCATTCATACTTAATGGTATATGAACGGGACGAAACGCATCGCGCTTATGGCACTGACCGCCTGGGCGGCCGTGGGCTGCGCCCGCGGCGCGACCCCGAGCGCAGCGCCCGAGTTCAGTCACCGCGAGGCAGCGGACTGGATCAATTCCGCGCCGCTGACGCTCGCGGGCCTGCGCGGCAAGGTGGTGCTGGTGGAATTCTGGGCCTTCGAGTGCGTGAACTGCCTGAATTCGACAGCGTGGGTGGAATCGGTGGCGCGCGACAAGGCCGCCGCCGGGCTCGTGGTGGTGGGGGTCCATACCCCTGAGCTGCGGGAGGAGAGATCGCCCGGGAACGTGCGCCAGGCGGTGGCGCGCCTCGGCATCCGCTATCCGGTGATGCTGGACGGGGATTACTCCTACTGGGGCGCCCTGCACAATCAATACTGGCCGGCGTTCTATCTGATCGGGCGCGACGGGCTGCTGTACGGCAGCGCGATCGGCGAGATGCACGCGGGCGAGCACGCGGCCAAGACAGTGGAGGCCGCGATCGATCAGCTGCTGCAGGCAAAAACGCCATGACGATGCCGCGGGCTTCGCGCTTTCGGGCCGGAGGCGCACCTGCGTGAACGCTGTCGCCAGCGCGTTCCTGCTGACGTTCGCCGGACTGTTTCCCATCGTCAATCCGCTCGAGGCCGCTCCCTTCTTTCTCGCTCTGACTGCGAACCTGCCCGCCACGGAGCGGCCGGTGCTGGCGCGCAAGGCGGCCATCAACGGCTTCGCGCTGCTGTTGGGATCCATGGCCCTGGGGCCCTGGCTGCTGGAGTTCTTCGGTATCGAGCTGCCGGTGGTGCGCATCGCGGGGGGACTCGTGGTCGCGGCCCTTGGCTGGAAACTCCTGACACAGGAGCAGTGGTCGGATCACGCCGGCTCCGCGGGCCTGCAGGGCGGACCGGGAAAGAAGGTCGGCAGCTTCTATCCGCTCACCATGCCGCTCACGGTCGGTCCGGGCTCCATGTCGGTCGCGATCACCATCGGCAGCCGCAAGCCCGCAGGCATTCCGGGGCTCTCGCAGCTCGCCGAGCACGCAAGCGGCGCGGTGCTCGGGGTGCTGGCGATCGCGGTCACGATTTATCTGGCGTACCGCTTCGCCGAGAACATTGCCCGGCTGCTGGGCGAGACCGGGCTCGAAGTGCTGGTGCGCTTATCCGCGTTCATCCTGATGTGCATCGGGATCGAGATCGTCTGGAACGGCTACAGCGCGCTCACCGGCGCGCACTGAGGCGCGCCCGGCAAGCACGTGTCGTGGGAGGCCGTGCCCGCGCACTCAGCGCCGCGTTATGACACTCGGAGAAGCGCCAGCACCTCGGTGCGCGCCGCGGGCGAATGCACCGGCAGCACCAGCACATCACCCGGCTGCGCCCACTCGAGTGCGTAACGCGCCGCCTCGGTCTCGCTCATGCGCACGGCGAGCGAGGCTTGCGGCAACCCGGCGCGCAGCAGCGCCGCGCGGATGATGCGCGGTATCTCGCCCGGCTCGCGGCCGCGCAGGTGCGCTTCGTTCTCCTTCACGACGACGAGGGCGGGGCGAAACTGCGCAGCGGTGCGCGCCAGTTCCTCGATCTCCGCGTCCTGGCGGTTGCCGGCATGGCCGAGCAACAGGCCGAGGCGCCCGGTCCCGCCGCGCAGATGTTCGGCGACCTTGAGCAATCCCCGCAGGCCTTCGGGGTTGTGCGCGTAGTCCAGCAGCACCCGCACGCCGCCGCGCTCAAAGCGCATCAGGCGTCCGAAGTTGTCCGCGGCATTCGCCCCGAAGCGCGCCGCAACGGCCGCGATGCTCGCCGCGGGCACGCCGAGCGCTGCCGCCGCCAGCGCCGCTCCCGCGAGGTTCGCGATGTTGTAGGTCGCACTGCCCTCGACGGTGAGCGGCATCGCGGCGATCGAGCCCAGGTCGTGGTCGGCGCCCGCGTGACTCAAGGCAAGCCGCCCGCCGCGCACACCGCAGGTCGAGCCGCCGCGCGCACGATGCTCGCGCAGCAGGGCAGCATCGGCGTCGAGCGCGAACCAGCCGAGCGGCGGGCTGCGGCCGAAGCGCGGCGTGAGGCCGGGCGCCTTCTCCACCAGCTGTGCATCGTCGGCGTTCAGCACCAGAAGTCCGTCGGCCGTGACGACGCTCGCGACCGACAGCTTCACGTCGGCGAGAGCTGCGAGGTCGTCGATCCCGTATTCGCCGAAATGATCCGGGCTGACATTGGTGACCAGCGCCACCTGCGCCCCGGACACCGCGAGGCCGCGTCGCAGAATGCCGCCGCGCGCGGTTTCCACGATCGCCGCCTGGGCGCGGCGCTCGCGCAGCACGCGACGCGCCCCCGCCGGGCCGGAGTAGTCCCCGGCTGCCTCGAGCTCCCCGTCGAGGAATACCCCGTCGGTGCAGCAGTAAGCGGCGCGCCAGCCGTGCGCCCGGGCGCAGGCACTGAGCAGCCGCACCGTGGTGGTCTTGCCGTTCGAACCGGTCACCACCGCGGTCGGAATGTCGCGCAGCTCGCTCCAGGGAACATCGGCAACATCCGGCAGGGCGGCGAGCTCGAAGTCGCGTCCGCCCTCACCCGCGCCCAGTGTGAGCAGGGTCTCGTCCAGCAGGTGCGGGAGTCTGCGCTCGTTCGCCGCATCCAGAAGCGCCATGAGCTCGGGCCGCGCCTCGCGCGCGGCGAGGCGTTGGAAGCGTGCCAAGGCCGCGGGCTCATCCAGCACCGGCGTGATGACTGCGGAGGCGTCCGCGGCGTCCTCGAGCGCAGAGGCGGCCAGCGCCTCCTCGAGTCCGCTCCAGTGATGCGGATCGCGCGCCACGAGCGCGGCGCACAGTGCCCACTCGTTGACTTCCGTCGCGACGAACAGCTGATCGCAGGGAGCGGCGAGCGCGAGCGAGGTGCCGCCCGCATGGCGGCGCGCCACTACACCCCGCATGCGCCACCCGAGGTGCGCGCGGGCCCGCTCGGCGCGCGCGCGCCAGGCACAGAGCAGCGCCTCATCCACGGCCGTTTCGCGGGTCTCGAGCAGCGCGCCGCTGCCGGCAAAGAACAGGTTGGCGCCCGTCAGACGCCTCGATGAGTCGAACGGCAGCGCAATGGCGGCGTTCAGTCTTCGGCCTCCGGTGCGACCCGCACACCGCGCTCATCGCGGATCAGCCCCTCGAGGCTGAATGCGGGAACGACCGCCTCGCCCGGGTTGACGGGACCCTCAGCCGCGGGCGTCGCTTCGCCCGTGTACACGGGCGCCGGCCGGGGCGCAGGCTGAGGAGCTGCCGATCCCGCCGGCTTGAACTTGGTGATCTGCTTCCAGGAGCGCACCAGCGCGTCGGCGAATACCAGCAGCAGATCGCCCGGCTGCCCCATCTCGAGCGCCGCGGTGATGGCCTCCTGCTCATCGGGAATGAGCGAAATCGCCTGCTCGCGCACACCCGCGGCACGCAGCGCCGCGGCCATGAGGCGCGGCACCTCCTCCGGTGCGCGATCACGCAGGTTGTCGTCGCGGCGGCAGATGTAGTGGTCGAAGCGGCCCGCGACCGCACGGGCGATGGCCACCAGGTCCTCGTCACGGCGATCGCCCGGACCTGCGAGCACCACGATGCGCCGGCCGGTGACGTCGAGGCGCTGCGCGAGATCGGTCATCACCGCTACCGCGTGCGCGTTGTGCCCGTAGTCGAACAGCACCTTGAAGGGATGCTCGTTGAACACGTTCATGCGGCCAGGCGCCTGGAAAAACGTCGAGTCGAAAGTGCGCAGCCCCTGGCGGATGGCGTCCAGCTTGATGCCGAGCGAGAACGCTATGGCCGCGGCAAACATCGCATTCTGCACGTTGTGCGTGGCGCGGCCCTCGAGGGTGGCGGGAATCAGGTGGGTCCACAGCAGCGGAATGTGGCCGTTGTGGTCGTAGAGCGTGATCATCTGCCCGTTCACACCCGCCTCCAGCGCGCAGGCGCGCCCGCCGGCGCGGATGTGCTCGCGCACCAGGGTGTGCTGCGGGTTCATGGTGACGTAGCAGATGTTCTTCGCCTCCGTGTAGCCCGACATCTTCAGCACCAGCGGGTCGTCGGCGTTGAGCACCGCGCAGTCGGTGGCGACTTCAACGACGATGCGCTTGACTTCTGCGAGCTGCTCCAGTGTCTCGATACCTTTCACGCCCAGGTGATCGGCCTGCACGTTGAGCACCGCGCCGACGTTGACTTCGTTAACGCCCATGCCGGCGCGCAGCAGGCCGCCGCGCGCGGTCTCGAGCACCGCGATGTCGATCTGCGGATCCGCGAGCACCATGCGCGCGGAAACCGGGCCCGTCATGTCGCCCTGCACCGTGCGCTGGCCGTCGATGTAGACGCCGTCGGTGGTGGTGAGTCCGGGGGTGAAGCCTGCCATCTTCGTGAGATGCGCCAGCATGCGCGCGGTGGTGGTCTTGCCGTTGGTACCGGTGATGGCCGCGATCGGCACGCGCGAGGCCGCGCCCGGCGGGAACAGCATGTCGATCACCGGGGCTGCGACATCGCGCGCCGTGCCCTCGGAGGGCGCCACGTGCATGCGAAAACCCGGCGCGGCATTCACCTCGCAGATGCCGCCGCCGATCTTGCGATAGCTCTCAGTGATGTTCTTCGACAGGAAGTCCACGCCTCCGACGTCGAGTCCGATGGCGCGCACGGCGCGCTCGGCCATCTCGCGGTTGTCGGGATGAATGACGTCGGTGACATCGGTGGCGGTACCGCCGGTGGACAGGTTGGCGGTCGAGCGCAGATACACGATCTGACCCTTCCCGGGCACCGACTCGGCGGCAAGTCCTGCGCGCGTGAGCATCTTGTGCGCCTGCGCATCGAGCTCGAGTCGGGTGAGCACTTTCTCGTGCCCTACCCCGCGGCGCGGATCGGAGTTCACGACCTCGATCAGCTGCGCGACGCTGTGCTCGCCGTCGCCCACCACGTGCCCGGGCGTGCGCCGCGTCGCGGCCACCAGCTCACCGTTCACCACCAGAAGGCGGTGATCGTCGCCCTCCAGAAAGCTCTCGACGATCACCGAGCGCGAATGCTCGCGCGCCACGGTGTAGCCGTGCGCCACTTCCTCATCACTGGTCAGGCGGATGGAAATGCCGCGCCCGTGGTTGCCGTTGTAGGGCTTGGTGACCACCGGAAAGCCGATACGCTGCGCGGCGCGCACCGCCTGCGTTTCGTTCTGCACCAGCTCCTGCTGCGGTACCGGCAACCCGAGTCCTGCAAGGATCTTGTTGGTCTCCTCCTTGTCACTGGCGAGCTCGACGGAGATATGCGGGGTGCGCCCGGTGACGGTCGCCTGGATGCGCTGCTGGTACTTGCCGTGGCCGAGCTGCACCAGTGACTGATCGTTCAGGCGCAGCCAGGGGATGCCGCGTGTTTCCGCGGCGCGCACCAGCGATGCGGTCGAGGGCCCGAGCGCGCGACGCTGCGCGAAGCGGATGAACTGATCGCGTGCCTCGGGCCAGTTCCAGCCCTCGGGCACGCTGCCGGCCGGGCGCACCGCATCCGGCAGCAACCAGCACAACAGCCGCAGCCCGAGCTCGCCGGCCGCGATGCCCTCGTCGCGCTGCGCGTATTCATAGACCACCGTATACACCCCGGGGGCAACCGCGCTGCGCGTCTTGCCGAAGGTGACCGCCTCGCCGGCGATGTTCTGCAGCTCGATCGCGACGTGCTCGAGCACGTGCCCGAGCCAGGTGCCCTCGCCCTCGCGCATGCGGCGGAAAAAGCTGCCGGGCTCGCGGTACGAGCAGCCGTGCTCGGCAAGGCCCGGGAGCGCCTCACTCAGCGCATCGACGAACACGCCGCCCAGGCGCCCGGTGGGCCAGGCCTCCAGCGCCCCCAGGTCGAGCTCCAGGCGGATGACCGGGAAGCGCGCGTACAGCGAGGGACCGACGTAGACCGAACGATCGAGGATGCGCATGAGTGTTGCTCACGAGAATCGTAGTAGTTGTTCAAGGCAACTCGCCGCGCGTGACCGGCTTCCCTGGCAATCACTCCCTGGACTGAATCAGCGCACCCGCAGTGGCGATGTGGGTGTGCAGGTTGAAAGTCGCGCCCGCCACCAGCACGTGCAGCCGCAGGCCCAGCATGCAGACCGGCTGTCCCTCCACGGCCGTGTCGACGGACGAATAGCTGACGTCCGACCCATCGACGATGGTCACGCCACCGCTCCCCTCGACCTCGACGGTCTCGTCGGGCCCGATGAACGCCGCCGTGTCCTCATCGAGCCCGATACCGACCGCGAACGGGTTGTAAGCGAGCGCGGTGAGCAGGCGGCCCAAGCGGTCACGCTGGCGGAAATGCTGATCGATGATGAAGCGGTTGGTTAACCCTAAGCCCGGCGCGAGCCGCACGCTGCCGGCGATCATGGAGGAGCCCTCATCGCCCGAGGCGATCATGTGCTCGGAGAGGATGCTGGCGCCCGCACTGGTGCCGCCGACGGTGACGCCACCCGCGTTACGCAGGCGGATGAGCTTCGCGACCGGCGTGCCGCCCAGCAGCGTCGTGAGCCGCAGCTGGTTACCCCCGGTGAAGAAGATGCCGCTCGCTTCCTCGATGCGCTTGAGGCGTCCTTCCTCCTGGCAGTCGCGGCGGGTATCGAAATCCATGACGGTCACGCGCGCCGCGCCGATGTCCAGGAACACCTGCTCGTAGCGCGCGCCGGTCTCGTGCACGCGGCTGGCGGTGGGGATGACGACGATGTCGGCCTCCTCGGCGCCCGAGACGCGCACGAAGCGCTCGAGGATCCGGCGGTCATTCTCCTTGTTCTCCGCGCCGCCGATCGGAACGATCCAACCACGCCTGCGGCCATCGGGGACTTTGCTGGGCATCCGGGACTGACTCCTTATTAATGTCGAGGTCACGAAGGTACCACGGCCGATGGGCGTCCCGGGAGGGTCGCCCAAACGACCGCCTGATCCGTGACCGCAGTCACGCCGGGAGGGCGCCGATGGGGCCGCGACGGCACTTCCGGCGCGCGCCCTGGCGCGATAAAATTCCGCCCGGCTTCAGGGGAGCGAGCAAATGAAATTCACCATGATGGTTCTGACTCTTGGCGTGACACTTGGGGGCAGCGCGACCTGGGCTGATCCCCCGAAAACCATTCGGGTCGCCGAGACCGTCGAGATCAAAGCGCCCATCGACAAGGTCTGGGCGACCGTGAGCGACTTCGACAGCCTGAACAAATGGCATCCGGGCTTCGCGAGCGACGAGCTGGTATCCGGAGGCAACGGCAAGGTCGGTGCGGTGAGAAAACTCACCATCAAGGACGGCCCGACATTCACCGAAAGGCTGCTCGCGTTCGACGCGGCGCATCATTCCTATCGCTACAAGATCATTGAATCCCCGCTGCCGTTCACAGGATATGTGTCCACGATTTCCGTGCGACCGGGGCCTGCGGGCACGACAAGGGTGATCTGGAGCGGGAGCTGCAAGCGCAAGAACTCTGCCGACAATCCGCCCGAGGCCGAGAGTGACGCGGGCGTTACCAAGCTCCTCAAGGGCGTTTATCGCGGCGGTCTCGACAATCTGAAAAAAATGCTCGAGAAGTGAGTCAGGCCCGGGTGCGCATGATCTGCGCCAGGGCCTGCAGGATCTGCCGCAACGCGCGGCGCGCCGCTTCATCCGCCAGACGTCCGCTGGAGTCGAACGGCGCATCCGTCTGGGCGAGGTAGAGCGCCGGCCCCGTCACGAGCAGCGACTCCGTCGCGAACAGCGCCTGGCGCACTGCGGCCTGCGCGAGGCGCGTGCCCCAGCGTCCGCCGCTCGCTCCCACCACCGCCACGGGCTTACCGACCAGCACCTTCCCTGATGCCGGGCGGGACAGCCAATCGATCGCATTCTTGAGCACTCCCGGAACGGAGTGGTTGTATTCGGGCGTTGCAATGAAGAGTCCCTGGGCCGCTGCCACCTGCTCGCACAGCTCACGCACCGGTCCGGCGGCGAACGCGCCCGTCTCGAGGTCCTGGTTGAACGGCGGCAGCTCGCCGAGTCCTCGGTACACGCACACCTCGAAACGCTCGGGTGCGCACTCGGCGGCGGCTTCAACGAGTCTGCGGTTGAGCGAGTCGCGCCGCAGACTCCCGGCAATCGCCACAACCCGCCACCGAGCCGGGGCTACCACAGCAGCAGCAGCCCCGACAGCGCGAGCAGCGCGCCGGTCGAGCGCTCGAAGCGCAGGCGAGCTTTGGTGTCGCACAACAGGCTGGCTGCCAGCGAGCCGCCGCCCGCCCACAGTGCGAGGCACCCGTAAGGGATGAGGATGAACAATACGATGAGCGTTGCCAGGGATACCGCCTTGTCGCCTGCCGCCGCGGTAATCGTCAACACCAGGATCCACGACTTGGGGTTGACGAACTGAAAGAGAAACATCCGCAGCAGATCACGTGCGCTACCGCCCGCGGATCGCACCTGTGCGCCCGTGAGTGCGCCACTGCTGCACATCAGCCGCACGCCGAGCCACATCACCCAGCCCGCCCCGCAGATCGCGGTGGCCACGCGCAGCCAGGGATGTGCCGCGAACGCTCGCGCGAGCCCCGCGCAGGTCAGCAGCAGCATGGCAACGCCCCCCAGGACCACCCCGGTCGCGGGCGCGAGCGCCGCGTGCCGGCCGTTTTCGAGTCCGATCCGCAGCATCAACAGGTTGTTGGGTCCGGGTGTGACGGTGGCAGCAAACAGCAGCAGCACGATCGCGCCCGGCAGTCCCATCAGATTCATGGACGCCACCGTAACAGGCGCCGCTGGTGCGTCCCGCGGCTATGTGGTCTAAATTAGTCACCATGGACAGGCTACCGCTCAACGCGCTGCGGGCCTTCGCCGTGGTGCTGGAGCGCGGCGGCGTGCGCGCCGCCGCCCGTGAGCTCTCGATCTCGCACTCGGCGGTGAGCCGGCACCTGAGGGAGCTCGAGCGTTGGCTGGGAGTCAGCTTGCTCGAGAAGCGCGACTCCGGCGGCGTGCGCGCCACCGCGCAGGGCCAGCTGTTGGCCGAGGCATCGCGTAGCGCATTGCACGCCATGCAGCAGGCCGTTGAGGCGGTGCGCGAGCAGCGCTCCTCGTACTCCGTGAGCCTGTCCACCACGCCGTCGTTCGCGGTGCGCTGGCTGCTACCGCGCCTGCCGGCGCTACAGCGTTCCTACCCGCGGCTCGAGGTTTCAGTCGTCGTCGACCAGCGTCTGGATGAACCCGGCTCGTTCTCGTCGGACCTCGCAATCCGCACCGGGCAGGGCCCCTGGCCCGCGCTCCTCGCGGAGCCGTTGATGGACGAGTCGGTGTACCCGCTCATGAGCCCCGCTCTGTGGCGGCAGAGCGGACGTCCCAGGGATCCTGCGCAGTTGTGTCGGATGCGCCTGCTGCACGATCGCGATCCGAACACGAGCTGGCAGTTGTGGCGGCAGAAGTACGGTCCGGCGGCACTGGATGTGCGGCGCGGCCCGCGCTTTGCGTCCTCAGATCTGCTCCTGCGTGCTGCGGCACAGGGCCTGGGAGTCGCGCTTGCCCGTCACCGCCTGGCGCAGGAAGAGCTCGCCTCGGGCGCGCTCGTCCGTCCCTTCGAAACGCGGGCTATCGACCTTGGTGTGGCGTATTGGATTGTCCGTCCCCGGGGAAGCGCGCCGCGTGAAGCGGTGAAGATCCTGATGGCGTGGCTGCGGCGAGCAGCCGAACGAGCGCCGCTTGATCCACACTGATGTCCCCAGGAAACTCGAGTCCGTGACCCTGCTTGCCGACCTCGTGCGCACGTCGCAGCGCGTGAGCGCCACTGCCGCTCGCCTGAGCAAGGTGCGGGAGTTGGCTTCGTTCCTGCGGGGGCTGTCGCCCGATGAGATCGAAACTGCCGCACATTATCTGTCGGGCGAGACCCCGCAGGGCCGAATCGGCATCGGCTATTCGACGTTGCAGGCCGCCGCCTCGAACGCGGCCGCGACCGCGGAGACGCTGTCGATTGCGGAGGTGGATCGCCGCCTTGCCGTGATCGCCACGATTCGCGGCGCGGGCTCGGCAGCCCGACGGGCGCAGGCGCTGCGAGACCTGTTCCGGCGGGCGACAGCCCCTGAACAGCAGTTCCTGCTGCGTCTACTCATCGGCGAGCTGCGGCAGGGCGCGCTGGCCGGAGTCATGGTCGAGGCCATCGCCGCGGCCGCTGAACTGCCGGTGGCGCAGGTGCGCCGCGCGGCGATGTATTCAAGGAGTCTGGGAGCGGTTGCGCGGGCGGCGTTGCTGGAAGGAGCCGATGCGCTTGGCCGATTCCAGCTGCAGCTGTTCTCGCCGGTTGCGCCCATGCTCGCCCAGACCGCTGCCGACGTGGCCGAGGCGCTGACCGAGCTTAAAGGCGAGGTGGCGTTCGAGTGGAAGATGGACGGGGCGCGCATCCAGGTACACAAAGGGGGCGATGAGGTGCGCATCTATACGCGCGCGCTGAACGATGTTACCGGCGCTTTGCCGGAAATCGTCGCTGTGGTGCGCACCTTGTCCGTGCCTGCGCTGATACTCGATGGTGAGGCGATCGCATTCGATGCATCCGGCCGACCGCGTCCGTTCCAGATCACGATGCGTCGCTTCGGCCGCAGGCTCAACGTCGAAGAGTTGCGCGGCGAGCTGCCGATCAAGGCTTTTTTCTTCGACTGCCTGCGACTCGATGCGCACAGCATCGCGGACCGTCCGGCACGCGAGCGCTTCCAGGCGCTCGGCCAGGCCGTGCCCGCTGCGTCGCAGATTCCACGGCTCATCACCTCCTTCGAGCCGACGGCGCGCGCCTTCTATGAAGCCGCCCTCGCAGCCGGTCATGAAGGTCTCATGGCGAAGTCGCTGGATGGGCCCTACGAAGCCGGCAATCGGGGCGCGAGCTGGCTCAAGATCAAGCGTGCGCACACCCTCGATCTGGCGGTGTTGGCTGCCGAGTGGGGCCACGGCCGCCGCACCGGCAAGCTTTCAAATCTGCATCTCGGTGCCCTGGAGCCGGCCACGGGCGAATACGTCATGCTCGGCAAGACCTTCAAAGGCCTCACGGATGCGATGCTCGAATGGCAGACGAAGGAGCTTCTGGCACGGGAAACGCATCGTGACCAGTGGACCGTGTACGTGCGGCCGGAGCTGGTTGTCGAAATTGCCTTCAGCGACCTGCAGGCGAGCAGCCGCTATCCGGGCGGCCTGGCGTTACGGCTCGCGCGGGTGAAGCGCTACCGGGACGACAAGCGGGCCGCAGACGCCGATACCATGGAAACGGTACGCAAAGTCTATGCGGCTCAGTCGAGCCCGACGCATCGCGACGCGTGAGACGAATATCACAGCTGATACTTGATCGCACCGTCCACCTCGGCCAGATATTTGGCGGCGATCAGTCTGTCAACGAGTTCCTGAATGGCTGATTCCGACATCTTCTTCGCGAAGTGCGAGTGCAAATGAGCCACCAGAGCCTTGCGCTTTCTGGGTCGCTTGTTCCCCGACATGGCCGACAACAATTGAATTGCAGCCTGCTGCACCGGCGCGGGTCTTTGACTGCCGGCGGCTTCGGTCGATTGTCCTACAGAGGCAAAGGCCTCCTTGACGGAAGTCGCCCGTCGCACGGCAAATCCGCGTCCCTCAAGATGCTTGATCAGCGGATCGAAACCCTTGTCATTTGAAAGAATCACGCACCGGGCCTTCGGAGAAGTGGTCAAGTATTCTCCGAGATAGAACGCAATGTAAAAATCGAGGGCATTCTTGCCTCGTCCCTCGATGTCGATGGGAACGAATCGCTCACCAAGTCTGAGTGCCGCTCTTAGGAATGCCGTCGGAACCGTGCGTTGTGATGCGCCGAAGAAAAATGGAATTCGAACTCCGGCCGGGATGGTGGCCAAGTCAACTTTACCCACATTCTCGTAATCAACCAGCAGTACGTGTTCGCTCACCTCGGTCTCCCTGAAGTCGCCGGAGCGTGATTATAGCGACAGAAGTCGCCGGACCCTCACAGAGCGACACGTCGCCAGCGTGCGACGTTGCCAAGGGCGCGTGCTTGCAGGAAGCTTGACGCGTGCCGCTGCCAACCGCCTATGTCTCCTGGAGTTCGGGCAAGGACAGCGCCTTTGCGCTGTACGAAGCCGGGCGCCTGGGTCTCGTCCGAATCGCGGGCGTGCTGACCACGATCAACGAGGTCTATGACCGCGTGGCGATGCACGGCGTACGCAGCGCGCTGCTCGACCGGCAGATTGTCGCGCTGGGCGTGCCCTGCATGAAGGTGCCGTTGCCGAGTCCGTGTCCGAACGAGCTGTACGAGACGCGGATGGCGCACGCCTGCGCGCAGCTCAAAAGCCAGGGCATCGAGCACATCGTGTTCGGCGATCTGTTTCTCGCGGACATTCGCGCCTATCGCGAGAAACAGCTCGCGGCCGCCGGGATGCACGCCGTGTTTCCGCTGTGGCAGCGCGACACGGCGGTCCTGGCACAAACGATGATCGCGAGCGGCCTGGTGGCGCATATCGCCTGCCTGGACCCGCGCCGGCTCGACCGCCGTTTCGCGGGCCGCCGCTTCGACGACGCGTTGCTGCGCGAGCTGCCGCAGGCGGTCGATCCTTGCGGGGAGAACGGCGAGTTTCATACGGTGGTCACGGCGGGACCGATGTTCAGCGCCCCGATCGCGGTCGCGATCGGCGAGACGGTCGAGCGGGACGGCTTCGTGTTCACGGACGTCGTCCCATGTTAGGCGCGCGGCCGTGGGGTCTATGCGCCATCCGGTCGCCGTTGCGACTACAGGGAGATCATGCATCATGAAAGCAACATGCGGGCTATTACTGTTGGCGGGATTCAGTGTATTGGCGGGATGCGCAACTTCCGCGGCAGAGCGTGCACCGGCGATAAATCCGTATTCTCCTCGGTACGGCCACCCATATCGACATGGTCCGGTCCCGACGCGCACTGCGCACGCAAAGATGGAAATCTGGTGGACCTCGCATCAGGTGACGCAGGTATTTGCGCCGGGCACCGGGAATCAGACCCTGAGCTTTGGCGGCGGCATCGATGGCATTGGTGTAACGAGCGGCACGCCCAGGGTGTACCTGGTGATTTACGGATCGCAGTGGGGCAACGCGAGCAGCGACGCTGACGGCAATGCGACGTTTAGCGGCGATTCAAACGGCGAAGTGCCACGGCTGCAGCAGCTGTTCAAGGGGCTTGGCACCGGCGGAGAACTCTGGTCCGGTACCATGACTCAGTATTGTGACGGGCCCCAGGTGAACTCCGGCGCGACGCGCTGTCCGAGCGACGCCGCCCATGTGGGCTACCCGACCGCGGGCGTTCTTGCCGGGGTTTGGTACGACAACTCGATCGCTTCACCCGCCTCCGCATCGGGCAACCAGCTCGCCAACGAGGCAATCCAGGCGGCGGCCCACTTCGGCAACACGACTGCGGCGTCAAATCGCTGCGCGCAGTACGTCATTCTCTCCCCGCCCGGAACGAATCCAGATGGATTCAACACTAACAGTGGCAATTTTTGTGCTTGGCACGATTACAACGCTGACGCGGCACTGTCCGGCGGTGCGGCGCCTTCCAGTTTCGGTGATCTCGCGTTTACGAACCTGCCTTATGTTACCGACGCCGGTAGCAGCTGCGGGGCGAGCTTCGTCAATAGCGGTGCAGCCGGTGCACTGGATGGAGTCACTATAGTTGAAGGCCACGAGTACGCAGAAACGGTCACCGACCAGAATCCAGCAGGAGGTTGGACGAACCAAACCGGCTCAACCTACAGCGGCGAGGAAAACGGTGACGAGTGTGCCTGGATAGCGAGCGGTCAGGGT
>JBGPKC010000040.1:0-29166 GCA_041485725.1 Steroidobacteraceae bacterium
CAGATGGGTCCGACGATGTTGACGAGCTCGGTGGCAGGTTCATCCGCGCGGCTGAGGTTGGCGATTTCGTGGTATGCCCCATAGAGCGCCGGACGGATGAGAGAGTTCATGCCGGTCGTCACGCCGACGAAGCGTACTCCGCCCTTCGCCTTCAGTTGCGTCACGCGCGCGAGCAGCACCCCGGCCGCCGCCACCAGGTAGCGGCCGGGTTCGAGCCACACCTCCAGCTGCGGATGCTCGGCGCGCACCGCCAGCAGCAGCGTGTCGAGCCTGGCGAGATCGACGCCCGCCTGATCGGGACGCTCGGGCACTCCCAGGCCGCCGCCGACGTCGATTACGCGCAGATCCGCAAAGCCCTGCGCGGCGTGCGCCAGCAGGCGCGCCGTGTGCTCCCAGCTGGTTACGTCGAATACGCCGCTCCCCACGTGCGCCTGCAGGCCCACGATGCGCACGCCGGCGTCGTGCGCGCGACGCGCAAACTCCGGCAGTTCCGCGATCGGCACACCGAATTTGGAGCGTGTCCCGGCGGTACGCACGTGCGTGTGATGGCCGCGGCCGACGCCGGTGTCGATGCGCACGAAAATGTCGTGATTGCGGAACAGCTGCGGCCAGGCGGCCAGCACGTAGGTGTTGTCGACGGTGACGCGCACCCCCGCGGTGAGCGCCCAGGCGTACTCGGCGCGTGGCGCGAAGTTCGGCGTATACAGAATGCGCTGCGGGTCGAGATCGGGAAACAGTTGCAGCACCCGTTCGACCTCGCCGCGGGACACGCATTCGAACTCGATGCCCTCGGTGCGCAGCGCGCGTAACAGCTGCGGGTGCGGATTGGCCTTCATGGAGTAGTGCACCCGCGCGAGCGCCGCGAGTTTGCGCAACGCCCGCGCGGCATCCCGCACCGCTTCCAGGTCATACACGAAGGCCGCGTCATGCTCCCCGAGGGCGCCGAGCAGCTGCGTGCGCTTGCAACGCCACCACGGCGCGCTGCCGCTTCCCGAGTCCCGCGGCTGCGAAAACAGCTGCTGCCAGGTCGGACCCAGCACCTTGTCCCCAGGCACCGCGCGGATGAGCAGTTCGTGGAGTTGCTGGACCAGACGGTCGCCCTGGTCCTCGTCGACCACAAAGGTGAAATTCAGATCGTTGGCCGCCTGGCTCACCAGGTGGATCTTCTGTTCCTCGAAGAACTCGAAGGCGTCTCCCAGCTGGTGCAGGATCGCGCGGATGTTGCGCCCCACGAGGCTCACCGAGGCGCACGGTCCGATCACCTGCACGCGGCACAGGCGTGACAGGTCGGCGGCCAGCTCGGCGACCAGCGTGTTGTCGAGTGTGTTGGCCGCCGGGTCCAGCGACACCGTGACGTTGGTCTCGGAGGTCGACACCAGGTCGACCGACATGCCGTGCTGCTTGAACACCTGGAAGGCATCGGCCAGGAACCCGACCTGGTGCCACATGCCGGGGCTTTCCAGCGAAACGAGCGTGATGCCCTTGCGGGTGCAGACGGCCTTCACCTGTGCGCCGCCGTCGCTTTCGGCGCTGAGCACCGTGCCTTCCAGATGCGGCGCCTGGGTCGCATAGATATGCAGCGGAATGCGGTATTGCCGCACCGGCAGGATGCAGCGCGGGTGCAGGACCTTGGCGCCGCTGGTGGCGATTTCCTGGGCCTCGTCGTAGTGCAGCGCGCGCAGCAGGCGCGCGGTGGGCGTGGCGTGCGGGTTGGCGCTGAACATGCCCGGGACGTCGGTCCAGATCTCCAGCCGTTGGGCGCGCAACTTGGCCGCAAAGTAGGCCGCCGAGGTATCCGAGCCGCCGCGCCCCAGCAGTACGGTGTTGCCGTCGTAATCGCTGGCGATGAATCCCTGGGTAACCACCACCGGCGCAAGCCCCTGCAGCTGCTGCTCGAGCGCCGCATCGGGCGCGAAACCGCACACCGCCGAGAGCACGCTCGCCTTGGGCGTGGCGCTGTGGCGCTCTTCGGCGCGCAGCATGGTACGCGCATCGGCCCATGCCACTTCGAGCCCGCGCGCGCGCAGGAAGCGCGCGCCGATTTGCGTGGCCATCAGCTCACCGCTGGCCATGACGCGCGCGCGCGTGCGGTCGCTCACTTCACCTACCAGCGCGACCCCGGCAGCGATCTCGCGCAGTTCGGCGAGGTAGCGCTCGACGTCGTCCCCCACGGCGACGCCCAGCTCCGCCGCCAGGCGCCGGTGGCGTTCCTCGATGGCGCGCAACTCCTCCTCCTGCGCCTGACCGATGGCGGCATCCAGGAGTCGCTCGAGGCGGTCGGTGATGCCTGCAACGGCCGAATGCACGATGAGTACGCGCGCGCCGCCGGCGCAGCGCTCGGCGGCGACACGCGCGATGTTCGTCCAGTTGGCTAACGTGGAGACGCTCGTTCCGCCGAACTTCATGACGATCCAGGCCGAGGGCGTGCGGGTCACTTCTTGAGTCCTCCAGACACGCGACCTCGAGCGCGGGAGGTGCGCTGACGCCGCAGCCTGTGCTTCAGATTGGAGCGCGCCGGATGCCGGCTGGCACTAAAGCTCGTCGTCGAAGTCCTTGAGATCTTTCTCGAGCTTCTTGTCCGCCAGCACTTCCTCGAGGCGGCTCCACGCGGCCTTGCCGCGCTTGCCCTGTTACGGACACGCTTGTCCACCCGGTCGAGCAACCGGTCGTAATCGGTGCCGTCCTCGGGGGGACTGCTCAGGAATTCATCGTCGAGATCGAAAGTCTCGTTGTCTCGTTCCGACATCTGGCGGCGCAAATCCCGAATTAATTCAACAACTAAGGTGCCTTAAGGGCACGGAACAAGGCTGCGAACTATAGCCGATTCACGCCGCCGATCAACTTTTGGCCACCGGGCCGGCTTCAGGGCTGATCCGTCCGGTCGCGAACCACCACCGGGGCGCCCCGGCTCAGACCCAGACCCTCAGCGGCGCTGTGCTCGGCGCGGGCGATCTCGACCACTCCGAAGGAGTTCACGAGCGCGAGATATTCCCCGGGTCGGGTGTCGCCGTAGGTGCGCAGCAGTGGGAAACCGTGATTCCCGGCGTGCACCAGCGGCAGCCGGAAGCGCTCGATCAGCGCGGCGTCGATATTGGTGATGAGGTTGCCGAAGTGGTCGATGCTGATGACGACGCCGGTGACGCTGCGAGGCTCGACCGCCGGGTCCTCCACCCACGCCGGAACCAGTGTGCTGACCGTCTCGCCCAGGGCCTGCAGCTGACAGCGCCCGGCGGCGAGCTCGGCGGCGACCGGCGCGAAAATATCCCGGCCGTGGAAGGTGGCGCTCGGATGATGCACTCCGAGGTGCGCAAGCTGTGCGCTCCCGAGGCGCACGATGAGCGCCTCGCGCGCGCGGTTGACGACGGGGGCCAGCAGGCCGTTGTCGGGCGCCAGGAAATAGTGTCCGCCGGCCTGCACCGCGAGAATGTTCCGCGAGCTGCCGACGCCCGGATCGACCACGGCGACGTGCACGGTGCCGGGCGGGAAGTAGCTGAAGGCGCGCGCCAGCCAGAACCCCGCTTCCGCAGGCCAGTGCACCAGGATCTCATTCATGAGATCGACGATGCGCGCGCCGGGGAAGCGCGCGAGCATGCAACCCTTCATGACGCCCACGAACGGCCCCTGATGGCCGAAGTCGGTCGTGATGGTGATGACCCCTGAGGCGCTCAAGGGTTGAGGCGCGTGTGCCGCTTCAGCCGCGGGCACCGCGGCCGCCCGCGGCACGGCCGCCTTCCGCGCAGGAGCGACACCGATTGGTATAGGGGACGGCGTCCAGCCGCTCCGGCTCGATGTCCTCGCCGCACACCGAACAGGTGCTGTAGCGGCCGGAGGCGAGGCGCCGCAGCGCCGCCTCGACCTGCTGCAACTCTTCCTGGGCCGAGTGCGAGATGGCCCCGAGCACGTCATCGTTCTCGCGCTGCGTCACCTGCTCGGCGAAGTCGGCGGACAGCGGGTCCGCCTCGTGGCGCAGATCGGCGCTCGCATCGCTGGCACGCTGGCGCAGCTCGTCGCGGCGCTTGAGCAGTCGGTCCCGTACCGCGTTGGCATCCACTTCGGTCCCCCAGGAAAAACAGCCTCAGGACGCTCGCCGGCCGCGGCGTCGCTCCTCGAGCCATTGTTGCAGCTTGTCGAAAGGCTCGATGAACTTCGTCACGCCTTCGCGCTCAAGTTGCGCCGCGACGGCCTCCAGATCGACATCGAGCCGCTCCAGTCCCTCGCGCGCATCGCTGCACTCGGCCATGTGGCGCTCAAGACGCAGCTCCGGTCTGCCCAGGCGCCGATAGGCATTGAGCGTCTCGAGCGGCATGGTGTTGACCGTGTCGGGCACCACCAGCTCCTCGACATACTTGATCGGACTGTAGCTTGGATCCTTGGTGGAGGTTGACGCCCACAGCAGCCGTTGAGGCCGCGCACCGCGCGCCGCCAACTCCTGCCACTGCGGGGTGGCGATCATCTCCTGGTAAATTTCGTAGGCGCGACAGGCGCTGGCGATGGCCGCCTTGCCGCGCAGGGTGCGCGCTGCGGGCTGGCCGTGCGCCGCGAGGCCGTCGAGCAGCTTGTCCACCGCGGAGTCGATACGGCTCAGGAAGAAGCTCGCGACGGAGGCGAGGCGGCTGAGCGGCTGGCCGGCCGCGGCGCGCGCACTCAAGCCCTCCATGTAGGCGCGCGCAACGGTGCGATAACGCTCGGGCGAGAACAGCAGCGTCACGTTCACGTTGATGCCCGCGGCGATGAGATCGCGGATCACCGGCAGCCCGGCTTCCGTGCCCGGGATCTTGATGAGTGCGTTGGGGAGTCGCAGACGCTGCCACAAGCGTTGCGCCTCCGCCAGACTCCCGGGGCCGTCGTAGGCGAGGTGCGGCGACACCTCCATGCTCACGTAGCCGTCGCCGCCGGAGGAGTCATCGTAGAGCGGCCGCAGCAGCGCCGCGGCGTCGCGCAGATCCTCGATGGCGAGTTCCTCATACAGCGCGATGCTGGATGACACCCTGGGCAGAAGCTGCGCGATGGGCTGCCCGTATTGCGGGTCAGTCATGATGGAGTTGGCGAATATCGCCGGGTTCGAGGTGAGCCCGGCGATGCCGTCCTCGCGGATCAGGCGTGCGAGACTGCCGTCCTGCAGCATGCGGCGGCTGATGTCATCGAGCCAGACGCTCTCGCCGAGCTTGCGCAACTCGAGCAGGGGATTTGGCACCGGCGCGTTCATACAGGCACTCTTGCGCGAGAGTAGCGCAGGCGGCAGCGCGAGTCTCGCGGTTTCGGTATCCTGACGGCGAGGAGCACCGCTATGACTGAGATGTTCGATGCCGGAAAGCTGGCCGACGAGCTGCGTTCCCTGGTGAGCGATGCCGAAGCGCTGTTGCGGGCGAGCACCAGCGCCGACGGCGCGCAGATGCAGGAGCGCGCCGAGGCCACTTTGCGGGAACTGCGTGCCCGGCTCGGCGCGCTCGAGGAGCAGGTGACCGCGCGGGCGCGCGATATCGACAGCTACGTACGTGGCAACCCCTGGCAGGCCGTGGCCGTCACGGGCGGGGTTGCTCTGCTGCTCGGGCTCATCATGGGCCGCCGGTGATGGACCCGCCCGAATCGCCTGCGGAGGATGCGCGCGCCGATGAGCCGCTGCAGTCGGGGCTCACGGGTCTGCTCGGCGCGGGTCTGGACGCTCTGAGAACCCGTCTCGACCTCGCCGCGGTCGAGCTCGAGATCCATCTGTTGGCGCTGCTGCGGGTACTCGTGTGCCTGATCGGTGCGGTCGCGTGCGCGTTGCTCGCGCTCGCGTTCGCACTGACCACGCTGGTCGTGGCGCTGTGGGATACGCATCGCACTCTGGCTCTGCTCGGCGGGACCCTGGTGTTCATCGGACTCGCAGTGCTATTCGGCGCACTGGGCACGCGCACGCTGCGCGACCAGCCGCGGATTCTGGAGGGTTCGCTGCGGGAACTGCGCGAAGACCAGCGGCGCGCAGGGGGCGGGTCATGACGCGCATGGCGGACCTGCAGGCGCGGCGGCGCGCGCTGTTGGCGCGTAGCGCGCAGCAGCGCGTGGAACTCGCGCAGCGCCTTGCAGTGCTACGCCCGCATCAAACGCGAGCGGCCGGCGCCGCAGGGCAGTACGCCTCGCGGCACCCGCTCGCCTGGATCGCGGTGCTCGCCGGGCTCATGCTGACGAGGCGCACGCGCGAAGTGTTGTCGCTGCTGGTGTTCATCCGCTCCGCGGTGGCGCTGGTCACGCGCGCCGCGCAGCTGCTGCGTCTCATCGGACATGCGCGCGCGCCGCGCTCGGGCGGCACGCAGGACCCCTGATCGAGAGGTCCGGCCTCGGGTGGGGCGGCGCGCAGCGGCGCTAGTGCGTTGTCGGCGACACGCTCGCCGCCTGCGGGGCGGGGGCCGGCACTGCCTCGGGGTCGGCCGCAAGACCCACCAGCGTCGGGATGCCGCTGGCGGCCGCGAGCGTCGCACGTGCCAGATCCCAGTGAATGGCCGCGATATTGCTGCCGAGCGCCTGGCTCAGCATCTGCGATAACAGCTGCACATCCGGCTCGATGCTCTGGCCTTCGGCGTCCACCGGCGGATGCGCTTCGAGCAGCAGCTGCCCCTCGACCCAGGCGACCTTCACCGGCTCGTTGACCAGTCGCACCGGGGTCCCGACCGGGACCAGCGCAAACAGCGCAGCGACGTCTTCCGGGTACATGCGGATGCAACCGTGCGTGACCGCCATGCCCACCGCCGTCGGGTTGTTGGTGCCATGAAGCATGTACTCGCCGTTGCCTGCGGCGAGGCGCAGGGCGAAATCACCGAGCGGATTGTCGGGGCCCGGTCCCACGACCTTCGGCAGCGGATCGCCATTCTCGGCGTGCTCCTTGCGGATCGACTCCGGCGGATACCAGGCCGGGTGTTTGATCTTGGCGATGACCCGCGTCTCGCCGAGCGGCGTGCGCCAGTCCATCTTGCCGATGCTCACCGGATAGGTGATGACGACCGGCTTCTCGCCCCGGCGGGGCTTGGGGTAGTAGTACAGCCGGTGCTCGGGCAGGTTCACGACCAGGCCGGCGCGCGGACCCGCCGGCAGGATGCGCCGCCCGGGGAGCACGAGCTTGGTGCCCGCCCCCGGCAACCACACATCGACACCCGGGTTGGCGCGGATGATTTCGTAATAGCCGAGACTGAAGCGGTGCGCGAGATCCGGCAGCGTGTCCTCATACACCGTCTGCATGGTCTCGTCGGTCCCCACCACCGAAGAACCGTCTGCCGGCAAGGGGTAGACGTTGGCCCAGGCACGCGCCGCCAGCAGGCCAACCCACGGCAGCGACCAGAGAAGGGATTTCGGTTTCCGAGCCTGCTTCATGTGACTTCTGTAAAGAATCCCTATGTCGTTGATCGGGCAATACTCTCTACGCAGAGGGTAGGACCCGCCGTCTGCTTCTCGCCGCGCCCTATTGTAAAGGATTCCATTACCATCGCGCGCGGTGAGCCGCGGCGAAAAACTCCCGCGCGCCTTTTTCGCGCGCAGCACTCTGGCCGTCGCCCGCGAACTCATCGGCATGCACCTGGTGCACGACGATGGGGATGGCGTGCGCGCCGGCCGCATCGTCGAGACCGAGGCGTATCTGGGACCTCGCGATCTTGCGGCGCACTCCTCCCGCGGCCGCACCGCACGCACTGAAGTCATGTTTGGGCCGCCGGGGCACGCGTATGTGTATTTCATCTACGGCTTCTGGAATTGTCTGAACGTAGTCACGGCGGCTCCCGGTGTGCCGCACGCCGTACTGGTGCGCGCGCTCGAGCCGCTCGAGGGCATCACCGATCGCACCTGCGGTCCGGGTCTTCTGTGCCGCGCGATGCACATCGATCGGCGTCTGAACGGTGTGGATCTCGCGGGCGATGTACTGTGGCTGGAACGTGCAGCCGCACGCGCGCCGCCGCCGCGCATCGCGCGCAGCCCCCGCATCGGGGTCGACTACGCCGGGGAATGGGCGCAGCGGCCCTGGAGATTCTTCGATCGTGCTTCGGCTTATGTCTCCACCGCCCCGGCGCGCCGGCGGCCCGCCGCACCCGCCGCGCCCGCCGGCGCCGGGAAATAATGTGCGGCACTCGCCGATGCGTTCACGCCAGAGTGAACTTCGCGACCGCTATTTGCCTAAACTACGGGCCGAAGCCGCACGCTGAACGAAAGGAAACCGAATGTCGATCCGCAACTGCGCCCTGACGCTGGCACTGTGGGTCCTGTCCGTAGCGGTGCACGCGCAGGGCGTGGAAGGCACCGACTACCGCAAGATCGAGCCGCCCCAGCCGACCATCAGCCCGGGGAAAATCGAGGTTATCGAATTCTTCTCGTACATGTGCCCGCATTGCAACGAGTTCTACCCTTTGGTCACCACCTGGGCGGCGAAGCTCCCCAAGAACGTGGTGTTCCGGCGTGTACCGGTCGGCTTCAACCGCCCGCCGTGGATCAACCTCGCGCGCGCTTACTACGCGCTGCAGGCGAGCGGCGATCTGGACAAGCTGGACGGCGCGCTGTTTCGCGCCATCCACGAGGAGCACTTACAGCTCTTTGACGAACCGAGCCTCGCCGAGTGGGTGGCCAAGAACGGGGGCAATGCCGACAAGTTCGCGGCCGCCTATACCTCCTTTGGCGTCAACAACCAGACGGTACAGGCCGATCAGCTGGTCGAGAATTACCGCATCGAGGCGGTTCCGACGATGGCGGTCAACGGCGAGTACCAGGCGATGGGGAAGAACCTCGCCGAAATTCTCGCCAACACCGACCGCCTGATTGCCCAGGTGCAGACCGAAGCGCGCGCCGCGGGCCCGACGGCGAAACACAAGTAAGATCAGGGCGCGACCGGAGGCTCGCGCACCAGCGCCAACAACTCGCTCGCCTCGGGCACACGCTCGCCGCGAGCGAAGTGAATCAGCTCTACCGTGCCAGCGTAAGGGGCGGTGATGGTGTGTTCCATTTTCATGGCTTCGATCACCATGAGCACGTCCCCGGCCGCAACCTTCTGTCCCACGGCCACCGCCACCGACACCACCACGCCGGGCAAGGGCGTGGTCAGCCCGCCGGTGGCGGCACTCGCCGAGAACTCGCGCGTCCTCGGGTCCTCCAGAGCCAAGTCGTACTGTTCATCGGCGGTCCACAGATACACGCGCGCGCCGTCCAGGTGGTAACGCGCCTGCCGGCGCCGCTCATCGATGCGTGCCGCGACGACTGCGCCGCTGCACACCGCGTCGCTGAGCGGCAGGCGCGCCCCTGCGTCGACGGTCACGGCGGCGGGCTTGCCATGGAGGTATTCGAGATCTACCGCATGCGTGTGCCCGCGCCATGAGAAGCCGTAAGCCACCAGCGCCGGGAGGTTGGGGGTAAAGCCATCGGCCAGCTCCCAGGGGCTGCGCGCCCCGCCGCCCGTCTCACCGTGCAGGGCGAGCGCGGCCAGGATGAGCGCCTCGGGGGCGGCGGTGCGAGGGCCGGCAAACTCCGCCGCACTCTGCTCGAGCAAGGCGATGTTGTGCCGCACTTCCAGAAAGCGCGGCGAGCGCAGGATGCGGCGCAGCCAGCGCTCGTTGCTGTGTACGCCCGCGATCAAGGTCTGTGTCAGCGCCGATGCGAGCCGCGCGGCCGCCTGCTCGCGGGTGGGCGCCCAGGAGATGATCTTGCCGAGGAGTGAATCGTAGCAGTCCGGAACCGTATCGCCGCTGGCAAAGCCGGCGTCCACGCGCACCGACTGCATGTGCGGCCACTCGAGAACCTGCAGCTTCCCGGCGCTCGGCAGAAAGCCGCGCTCCGGATCCTCGGCGCAGATGCGCGCCTCGATCGCGTGACCGTCAAAGCACACCTCGCTCTGCGACAGCGGCAGGCTCTCGCCCGCGGCGACGCGCAACTGCCACTCGACCAGGTCAAGTCCGGTCACCGCCTCCGTGACCGTATGTTCCACCTGCAGCCGTGTGTTCATTTCCATGAAGTAGAACTCGCGGCCGTCGAGCAGGAATTCGACGGTCCCGGCGCTGACATAGCCGATCTCGCGTGCCACCACCAGCGCCGCGGCGCGCAGGCGCCCACGCAGCTCCTCGGGCAGCGCGGGTGCCGGCGCCTCTTCGATGAGCTTCTGATGACGTCGCTGCGTCGAGCAGTCGCGCTCGCCCAGGTGCACGAAGTTGCCTTGGCGGTCGGCAAACACCTGCACCTCGATGTGGCGCGGCTCCGGCAGATAGCGCTCCAGGAGCAGCGCCCCGTCGCCGAAGGCGCTTTCGGCGAGGCGGCGTGCGGCGGCGAGCGCCGGCGCCAGTTCGGAAGCGTCGCGCACGATCTGCATGCCCTTGCCCCCGCCCCCGGCCGCGGGTTTGATGATGAGCGGCAGCCCGGCGCGCTGCGCCTCGCGCGTGAGATGCTCCAGGTCCTGCTCGGAGCCGGCGTACCCGGGCAGCACCGGCACGCCGGCTGCGCGCATGCGCGTCTTGGCGACGATCTTCGAACCCATCGCGGCGATGGCCGCCGCGGGGGGTCCGACGAAAATGCGGCCGGCATCCGCGCACGCCTGGGCGAACTGCGCGTTCTCGGAGAGGAACCCGTAGCCCGGATGGATGGCCTGCGCCCCGCTCGCGCGGGCGGCTTCGATGAGGCGCCCGATGCTGAGATAACTGTCGCGCGCCGCGGCGGGCCCGATCCGCACCGCCTCATCGGCTTCGCGCACGTGGCGCGCGCCGGCGTCGGCGTCCGAGAACACCGCGATGGTGCGCAGCCCCAGGCGGCGTGCGGTGCGGAAAATGCGGCAGGCTATCTCGCCGCGATTGGCGACCAGGAGACTGTTGATCACGGCGCCCTCCGCTCTCGCCTTACATCCGGAACACGCCAAAGTGCGTCGGCTGTTGCGGCGCGTTGCGCACCGCCGCGAGCGACAACCCCAGTACGCGCCGCGTTTCGATGGGATCGATCACGCCATCGTCCCACAGCCGCGCCGAGGAATAATAGGGATGTCCCTGGCGCTCGTATTGCTCGCGAATCGGCTGCTTGAAGGCCTCCTCGTCCGCCGCCGGCCACTCCCGGCCGGTGCCGCGGAGCTGGTCACGCTTGACGGTCGCGAGCACGCTGGCGGCCTGTTCACCGCCCATGACCGAGATGCGCGCGTTCGGCCACTGAAACAGGAGCCGGGGTGAATACGCCCGGCCGCACATGGCGTAGTTCCCCGCGCCGTAGCTGCCGCCGATGATCACGGTCAGCTTTGGCACGCCGGCGCAGGCCACCGCCGTGACCAGCTTGGCGCCATCCTTGGCAATGCCGCCCGCTTCCGCGCGCCGCCCGACCATGAAGCCGGTGATGTTCTGCAGGAACAACAGCGGAATCTGCTCCCGCGAGCACAGCTCGATGAAATGCGTCCCCTTGAGCGCACTCTCGGAGAACAGCACGCCGTTGTTGGCGAGGATCCCGACCGGATAGCCGCACAGGTGCGCAAACCCGCATACCAGGGTGGTGCCGTAGAGCTGCTTGAACTCATCGAGCTCGGATGCGTCCACGAGCCGCGCGATCACCTCGCGTACGTCGTAGGGCTTGCGCAGATTCGCCGGCAACACGCCGTAGAGCTCGGCCGGATCGTGGCGCGGAGCGGCCGGCGTCTGCGGCGGCGCGCTGGCGCCGCCGCGCTTCAGGCGCGTGACGATGCGCCGCGCAATGGCGAGCGCGTGCGTATCGTTCTCCGCGTAGTGGTCGCACACGCCCGATTCGCGGCAGTGCACATCCGCGCCTCCCAGGGACTCCGCGTCGATGTCCTCGCCGGTCGCGGCCTTCACCAGCGGCGGGCCGCCGAGAAATACCCGTCCCTGGTTGCGCACGATCACGTTCTCATCAGACATCGCGGGCACGTACGCGCCGCCCGCGGTGCACGAGCCGTGCACTACCGAGATCTGCGCCACGCCGAGCGCCGACAGCGTCGCCTGGTTGTAGAAGATGCGGCCGAAGTTGTCGCGGTCGGGAAACACTTCATCCTGCGCCGGCAGAAAAGCGCCGCCGCTCTCCACCAGGTACACGCATGGCAGGCGGTTGTCGCGCGCGATTTCCTGGGCGCGCAGGTGCTTCTTCACCGTGACCGGATAGTAGGTGCCGCCCTTGACGGTGGGGTCGTTCGCGACGATGACGCATTCGCGCCCGCCGATGCGGCCGATGCCGGTCACCACCCCCGCGCAGGCGATCTCACCGCCGTACATGCCGTGCGCGGCGAGCTGCGAGAACTCCAGGAACGCACTGCCGGTATCGAGCAGCACGCGGATGCGCTCGCGCGCGGTGAGCTTGCCGGCCGCCTTGTGCTTGTCGGTGGCGGCCCTGGAGCCGCCGCGCGCCGCCCGGGCTGCCTCGCGCCGCAAATCCTCGACCAATGAGCGCATGGCGCGCTCGTTGTCCTGGAACTCCTGGGAGTGCACATCGACCCGAGTGGAGATGCGGGGCATGGGTACTTGCCATGGTTGCCGGTTTGTCCGACAATCATACGATCCGGTCCGAGGAGAAGGCAAGCCCATGAGCACGCTCGACTGCACCGACAGCGACTTCGGCCTGAGCGCGGAGCTCGAAGAGATCCGCCAGCAGGTGCGGCGTTTTGCCGCCGGGCAGATCGCCCCGCGGGCGGCCGAGATCGACCGCAGCAACGAATTCCCGCGCGACCTGTGGCCGGCGCTGGGCGCACAGGGGCTGCTCGGCATCACCGTGCCCGAGCGCTTCGGCGGCGCGCAGCTCGGCTATCTCGCGCATGTCGTCGTCATGGAGGAAATCTCGCGTGCTTCGGGCGCCGTGGGCCTCTCCTATGGCGCGCATTCCAACCTGTGCGTGAATCAGCTGCGGCTCAATGCCAACGACGCGCAGTGCGCCCGTTACCTGCCGCGGCTCGTGAGCGGCGAGCACGTGGGGGCGCTCGCGATGTCGGAACCCGGGGCGGGCTCGGACGTCGTCTCCATGCAATTGCGGGCCGAGAAGCGCGGCGACGGCTATGTGTTGAACGGCCGCAAGATGTGGATCACCAACGGCCCGGACGCGGATGTGTTCGTGGTGTATGCCAAGACCGATCCCGCCGCCGGGGCGCGCGGCATCAGCGCGTTCATCGTCGAGCGCGGCGCGCACGGCTTCAGCACTGCGCAGAAGCTCGACAAGCTCGGCATGCGCGGCTCGGGCACCTGCGAGCTGGTATTCGATGATTGCCGCGTGCCGGCGGAAAACCTGCTCGGCACCGAGAACGGCGGCGTGCGCGTGCTGATGAGCGGCTTGGATTACGAGCGCGTGGTGCTCGCCGGCGGTTCCCTGGGGCTGATGGCGGCGGCGCTCGATGTGGTGCTGCCCTACATCCGCGAACGCAAGCAGTTCGGCCAGCCGATCGGAACCTTCGAACTGATGCAGGGCAAGGTCGCCGACATGTACGCGGCACTCAACGCCTCGCGTGCCTACGTCTATGCCGTGGCGCGCGCCTGCGACGCGCGCACCGCGCGGCGGCGCGACGCGGCGAGCTGTATCCTGTTCGCCGCCGAGCGCGCCACCCACGCGGCGCTGGATGCCATCCAGGCGCTGGGTGGCAACGGCTATATCAACGACTACGCGGCCGGCCGGCTGCTGCGCGATGCCAAGCTCTACGAAATCGGCGCCGGCACCCAGGAAATCCGTCGCATGCTGATCGGGCGCGAGCTGTTCGAGGCCGCCGCGTGAGCGTGGAGTTCGCCCCGCTGCTGATCGAGCCCGCTTATCGCAAGGTGGCGGCGGTGATCGGGGCGCGGGTCCTGAGCCGCGCCCTGCGCGAAGGCGAGCGCCTGCCCTCGGAGACCGAACTGGCACGGCAGTTTGGCGTCAACCGCTCCACGGTGCGCGAAGCGCTGCGTGAGCTCGAGAGCCGCGGCCTGGTGCAGCGCCGCCCCGGTTCGAAGCTCATGTCGGTCAGCCGGCCGCACCACGAGGCAGTGGCCGAGGGCGTGAGCCACGCCCTGCTGCTGCACGACGTGAAGGTGCGCGATCTCTGGGAGGCGCTCACCATCCTCGAGCCGCCGATCGCGCGCGCCGCGGCGCGTGCGCACACCGCGCAGGACCTCGAGCGCATCGTGGCCGCCGCCGAGGCGTTCGTCGCCGGCCGCGCCGATACCGAGCAGGCGGTGCATCGCAGCGCGGAAATGTTCCGCTGCGTCGGGCAGGCGACTCACAACCCGGTGCTGGGACTCGCGCAGGAGCCGCTGCTGCAGCTGCTCGAGCCCTCGCTGCGCGTCATGATCGACAAGGTGCCGCAGGCGCGCGCGCGCATCGCCACGGCTCACCGGCGCCTGCTCGAGGCGCTCGAGACTCGCGACGAGGAAGCCGCGCATAGCTGGATGGCGCGCCACATCCGTGACTTCAGGAAGGGCTACGAGATTGCCGGCATTGACCTGGAGCTGCGGGTGAGCGCCGGCTGAGGCGTCGTGCGCGGCACGCCGGCCGGGCGCTGCGGTGCACGTGTGACCCGAGTCTCTGAATGCCCCCCTGACAGCGTCGCGGCGCGCGGTGAGCGAGTATGCTTCGCCGCGGGCTTAGCACCTCTTAAGGGAGTGGCATCATGTTGGCGGTCCTGGTCCTGCTGTTCCTGATCGTTGCCCTCGCGGGCTACCTGATCGGCGTTTACAACGGCCTGGTGCGCGTGCGCGCCGCCGTGAAGCTCGCCTGGTCCAACATCGACGTGCTGCTCGTGCAGCGTCACGATGAGCTGCCGAAGCTGGTCGAGGTCTGCAAGCAATACATGCAGTACGAAGCCGGCACCCTCGAGCGGGTCATGCGCGCCCGCGCCGGAGTCGATGCGGCCCGCAGTTCCGGCAGCATGAGTACGCTCGGCACCGCGGAGCGCGAGTTGCGCAGCGGCCTCACCGGGCTGTATGCGGTCGCCGAGAAGTATCCGGACCTCAAGGCGAGTGAGCCGTTCCGCCACCTGCAGCAGCGCATCAGCGGCCTTGAGACCGCGATCGCCGACCGGCGCGAGGTCTACAACGATGCGGTCAACACCAACAACGTGCGCATCGATGCGTTCCCGGACGTTCTGATCGCCCGGCTGGGCGACTTCCCGCCGGCGCAGTTGCTGCATTTCCAGGCCGATCAGAAGGCGGACGTCGATCTGAAGGCGGCGTTCTCCAGCTGAAGCACGCGCTGCAGCTGCACGATCCCTCGAGAGCACCGTATCCGCTGCCCTATCCGGTGATCGCCGCCGCAGCGGCCGTGCTGGCGGTGTTCGCGCTGTTCAGGTTCTTCATGCGCCTGCGCCGCGACCGGCTGGTGGCCGACACCCCGGCGGTGCGGATCCGCTCCGCCGCGCAGGGATACGTGAAGGTCTCCGGACGCGCTGTGCCGGCCGGGCCGGCCCCGACGGCGGCGCCGCTCTCCTCGCGGCCGTGCGTGTGGTGGGCCTATGAGATCGCGCAGGAGCAGCGCGACTCCAAGGGCAATGCCCACTGGCATACGGTCGAGAGCGCCGCGAGCGTCGAGCTGTTTGCCCTGGTCGATGACGACGGCTCCCGCTGCCTCGTCGGTCCGGTGTCCGCCGAGATCACCCCCACCACGCGCAAAGTCTGGTACGGCTCCGAAGGCGGCTGGCGCTACACCGAGCGGTTGCTCGGTGTCGGCGAGCGGCTGTGTGTCATGGGCGAGCTGCGCTCGCATTCCGAGCTCGGCGATGTCAATGTCGCGACCGCCGCGAAGCTGCACGAATGGAAGCAGGATCAACGCTCGCTCCTGGCGCGCTTTGATGTCAACCACGACGGCAAGCTCGACGCGGCGGAATGGGAAGCGGCGCGGCTGGTGGCGGCACGCGAATCGCAAACCCAGACGCTGCAGTCGACGATCTCGCGGGTGAGCGTCATTTCCGAGCCTGGCAACGGCGAGCCTTTCCTCATCGCGCCGCTGAGCGCAAGCCAACTCGAAAAGCGCGAGAGGCTGTTCGCCGGGCTCTACTTCCTGCTCGGGCTCATCGGCGTGATCGTGTGCGCCTGGGCGATCCGTCACGCGGGGCAGCTCAGCTAGTGCGTGACCTGCAGGTGCCCGAGCAGGCCGCTCGCCTGCTGTTTGAGCATGGCGGCGAACAGCGGCTGCAGCTGGCCGAGCTGCTGGGCCGGGATGTCCTTCAGATCCGGGGGCGGCTTGAAGCCACCCCAGGTCTGCAGCTGATCCCCGCCCCACTCGCGAGCGTTGATTTGCGCGCCGGGCGCGGAAAGGCCGATCAGCAGCAGCTCGGTCAGATTGAGCAACGCCGGCAGCTTGTCCGCCGCGCCCTCCTCGCTCCTCGCTTCGCTCACGAAGCACCAGCCGCGCAGGTATTCCGGTAACTCCCGGCGCCTCGCGCCGCCGGTGTGCGCGGAGTCGTTGAGGCCGGGCCCCATCACAATGATGGCGTCGACGTGCTCGGCGGAGGCGAGTTGTGCGAACAGCGGCGCGCACGCTTTGGGCAGCCCCTTCGCGAGCACAGCGTTGAGGAAGCAAGCCTCGCGCGCGCGCCTCAGAGGCTCGGTTGCTGCGGCGGCCACCGGCACCAGCCCCATCTGCGTCAGGCGCTCCCTGAGCGCCTCCATCAGCATGCCATTGACGGGCCAGTCCACCGTGTAGGTCTTCAGGAAACTGTTCTCCAGGCGACGGGAGGCGTGGAAATGGGTGACTTCGGCGTCGAGCAGGTTCACCACTGCGACGTGCGCTCCGGCGGCGAGCTGCAGCTCGGTCGGCTTGGGTGCCGCGACTGCGGTGCCTCCCAGCAGACTCAATGCCGCTGCAGCGGCGGCCCCCGCCGTTGTTCTGGCGCTCGTCATACGTCCCCGAGTCTAACCCTCGCAGCTTCATAACGGGCGCTTATGAGCCTATGCCCTGAAACATCCAACTCCCGCCGACGCGCCGGCTACCATCGTCCGGGAGTTTCCACGAGGTGAGGACCTTGGCTGCAATTGGACCCGAACGCGTACTGAGCGTGCGGCACTGGACCGACACGCAATTCACGTTCACGACTACGCGCGATCGCGGGCTGCGCTTCGAGAACGGGCAGTTCGTCATGCTGGGCCTTGCCCTGGGCGGCCGGCCGATGCTGCGCGCCTACAGCATCGCGAGCGCGAACCACGAGGAGCACCTCGAGTTCCTGAGCATCAAGGTGCCGGACGGCCCGCTCACCTCGCGCCTGCAGCACGTGCGCGCAGGCGACGAAGTGCTCATCAGCCGCAAGCCCACCGGAACCCTCCTGCTGCAGGATCTGCGGCCCGGCCAGCGGCTGTATCTGCTCAGCACCGGAACCGGTGCGGCACCGTTCATGAGCGTGATCACGGACCCGGAAGTCTACGAGCGCTTCGAGCACGTGGTGTTCGTTCACGGGGTGCGTTGGGCGCGGGAAACCGCCGTAGTCAGGCACCGGATCGAGGCGCTCAGGGCTCACGAGCTGCTGGGGGCTTCAGCGCGCGCCAAACTGCGCTACTACGCGACCGTGACCCGCGAGCCGAACGTGAATTGCGGCCGGCTGACCGCTCTGATCGAATCGGGGCGGTTGTCCCGGAACCTCGGGCTGCCGGCGCTCGACCCGGAGGCAGACCGCATCATGGTATGCGGCAGCCCGGCGATGCTGTCCGACACCTGCGCGCTGCTGGACGCGCGCGGTTTTACCATCTCTGCGCGCATCGGCGAACCAGGCGACTACGTGATCGAACGCGCCTTCGTCACGCGCTGAAGGCGCGCGCTCGCGGCTCAGTGGCCGCCTTCGACCAGCAAGCCGGCGTCGCGCAGCACCTCCGCCAGCTGCGCTTCAATGCGCAGCGCCTCGGCCCGGGCGATACGCTGCAGATGCAGGGTCGGCCCGCTCAACACTTCCAGGCCACGCCTGAGCACGCTGCTGGCGGCGCGAATGCCGGCCTTGTGCTGATCGAAGCGCTGCGCGGGGGTGTAGTGACTCATGCCGACGTACAGGCCGTGGGGCCCCCGGCTGCGGTCATGGTAGTCGAGCAGCACGAGATAGACGTTGGAGCGGCCGGTGCGCGCAGAGCTGAATGCGCGCGCCACTTCGTAGACGCTGGGGAGCCACTCGATATAGCGCATCGGCAACCAGTCGGGAATGGACGCGGCGGCGCGCGACCACAAGGCGGCGAGGGCCGCCTCGATGTTGACCGCGAATTCGCCCCGCATCCACAGCTCGTGAATGCAGTGCGCGCCCGCGGCACCGTCACCCAGCTGCAGCGCCGCCGCAAATCGCCTCTCGATGTCGGGTTTGAGCAGCCCTGCGAGCGGACGCGCCGCAGGCGACAGCGCTCCCGCAAAGGCCCGGTCTGCCGGCCTCACGCCGCCGCCGCGACCGGCGTGCGGGCGCTGACCCTTGCGCAGACGAGCCACAAGATTCCGCCGATCGCGATCGCCACGGGCACCACGAGCACCGCGCGAGCGAGCGATCCCACATCCGAGAGGTACCCGATCAGCACCGGCGAGGGCACATCGCCCAGCAGATGGATGGCGAACATGCTGAGTGCGATGGCCGAGGCGCGCTCGAGCGGCGATACGATGTTGACGATCGCCGCATTGATGGGGCCGGTCGACATGAACAGCAGCAGCTCGGCAACGACGATCGCCGCCCAGTAAATCCCCGGCGCCGGCGCACTGAGCGCCAGCAGCGCAAAAGGCGCCGCCAGCAGTGTCGTGACGCCCGCGAACCACAGGTACGCCTGGCGCGAGAACCTGAGAAAGTAGTCCCCCAGCCAGCCGCCGGCGAAGGTGCCGAGAAAGCCGGTGACGACCAGGATCGCTCCGAGCCATGTCGTCGCCTGGACCGCCGGTACCGCGCGCACCCCTTCAAGAAACGTCGGCATCCAGAAGCCGAGACCGCCGAGTGCGAACGTGTAGGCGGCGTAGCCGAGCACCAGCAGCATATAAGGCGCACGGCGCAGGAAGCTCAGGTAAACCGCCAGGGGTCCCGGCGTCCGGCCGGCAACGCGGCGCGTGGCGGGCTGCCCCGCGGGGGACGCGTCGTGCGCTCCACGCGGCGGATCGGGCAGCCACAGCACCGCCGCCGCCAGCAGCATCCCCGGTGCACCGGCCACGAAAAACGCCGCGCGCCAGCCGAAGTGATGCCCGATCAGACCACCGAGCACAATGCCGAGGGCCGAACCTACCGGGATCGCCATGTTGAGCACCGAGTAGACGCGCCCCCGGCCGCTCACCGGGAAGCAATCCGCCAGTAGCGCCGGCGCGATGGCCACATAGGCCGCCTCGCCGATGCCGACCAGCGCACGCCCGGCGAGCAGCTGCGGATAGCTGCGCGCCAGTCCCGACAGCACGGTCGCGAGACTCCAGACGAACACCCCGAGGGCGATCGGGCGCGTGCGTGAGCCGCGATCGCCCCACGCCCCGAACACCGGCGCGGCGAGCATGTACACCACCATGAAGGCCGACGCCAGCCAGCCGAGCTGCGCGTCGGACAACGCCATGGCCTCCTTGAGGTCCGGGGCGAGCGGGGACACCACGTAGCGGTCGAGGTAGTTGAGCAGGTTGATCGCGGTGAGGACGCTGAGCGCCCGGATGGCCGAGCGCGACGCAGGTGCGGCGGTGCCCAAGGTGCGAAATCCCCGATGCGGTTGGCCCGCAGCCGACTTTACCCGCGCCCTCAGGCGGGAGCGAGTTTCAGACGCTCGAGGTACTGCCTGACCGGTTCGCGAAACCCTTCGCTGCTGGTAACGGTGGTGCCGCCGGCCACCACCAGGATGAAGTCCCCGCGCGGGGTGCGGCTGACTTCCCTCACGTGACTCATGTTCACCAGACACGAGCGGCTGATGCGCAACATCGGCTGCGCCTGAAACGACTTCTCGGCCTGCTGCAGCGTGCTGCGGGCGTGAAAAGTTTCGCGGCCGATGGTGAGGCGCACGTAGTTGCGGTCGGCCTCGACCACCTCCACCTGCGACACGTCCAGCATGTGCATGCGGCTGCCAGCCTCCGCCAGCACGCGCGGCTGCGCTTCCGAGCGTGCCCGTGCCCCGCGCTCCAGCTGCTCGAGAAGCGATTCGAGGGCGCTGCGCCGGTCGAGCGGACTGTGCGCCTGGTGGCGGCGGCGTACGCGCGCCAGCGTAGCCTTGAAGCGCGCGTCGTCGAACGGCTTCAACAGGTAATCAACGGCGCTCACTTCGAAGGCTTCCAGCGCATACTGATCGTAGGCGGTGACGAACACGATGAGCGGCAGCGTCTGCGGGTCGAGCGCGCGCGCCAGCGCCAGACCGGACATGGAGTCCATCTGGATGTCGAGGAACAGCAGCTGCGGCGAGTGTGCGCGGATGGCTTCCAGGGCAGCGCGCGGATCCCCGTACTCGCCGACCACCTTCAGGTCCGGCTCGCGGTCGCAGCACTCGCGCACGCTACGGCGCGCCACCGGCTCATCGTCGACGATCATCACCTCCATCACAGCGCCGCCGCCGTGTCAGGCTGCGCTGCACTTTCCGGCCCGTCGCGCAGCAGCGGCATGTGAATCTGCGCCCTCCAGATGTTGTCATCAGTGGGGCCCGCCTCAAACGTCGCCCGCTCGCCGAATTGCACCGCCAGGCGCTCGCGCACGTTCGCCAGTCCGATCCCCGCCGCCCCGCTGCCCCGGCCCGGTGCGATCGTGTTCAGCACCCGCAGCGTGAGGGTTTCGCCGCCGACACTCGCCTCGACGCGGATAGTGACCGCGCCTTCGTGTCCGGCAAGACCGTGCACCACCGCGTTCTCCACCAACGGCTGCAGGATCAGGCTCGGCACCCAGGCGCGCGGAATGTCGTCACGGGCAGGCGCGGCGATCGTAAGGCGGTCTGCGAAGCGCTTCTGCTGCAGTTCCAGATACAGCGCCACGAATTGCAGTTCATCGGAGAGCCGCGAGAACTCCCGTTCCCCGGCGCTCAGCAGCCGCCGCAGCAGGTCCCCCAGCTGCACCACCATGGCCTGGGCCGCCGGCGGATCCCAGGTGATCTGCCCGCGTATGGTGTGCAGCAGGTTGAACAGCGTGTGCGGGGAGAGCTGCATGCGCAGCGCCGCCAGGTGCGCCTGCGTGAGCGCGCGCTCGAGCGCTGCCGAGCGCAGCTGCGAGTCGCGCAGGCGCTGGTAAAAGGCAAAGCCGGTGATCAGCGCGAGCCCAAAGCCGTAAGTCACCAGGAAATTCGTGGCACTGGCGATCCAGACCGGAATTTCCGGGCCGCCGAAATATTCGGTCCAGGCGTGTGCGGAGCCGGCGGAATGCTCGTGTTCCCACTCGCCCAGCACATGCTCGCCCATCACCAGCGCCGGCGCCGCCAGCACTGCGAAGCCCAGGGCGCACAGCAGCTGGATCGGTACCGCGCGCCACAGCGGGCGCCAGCCGGTGCGCAGCGACCTCCACATGGACAGCAGGAACAGCGGATACAGCAGCAGATGTTGGATCAGGCGCGCATCCCAGGCTGCAAATACGTGCTCCATCTTCATGCTCGAGAGGCTCGCCTGCATGTTGTTGGCGTACAGCACGTTCGACAGCGCGACATAAATCCAGAATGCCGTCAGCACGGCCAGGTGCGGCCAGACGCTGCGTCCGGCTGCGAGCGCCTCGCGCCCCGCCTGCGCGCTGCCGTGCCCCGCCAGGGCGGCAAACGCCGGCGTGATGCGTTCTAACGGTGAGGCGCTCATCCCCATAGCGTACGCGCAACCGCGCCGCGGCGTGCCGTGTCCGATGTCGACTCGGGGACGAGAGCGTTGTTCCCGGGGACGAGTTCGGGAACGCGGCAGCGCCCCATGCGGGAGCCACGCGCGGCGCGGTACGAATGCGTCAGCGGCAGGGATCAACACGAGTTGCGCGGGCTTCGCACGCGGCGCTGTCGGGAGTCTCATAGCCACGCCGCACAGGAAACGGCAACTACGACTTCCACCCTACACACTTTTCGGAGAAACCCATGACCTCAGCCACTTCAAGGATCAGTGATCTGCTGCGTGCCTCGGCAGCGCTGACCGCCTGTCTCATCGTCGGCGCCTCGGCCACGGCCTACGCGGCCGCGCCCGCCGACGCCTCCCCGAGCGTGCGGGTGAACTACCGCGATCTCAATCTCGCGACCGAGCAGGGAACGACTGCGCTCTACGGGCGCATCGTGTCGGCGGCACACAAGGTGTGCGCGGTGAGCGACATCCGCGTCCTTGCCGAGGTTGCCGCGGCTGAGGCCTGCGAGGCGCAGGCCATCGCGCACGCCGTGCGCGCTGTGAACAGCCCGCGACTGGCCGCGACCCACTCGGCGCACCAGCGGCGCCAGGGTTAGCGGCAAGCCCCGCCGCCATGCAGGTGGTAGTGGCGGGTGACCCGCGGCGGGTCACCCGCTAACCGATCGCCGCGAGCTCACTGGCGCTGAGCTTGAGGCGCGCGGCCGCGACATTCTCCTCGAGGTGCGCCACGGAAGAGGTACCGGGGATGGGCAACATCGCGGCGGATTTCGTCAGCAGCCAGGCGATCGCCGCCTGAAACACGCTCACGCCGTGCGCTTGCGCGAGAGCATCGAGCGCCTTGCTGCTGGCGCTGCCTTCGAGCGTATCCGAGGAGCCGCGCGCGATCGGTGCCCAGGGGATGAACGCCACACCTTCGCGCTCGCAGACCGCGAGCACGTCGGCCGAGGAGCGATCGGCGATGTTGTAACGGTTCTGCACTGAAACGACCGGCACTACACGGCGTGCCCGGGCGAGATCCTCGACGCCGAAATTCGACACACCCACGTGGCGGATCTTGCCTTCCTTCTGCAGGCGCGCCAGCTCCCCGACCGAATCCTCCAGCGGCACCTTCGGATCGATGCGGTGGAACTGGTACAGGTCGATGCGCGCAAGCTTGAGGCGTTTCAGGCTTGCCTCGCACGCCTCGCGCAAGTGCCCGGGGCGACCGTCGGGCGCCCACTCGGAGGGTCCCGGACGCACCAGGCCGCCCTTGGTCGCAATAATCAGCCCCGCCGGATAGGGATGCAGCGCTTCGGCGATCAGGCGCTCACTGACCTCCGGTCCATAGGCATCCGCAGTGTCGATGAAGTCGACGCCGAGCTCCACCGCGCGGCGCAGCACGCGCCGCGCCTCGGCCGGATCCTTGGGCTCGCCCCAGATCCCCGCCCCGGTGATGCGCATGGCGCCGAAGCCCATGCGATTGACGAGCAGGTCGCCACCGATCTTGAGAGTCCCCGCCGCTGCAGCCGGTGCCGGCTGTAACCCCGCGCGCGCCTGCTCACGCGGCGCCATGAGGCTCGCCATGCCAACAACACCGCCCACGAGCACCTGCCTGCGGTTCAACCACTGAGTGTCCATGGCGCGATGCTACAACCGCGCACGCACGAACACCATGAAGGACGTCGGTCCACTGCCGTACGCGGCAGTGAGCGTGGAGGGGAAGCTGTAAGTGCTGATCAGACCGCCGAGTCCGAGGTCAAGAGCACCGAGGTGGGCGAAATCGCGGACATAGCCGAGTGAGAGTTTGTTGATCGTGAAGCTGTGGCCGTAGAGGGCGGCATCGGGAAGAAACAACTCGTCCTTGGCCACACGTTCGAGACGGCCGAACAAGGTGTGGACACGAGCGAGCCTGAGCGCCGATTCCAGCAGCCACGCATCACTCGCCGGCCCGGCCGACGGAGCGTTTCGTCCCCACGCAAGCGTCGTTTGCCACCACAGGCCCCACGGCGCGTTGTAACTGGCGGATGCCGTGCTGCGCCGTACGCTGACCCCCGGCTGCAGCTGCTCCGGGCTCGCCAGGCGTCCAAAACTGCCCTGCAACGACCAGTCGCGCGTCGGGTTGTACGACACGCGCGCCGCGTACGAATCCAGCGACCGCGCCTCGATGTTGTAGCGATTCTGGTCCGGTTCGCGACCGTTGAACGCCGAGGCCTCGAGCCTGAGAGCTTCCCAGGTGTAGCCGCCCGTCACCACGCCCCAGGAAATATGCGTCGAGTCGAGCCAGTGATGAGACAGCGGTGCTTCCGGCTCATCCATCCCTGAGAGCCGGTGCATGAACGCGTTCGGTCCCAGCGCCGGCTCACCCGGAAGGCCCGCGTACACGAACAGCGAACTGTGCGGCGAGAGGTTGAGGCTGTAGGTAGCGGCTGCCTCCATCAACAGGTCGTGCGGGTGCTGCCGGTCGATGAGAGGATCGCGGCCGTTGGCCGTCTCCCCGGTCTGAAAGAGGAGCGGATAACCGCTCTTGCCCATGAGAGGATCGGTCGATGCCATGACGCGTAACCCGAATGCGCCGTCGCTGAGTTCGCGGCGTGCCATGAACATGAGCATGCTGGTTGAAAAGCTCTGGGTCGCGCCGCGCGGACCGCCCTGATCGTCATAAGTGAGGACTGCATGGCCATGGATCATGGTCATCCACGCGCCACGCATGGCGTGCAGGCCCGACATCGGTGTTGAATCCGGCTGCCAGCTGGTGCCGGAGCCCTCGCGGCTCATGGCGTACGGGCCATCCAGCCCCGTCATGCCGGCCGCGCCGGGGTCGGGATGCGACTGCTGCGCGCCTGCCGCCGGCGCCAGCGCTGCAAGCGCGCAAGCCAACGCCGAAGGTGCACGCCCGGACATCCGGGCGATGCTACCGGAAAAGCCGACGCCGGCCGCGGGTGCTCCAACCGGAGCTAAGGAGAAAGCTCAGGCCGCTTTCTTCGCACCCGTCGCACGGTTCGCGGCGTCGGCGCCAAAGGTGCCCACCGATTCCTGCACCTCGGCGGCGAGAGCCGAGAACTCCTGTGCACGCGCTTTGAGCTTCTCGCTCAGTTGCGTGCCGAGCTCGGCCTGCTTCTGCAGCAGATCAGCAATCGCCTGCGTACCGTCGGCAGCGCGCGCGCTCAGGGTCGCCTTAGCCTGCGCCAGTCCTGCCTCGAGGACGTCGCCGGCGACAGCGTAGTGAAAGCGGGCAAAGCGCTCGAGCGCCTTGAAGCCGTCCTGCTGGGCTCGGGTGAAGGAGGTGAACGCGTCCTTGTAGGTCTCCAGCCACGCGTCGAGGTCGTAGGTACGGTCAGTCATGTCAGCTCCTGCGGCGGCAAAACAATTGGGGGGCGGCGACAGTTATTCTACGAGTGTTTGTATGCATTGCAAGAGGAATTTATTGTTACACTTAGAGTGAGTATATATTATTGATAATAAAACTTATTATTGATCCACACCGTCACACTTCAGTGGCAAGTTATTTTGCAGTGCGATAGAACAACGATCTGCCCGTGGCCCCGGACGCCACAGCACCTCTGAGAGCCGCATCGCTCCTTGGTAAGATGCGCCGCAATGGCTGACAGCATCATGCCCGTGGGCGATCTGGCTAAGCACGTCGGCGAAGAGATCGGCGCCTCTTCGTGGACGACGCTCGACCAGGCACGCATCAACGAGTTCGCCCACTGCACGGGCGACCACCAGTGGATCCACGTCGACGCCGAGCGCGCCGCGCGCGAGAGTTCCTTCGGCGGCACGATCGCCCACGGGTTCCTGACACTGTCCCTGCTGGCACCCACGGGATTTGAGGTGCTGCTCGCCCGTATCGCGCCCAAGTCGGTCGTCAACTACGGACTCGAGAAGGTGCGCTTCGTGGCGCCGGTGCGCTCGGGCAAGCGCGTGCGCAATCGCATCAAGATCGCGGCGGTCGAGCCCAAGGGGGGCGGACGCTATCTGGTCACCACCGAAAACACCATGGAGATCGAGGGCGAGACCAAGCCGGCACTGATCGCGAGCGTGCTCGCCATGTTCATGGAGTGAAGCCGGCTGTGGCGAACGAGCAGCTCAGACGCGCATCTTGGTCCCGTCAGGATCGAAGACCGCCACAGGCTGGCGCAGGGCCTTGCGGCGCTCGCCTATGATTTCGATCTCGAACCCGGAAGTCTCGCTCGTGAGTGCTGCCGGGACGTAGCCGAGCGCGAGCGACTGGCGCACGCTGTGGCCGTAAGCCCCGGAGGTCACCCAGCCGACGACCTTGCCGTCGTGCCAGATGGGCTCGTCCCCGCTCGCGTCGGCATCGTTCGCGTCCACCGTGAACGTCACCAGGCGTAGTGCGCCCCCGCTGTCACGCTCTTCGAGCGCCGCCGCGCGGCCGATGAACTCGCCCTTCTTCAGATCCACGAAACGCCCCAGCCCCGCCTCGTATGGCCCGTAAATCGGCCGGTACTCGCGCGCCCAGGTGCCGAAGCTCTTTTCAATCCGCATGGTATTGAGCGCCCGCCCACCGAAGAGCTTCAATCCCTGCTCAGCGCCCGCTCCCACCAGCAGATCGTAGAGCGCGCGCTGGTATTCCGTGGTCACCCAGATCTCGTAGCCCAGATCACCCGTGAAGCTGATGCGCCCCACGAGGGCCGGAATCATGCCGACATCGAGCAGCCTGAACGACAGAAAAGGAAACGCCGCACTCGACAGGTCTTCGCGTACCAGGCTCTGCAGCAGCGCCCGCGAGCGCGGGCCGGCGACCGACAGGCCTACATACTCCATCGCGCACGGGCGCACCGTCACTCCCGGCGGCGGCGCATGGCGCTCGAACCAGCGCCGGTAATAACTCTCGGCGGCGTAAGTGCAGATGAGAAACACGCGCTGCGCGCTCAAGCGGCACAGCGTGAAATCCCCGATCAGCTTGCCGCGCTCGTTGAGCATGGGAGTGAGCGCGATGCGGCCCACCTTCGGCACGCGGTTGGCCATCAGGTACGACAGCCACTCCTCGGTGCCCGGCCCCGTGACCTCGAATTTCCCGTAGTTGGAAATCTCCAGGAGTCCCACCGCCTCGCGCACCGCCTGGCATTCGGCGGCGACCTGCGGGTGGGCGTTGGAGCGGTGGAAGGTGATGTCCTCGGTCGCCTGCGCCGCGCTCGGTGCGAACCACAGCGGATGCTCGAGCCCGCAGTAGTCGCCAAACACCGCGTGTTCGGCCTGCAGGCGCTCGTAAATGGGCGTGGTGCGCAGCGGCCGGGCCGCCGTGAGCTCTTCGTTCGGGAAGCGGATGCGAAAACGGCGTGAATAGTTCTCGCGCACCTTGGCGTTGGTGTAGGCGAGCGTGGCCCAGTCTCCGTAGCGCGCCACGTCCATCGCCCAGACATCCGCGCCCGGATCGCCCTCGACCATCCATTGCGCCAGCGCCAGCCCCACTCCCCCGCCCTGGCTGAAACCGGCCATCACGCCGCACGCCACCCAGAAATTCCTCAGACCCCGCACCGGTCCCACCAGCGGATTGCCGTCGGGCGCGAAGGTGAACGGACCGTTGACGACCTTGCGAATGCCCACTTCCCCGAGCGCCGGGAAATGCTGGAAACCGACCTCGAGGCTCGGTGCAATTCGGTCGAGATCTTCCGGCAGCAGACTTTGCGTGAAATCCCACGGCGTCTGAAGCGGGGACCAGGGTACGCCTGCGCGCTCGTACGTTCCGAGCAAGACCCCGCCACGCTCCTGGCGGGTGTAGATCTCGCCTTCGAAGTCTATGCAGGTGAGGAGCTCCTTTTGCCCCTTGAGGGCGGGGAGATCCTCGGTGATGAGGTACTGGTGCTGCATGGCGAGGATCGGTAGCTCCAGGCCCACCATGCGGCCGACCTCGCGCGCCCAGAGTCCCCCGGCGTTCACCACGTGCTCCGCGTGCACGTTGCCGGCTTCCGTGATCACGTCCCAGGAGCCGTCGCCACGCGCTTTGAGGTCGGTGACACGCGTGTGACGCACCACCTGCGCCCCGCCGATCTGCGCAGCCTTCGCATAGGCGTGCGTCACGCCGTAGGGGTCCACGTGCCCCTCGATCGGATCCAGCAGCGCGCCGACGAAATGCCTCTTGTCGATGATCGGGAATACCCGTGCCGCCTCGTCGGCCGAGATCAGCTCGAGCTCCATGCCGAGATAGCGGCCGCGCGCCTTGGCCATTTTCAGCCAGTCGAAACGCTCGCGCGTGCCGGCGAGCATGATGCCGCCCGGCATGTGCAGGCCGCACGACTGCCCGGAGATCTTTTCCAGCTCCTTGTAGAGATTGATGGTGTATTGCTGCAGCCGAGCGACGTTGGGATCGCCGTTGAGGGTGTGCATGCCGCCGGCCGCGTGCCAGGTCGAGCCGCAGGTGAGTTCGCCGCGCTCGATCAGCAGCGCATCTTTCCAGCCCGCCTTGGTGAGGTGATACAGGACGCTCGCGCCGACCACTCCGCCGCCGATCACCACCACCCTCGCGTCGCTCTTCACGGACCCTCCTCGCCTCACATCACTCGTTGGACACCGCCAGCTGCACGGGCGGACTCGCGCTCACCGTCCGCGTACCGAAGCGCTCGATCAGCCAGGAGCGGAACAGCGCGATGGCCGTATCGCCCAGGCCTTCCGGGTGCGTGATGAGGTAGTAGCCGTAACCGTCATCCAGCGTCACCTCGAACGGCTTCACCAGGCGCCCGGCGCCGATCTCCTCCGCAAACAGATTGGTGTCGACCAGCGCCAGCCCCACGCCGCCGAGCGCGTACTGCACGGCGAGCACCGCGGTGTCGAACACCAGGCCGCGCTCGATGTTGACGCCAGTGAGGTTGTTCCGGCGCACAAACTCTGACCAGAACTGATGGCGCGGCAGATCCGCGATCCTGACATGGACGATCTCGTTCGCCTCGATGAAGGCCGCCAGGTCCTTGCCGCGGTGTGCGGCCGCGATGTTGGGATGGCACAGGATGGACAGGCGCACCGGCCAGAGCAGATCGGTCACCAGATCGCTCACGGTCGGCCTTGAATAGACCACCGCCACGTCCACATCCCCGAGCGGCGGCCCGACCCCGTAGGGGCTGATGAGGTCGATGTCCACTTCGGTGCTCAAGCGGCGGAAGTCGCGCAGGATCGGCACCGCCAGCTGCACCGCAAAGCTCGGCGGCATCTGCACGCGCAGCGTGCGCTGACTCGGCGCGCCCTCGTTGCGGATGTCGTCGAGCGCGTATTCGAGCCGGTCGAATGACTTCACGACCGCGGGCAGCAGGTGCTGGCCCGCCTTGGTGAGGGTGAGCGCATGCGGGCGGCGCTCAAAGAGCTGCACACCGGTCAGCCGCTCGAGCGCGATGACGTGCCGCGACAGGGCGCTCTGCGAAATCAACAACGCATTGGCCGCCGCAGTAAAGCTGCCGTGCTTGGCAACCCCCTCGAAGGCGCGCAGCGCGTTCAGCGGCAGCCAGCGCCGGTCGGTGGTTCTTTTCTGCATGGCACACTCCGTAGCAGGCGAGGCCGAGCTCCCCTCGCCCGCCATACTCGCCCAGAGTGAAGCGTCACGCCAAG
>JBGPKC010000041.1:0-28055 GCA_041485725.1 Steroidobacteraceae bacterium
GCGCACGGCTGCACCGCCGCCGGCAACGACCAGGTGCGCTTCGAGGTCGCGCTGCGCACCCTCGCCCCGGACCTCAAGGTGCTGGCGCCGGTGCGGGATCAGGCCTTCAAGCGCCAGGACGAGCTCGAGTATCTGCAGCAGCGCGGGCTGCCGGTGCCGCCCACGGGAGCCCGGTACTCGATCAACCGCGGCCTGTGGGGCGTGACCATCGGCGGCCGCGAGACGCTCACCTCCGCCGGCAGCATCCCCGATGACGCCTGGCTCCTCACCCGCGATGCCTTCACGCGCCCGCGCCCGGCACAGCGTCACGTGCTCAGCTTTCGGGCCGGCCGGCCGGTGGCGCTCGATGGCCAGGCCGCCTCCCCGGTCGAGATCATCGAAGCGCTCGAGAGTCTCGCGGCACCGTTCGGCATCGGCCGCGGGATCCACCTGGGCGACACCATCATCGGCACCAAGGGACGCGTGGCGTTCGAGGCGCCGGCGGCGGAGGTGCTGCTCACTGCGCACCGCGAGCTCGAGAAGCTGGTGCTCACCGCCCGCCAGCAGCGCATCAAGGAGCTGGTCGCGCAGCCCTACGGCGATCTGGTGCACGAGGGCCAGCTGCTCGATCCGGTGTGCCGCGACATCGAGGCGCTGCTCTCCAGCTCGCAGCAGCGGGTGACGGGCGACGTGCACCTGCTGTTGCAGAGCGGCAGCGTGTTCGTCGAGGGCGTGGAGTCGCCGTTCTCGCTCATGGCGGCCTCGCGGGGCGTGTACGGTGAAGCGGCGGGCGAGTGGTCGGCGAGCGACTCGCTGGGGTTCTCGCGGATCGTCGCGCTGCCGGGTGTGTTCTATACCCGCGCCGGCGAGCACGCGGCGACGCTGCCCAAGGATCAGTAGCGATGGTGAGCGGCATGCGCAGCGTGGTGGTCGACAAGCTGGCCTCCGTCACCCAGGCCTGCGGCCTGTCGCACGAGGTGCGCATCGCCGCGGACATTCCCGCGCAGGAAGGCGTCGTCATCGTGGTCGAGGTCCTCGACAACAAGTCGATCTACAACACCCTCGAGCTGACCAGCGGCCGCATGGCCAAGCTCGGCAAGGGCGACGTGGTCGCGGGCGCGCTCGGCCACCGCCAGGCGCTGTTCGGCTACTCCGGCCACGTGCCCGCGACGCTGCAACCCGGCGACGTCATCCAGATGCTGAACATCGGTGGCGTGCTCGGCGTGTGCGACTCCATCAATCCGGAGAAAGGCAAGCCGTTCGACTGCCGTGTGCTGGGCGTCGCGCTCAACTTTCCCTATCTGGGCGAGCGCATCGGCGTGCCCGCGCGCGTGGGTCACAAGAGGCTCGACGCCAACGCCGCGCTCGATACGCGTGGGGTGCCGGTGGTGGCGCTCGCCGGCACCTGCATGGAAGCCGGCAAGACCGCCGCTGCCTGCGCGGTCATCACCCGCATGCGCCACCGCGGCCTCACCGTCGATGCCTTCAAGGCGACCGGCGTCTCACTGCGCCGCGACATCCTCGCGATGGAGGACGCGGGTGCACGCCGCTGCGCGATTTTCACCGATCTGGGCGTGGTCACCACGACGCGCACCAACGGTCCGGCGCTCACCCGCAGCATGCTGAGCGAGCTCGCCGCCGGCAAACCCGACGTACTGGTGTTCGAGCTCGGCGACGGCATCCTCGGCACCTACGGCGTCGATGCGATCCTCGAGTGTCCTGACATCCGCAGCGCGCTCAGCGCAGTCATCCTGTCGGCGAACGATCCGGTCGCGGCCTGGGGCGGCGTGAAGCTGCTGCGCGAGCGCTTCCTCATAGAGCCGTGCGCAGTCACCGGACCGTCCACCGACAACCAGGTGGGCGTCGAGATCATCACCACCCAGATGGGCGTGCCGGCCTTCAACGCCATCAGCAACGGCGCCGCACTCGGGGACCGCGTGATCGAGGCGCTCGGACTCGAAGCGGCGGCGGTGCAGTGAGCGCCGGCATCCCCGCCGTGGTGCTCGGCGGTACCGGCTACGTGGCCGGGGAGCTGCTGCGCCTGATCGCCACGCATCCGCGCTTTGAGCTGGCGGCGGTGATGTCCGACAGCGCGCCGGGCGAGCCGCTGGCGGCGGCCTTCCCGCACCTTGGCAGCGCCTACCCGGATGAGCGCTTCAAGTCGCAGGCGCAGGTGCAGGAACTCGTGAGTGAGGCGCGCGAGTGCGCGGTGTTCTCGGCCGCCCCGCACGGGGTGTCCGCTGCGCTCATCGACGCGCTCCTTACGACGGCGGAGCGCGCCGGAACACAGCCGCGCCTGGTCGACATCTCGGCGGATTTCCGCTACGCAACGCCGCAGGCCTACGCGGCGGTCTACGGCCAAGCGCACGCCGCGCCCGCGCGCCTGGCGGAATTCACCTGTGCGCTGCCTGAGCACCTGCGGGAGCTGCCGACAGCGCACGTCGGTCATCCGGGCTGCTTCGCCACCGCGATCCTGCTCGCGAGCGTGCCGCTGCTCGCCGGCGGCCTCGTCACACCGACTCTGTTCGTGAGCGGCGTCACCGGCAGCACGGGCGCCGGAAGCAAACCCGTGGAAGGCACGCATCACCCGCTGCGTCACGGGGATCTCTACAGTTACGGTGCGCTCAGGCATCGGCACGTGGCGGAAGTCACGGCGTGCGCGCGCGCGGCCTGCGGGGTGGACGCGCACTTTGCCTTCGTGCCCCATTCCGGGCCGTTCGCGCGCGGCATACACGTGACGCTGCAGGCGCAGCTCACCCGCCCGCTCGACACCGCAGGGCTGCTGGCGGCGCTGCGCGAGTTCTACGCGCACGCGCCGTTCGTGCGCATCGAGACCGAAGCGCCGCGCCTCAAGAACGTGGCGACCAGCAACTACGCGCACCTGTCGGGGGCGGTCGCGGGCGGCACCGTCGCGGTGCTGTGCGCCATCGACAATCTCAACAAGGGTGCCGCCGGCGGCGCCCTGCAATGGATGAACCGGATGTTTGGCCTGCCGGAGACCACCGGTCTCACCGCAGTCGCGCCCGGCTGGACCTGAGGCACCGGCATGCCGAAGAAGAAAGCGGCGGCAACGACGACGGACAGCGCGATTCAGGCGGCAGCCCGGGCACACGATTTTCTCGCCCCGGTATTTTCGCAGTACCCGCTGGAAGTCGCATCGGCACAGGGCGTATGGCTCACCAACACCCGCGGCGAGCGGGTGCTCGATCTCTACGGCGGACATGCCGTCGCCGGCCTGGGGTATGCGCATCCGGCCTGGACGGCGGCGCTGGCACGCCAGGCCGAAGTCTGTCAATTCCAGAGCAACGCGGTCGCGATGCGGGTGCGCGCGCGAGCGGCGCGGCGCCTGGTGCGCTTCTCGCAACTGCCCTTCGCCAGCGTGTTCTTCGTCAACAGCGGCGCCGAGGCGAATGAGAACGCACTCAAAGTAGCGCTGCGCATGACGGGCCGGTCACACGTCGCGGCCATCGAAGGCGGTTTTCACGGCCGCACCGCTGCGGCGGGCGCGGTGACCTGGGGCGCGCAGGCGAAATGGTACGGGTTTCCGCGCACGCCCTTCGACGTGAGTTTCATCCCGCGCGGCGACCCGGCCGCCATTGCCGCCGAGGTCACGAGGCATACGGCGGCCGTGATCGTCGAGCCCGTGCAGGGGCTTGCCGGGGCGGTGGATCTCGGTGCGCCGTTCCTCGGCGCGCTGCGCGCGCGCTGTGATGAGGTCGGGGCGCTGCTGATATTCGACGAGGTGCAGTGCGGCGTCGGCCGCACCGGGCAGCCCTTCGCCGCCAACCTCTACGGCGTGCGGCCCGACATGCTCACCACGGCCAAGGCGCTCGGTAACGGCTTTCCCTGCGCGGTGCTCATGCTGTCGCCGCTGGTGGCCGCCTCCCTCAAGCCCGAATCCCTCGGCACCACCTTCGGCGGCGGTCCCATGGCGTGCGCGGCGATCGAGGCCGTCATTGCAGCCATCAAGAACGAGCGGCTTCTCGAGCGCGTGCGGCGCGTGGGCGCATACATCCGCAGGACCTGTGTCCTCGGCCCGGTCACCGCGCACCAGGGCGCGGGCCTGCTCGTCGGGCTGCGCACGACGCGTCCGGCAAAGGAAATCCAGGCCGAGCTCCTCGAGTGCTGCATCCTCACCGGCACGGCCAGCGACCCGCACGTCCTGCGCCTGCTGCCGCCGCTCATCCTCGCAGAGGAGCACGTCGACCTGCTGCGCGACGCGCTGCGCGATTTGCCCGCATGAAGCGCTTTCTCGATCTCGCGGATTTCGGGCGCGACGAGGTGCTCTCGCTCCTGGAGCTCGCGCGGCGCCTGGAGAAGCAGCCCGAGCCGCACGCGCTGAGCGGCAGGATCCTGGGCCTGGTGTTCTTCAATCCGTCGCTGCGCACCCTGGCGTCCTTCCAGGCCGCCATGGCGCGCCTCGGCGGCAACTCGTTCGTCATCAACCCGGGCCAGGGCAGCTGGCAACTCGAGACCCGCCCGGGGGTCGTCATGGATGGCGCGGCCGCCGAGCACGTGCGCGAGGGCATCCCGGCACTCAGCGGCTATTGTGACGCGCTCGGCATCCGCGCCTTCGCCGAAGGCAAGGACCTGGAGAGCGATCTGGCGGAGACCCGCTTCAACGCCATGGCGAGCCTCATCGACAAGCCGCTGCTCAATCTCGAGTCCGCGGTCAACCATCCCTGCCAGGCACTCGCCGACTGGAAGACGCTCGATGATCTGGCGGTGCCGCGCGCCGGGCGCTTCGTGCTGTCGTGGGCTTACCACCCGCGCGCCCTGCCGCTGGCGGTGCCGGCGGCGGCGCTGCACATGGCGGCGCTGCGCGGCATGGAAGTCATCGTGCTGCGTCCGGAAGGCTTCGCGCTCCCCGGTGCCATCATGGAACGCGCGCGGCGCGCCGCGGCGGCTTCCGGGGGCTCGGTGCGCGAGACCGCCGAGCGCGACGATGCGCTCGCCGGTGCCGAGGTCGTATATGTAAAGGAGTGGGGCGCGACCGCCTGCTACGGCGACGCCGCCGCGGATGCCCGCCTGCGCAGCACGCTGACCGGCTGGTGCGTGCGCAATGACTGGTTCACGATCACGGCGCGCGAGTGCCGCGTGATGCACTGCCTGCCGGTGCGACGCAATTCCGCCATCGCCGATGAGGTGCTCGACGGCGCGCGCAGCGTGGTGCAGCGCGAGGCCTACAACCGTCTGCCGGTGCAGATGGCCGTGCTGCATCAGATGCTCAATCCCTGAGCCCTGCGGGAATTCCTCATGATCATGCACAGAAGCGATCACGCCCTCGCCATCCGCGCCCTGCGCAGCGCCGCCCCCTACATCCGCATGTACAAGGGCAAGACCTTCGTAGTGAAGGCGGGGGGCGGCGTGTTTGCCGACCCGCAGGCGACGCGGCTGCTGATGGAGCAGATCGCGATCCTGCACTACTTCGGCGTGCGCGTGGTGCTGGTGCATGGCGGCGGCCCGCAGCTCACCGAGCTGTCCGCCGCGCTCGGTGTGCCGACACGCATGGTGGACGGGCGGCGCGTCACCGACCAGCGCTCGATCGACGTGACCACGATGGTGCTCAACGGCCTGATCAACACGCGCGTACTCGGCATGTGCCGCGACCTCGACATCGGGGCGGTCGGGATCAGCGGCGTGGATGCCGGCCTGGTGCGGGCCCACAAGCGCCCGCCGCTGAGACTCAGCGCCGACGGCGAGCTCATCGACTTCGGTTTCGTCGGCGACATCGACGCGGTGGACACCAGCGTGCTCAGGAAGCTCCTCGACAACGGCCTCATGCCGGTGGTGAGCCCGCTGTCCGCGGATGAGTCCGGGACGCTGCTCAACATCAACGCCGATACCGTGGCCGCGGCCATCGGCGCCGCGCTGCAGGCGGAGAAGCTGATCCTGTGCACCGGCGCGCCCGGGATTCTCGCCAGCGTCGATGACCCGCGCTCGCTCATCTCCTACACGGATCTGCCGGGGCTGAAGCGCCTCGCCGACGAAGGGCACATCGCCGCCGGCATGCTGCCCAAGGCCAAGGCCATCGAGGACGCCATCCATGGCGGCGTGCGCCGGGTGCACGTGGTGTCGTACCAGTCTCCGGAGGGCATCCTGGGCGAGGTATTCACCAACGAGGGCACCGGCACGCTGATCGTCGCCGATGTCAACGCGCTCACCCCGGCCGAGCAGAGCACGCCATGACGCGGCTGTGGGACAAGGGCGCGCCGCTCGATGAGCGGGTGCTGCATTACACCGCGGGCGAGGACCACGCGCTGGATGAGCGTCTGGTGCGCCACGACGTGCGCGCCTCGATCGCGCATGCGGAGATGCTGCAGGCCCAGGGCCTGTTGACGCCCGGCGACTTGAACGCGATCCGCGATGGACTCAGCGCGCTGGCGCAGGAGCACGCGCGCGGCGCGTGGCGCATCGAACTCCCCGACGAGGACGGCCAGAGCGCGCTCGAGCGGCGCCTGACCGAGCGCATCGGTGCGGCCGGCGCCCGCATCCACCTCGGGCGCTCGCGCAACGACCAGGTGCTCACCGCCATCCGCCTGTACCTGCGCGAAGCCGTCGGGGCGCTCGGCGCCGGCGCGCTCGCGGTTGCGGATGCGCTCGATGGGCTCGCGGTGCGCGAGCCGGGCACCGCGCTGCCCGGCTACACGCACCAGCAGCAGGCCATGCCGAGCTCGGTGCCGCTGTGGGCCGGGGGTTTTGCGGCCGAGCTGCGCGACGACGCGGCCGGCCTCTCCCAGGTGCTGCGCCGTAGCGACAAGAGCCCGCTGGGCTCGGCGGCGGGCTACGGCACGCCGGGGCTGCCCATCGACCGTGAAGCGACGCGCACCCGGCTCGGATTCGCCGCCGTGCACCAGCCCGTCACCGCGGTACAACTCTCGCGCGGCAAGGCCGAAGCGCAGCTGTTGTTCGAGATCACGCTGCTGCTGCAGGATCTCGGGCGTTTCGCCGTCGACGTGCTGCTGTTCGCCACCCAGGAGTTCGGCTTTGTCACGCTGCCTGAAGCCTTCACCACCGGCTCCTCGATCATGCCGCAGAAGCGCAATCCGGACGTGTTCGAGCTGATCCGCGGCCGCTCGGCCACCGCGCAGGCGTGTCTCACCGAAGCACTCGGGGTGTGCGCCAAGCTGCCCTCCGGCTACCACCGCGACCTGCAGCTGCTGAAGTTTCCGCTGTTTCGCGGCATCGACCTCGCGCTCGAGACACTCGCCATCCTGCCGCCGGCCATCGAGGCGCTGCAGTTCCGGCGCGAGGCCATTCGGCTCGATCCCGCGATTCACGCCGCCGAAGAGGCCAACCGCCTGGTGGTCAAGGAGGGCATCCCGTTTCGCGAGGCATACCGGCGCGTGGCGGCGAAACTGAAGGGTTAGCCCTGGAGCGTCGGCGCCGTTGCAAGCGCCCGCCGCGCGGCGCACGCTCGCCGAGCTCAGGGGAGATGCGATGACCAAGGTGTTGGGAATCTCGGGTAGCCTGCGTCGCGGCTCCTACAACAGCGCGCTGCTGCGCGCGGCGGCGCGCCTCATGCCCGAGGATGCGACGCTGGAGGTCGCCAGCCTGCGCGGCATCCCGCTCTACGACGCCGACGTCGAAGCCCAGGGCATCCCGGCGACGGTGAACCAGCTGAAGGAGGCGATCATCGCCGCCGACGGCGTGCTGCTGGCGACCCCCGAATACAACAACAGCATCCCCGGGGTGTTCAAGAACGCCATCGACTGGCTGTCGCGGCCGTCGTCGGACATCCGGCGGGTGTTCGGCGGCCGCCCTTTCGCCATCATCGGCGCCTCCCCGGGGGGCTTCGGCACCACGCTCAGCCAGGCCGCCTGGCTGCCGGTGATGCGCACGCTCGGCACCCAGACCTGGTTCGGCGGACGACTCATGGTGTCGCGCGCCGGCGGCGTGTTCGATGAGGGAGGCAGCCTCAAGGACGCCGCCGTCGAAGAACACCTGAAGCAGTTTCTGGCCGGCTACGTGAATTTCCTGCGGCGCCCGGCCGGATAGGACTTAAGCGCGCGGCGACGCTCAGGCGACCTTCATGACGGCGGCCAGCCGGCCGGCCTGCTCGCCGACGATCAGGTGCAGCACCCCGGGGGCCGCCTTCATGACGGCTGCAACCCCGGCCAGCTTCGCCGCCACCTCGTCGAAGCGACCCGGGTCGGCGAGCCTGACGCGCAGGCGCGTGTGGGCAACCGCCTCCAGCTCGCGCACGTTGGCGCGCTCACCGAGCGCCGCCAGAAGCCGCGCCGCCGTCTCGCGCATCGCGGGGTCGGGGGCGGCCGCGGAAGCGGCCACCGGGCTGCGCACGGCGGATGCCGGCGAGGGGACAGCGGCGGGAGCTGCGCCTGAGGTGCGCAGGTAGTCTTCCATGTTGGTCTTGAGGTGCTCGGAGAGCGTCCCGAACACCGCCTGCACGCCGTTACCGACGCGCATGACCCCGCTCGCACCGAGCGCGGTCAGTGCGCGCTCGTCGACGAGCGCCGGATCCCTTACCGCAACCCGCAGCCGCGTGATGCAGGCGTCAAGGCTGGCGATGTTGTCGCCGCCGCCGAAGGCGAGCACCAGCTCACGTGCGCGGCCGTCGCCCCCTGCGGGGGCAACGCCCGGCGCGGCAGCCACGGCGGTCTCCTCGCGGCCGGGGGTCTTGAGGTCGAGCCAGCGGATGGCGAGGCGGAAGACGAGGTAATAGATGACCGCATACACGGGGCCGAGAATCAGCACCAGCCACCATTTCTGCGCGAATTTGCCGAATGCGTTGAAAACCAGGAAATCGATGCCACCCTGCGAAAAAGTGAAGCCCATGTGCATGCCGAGCGTGTTGGCCACGAACTGCGTCGAGGCCGCGAGCGCCGCGTGCGCCACATACAACACCGGCGCGACGAACAGGAATGCGAACTCGATCGGCTCGGTGATGCCGGTGAGGAACGAGGTCAGCGCCGCCGAGATCATGATGCCGCCGACCGCGACCCGGTTCTGCGGGCTGGCGCTGTGCCACATCGCGATTGCCGCCGCGGGCAGGCCGAACATCTTGAAAAGGAAGGCGCCGGCCAGGATTCCCGCCGTGGGATCGCCGGCGAAGAAGCGGTTGATGTCGCCGTGCACCACCGTCCCGCTCGCGTCCGTGTAAGCACCCATCTCGAAGAAGAACGGCACGTTCCAGATGTGGTGCAGGCCGAACGGGATCAGCAGCCGCTCGACGAAGCCGTAGACGGTCGCGGCGGTGCGCGGGTTGGAGACCGCCGCCCAGTGCGAGAACGTGTCGATGCCGTGCTGTATGGGCGGCCAGATCGCCGACAGCACCACGCCGGCAATGCCGGCGGCGAGCGCGGTGACGATCGGCACGGAGCGCTTGCCGGAGAAGAACGCGAGGTATGGCGGCAGGGTCGTGCGGTAGAAGCGCTTGAACATCGTCGCGGCGATGGCGCCGGCGAGGATGCCGCCGAAGACGCCGGTCTGCATCGACTTGATTCCCATGATGGTCACGGGCTCGATGCCCCAGACACTGGCCATCACGCCGAGAATCGCGAGCAGCACTACATAGCCGACCACCGCCGAAATCGCGGCGACGCCGTCATTCTCGGTGAGGCCAACCGCGACGCCGACCGCGAAGATCAGCGCCAGGTTGCCGAACACCACGTCGCCGGAGGCCTTCATCAGCGCCGACACGAGCGGCGGGATCCACTCGAAGTGCGCCGCGCCGATGCCGAGCAGCAGACCTGCGACCGGCAGCACCGCCACCGGAATCATCAGCGACTTGCCGATCTGCTGCAGGACTACGAACGCATTCTTAAACACAACTCCCCCTTAGATCCGCCTCAGCCCCGGCCGAACTGCGCGAGCCGCGCGCGCACCTCGCCCGCGGTGCCCAAGCCCGCCACCTCGCGCGCGAGATCCTGGCAGTCGCTCGCCGACAGCCGGCGCACCAGCGCCTTGACGGCCGCGATCGCCGGCACCGGCACGGAAAGCTCATCGACTCCGATTCCAAGCAGCACCGGCACCGCGAGCGGCTCGGCGGCAATCCCGCCGCACACGCCGACCCATTTGCCGTGGCGGTGCGCGGCTTCCACGGTGAGGCTGATCAGCCTGAGAACCGCCGGGTGCAGCGCGTCGGCAAGCGCCGCGAGCTTGGGATGGCCGCGGTCCATCGCCAGCGTGTACTGAGTCAGATCGTTGGTGCCGATCGAAAAGAAGTCCACCTCGCGCGCCAGATGCTCCGCGGTCAGCGCCGCGGACGGCACCTCGATCATCACGCCCACGCGCACCGACTCGCCGCTCGCCCGTTGCTCCTCGTCGAGGATCCGGCGCGCGGCGCGCAGCTCATCGAGCGTCGCGATCATCGGAAACATCACATGGATGTCACTGAGCCTGGCGGCTTTGAGAATCGCGCGCAGCTGGCTGCGCAGCAGATCGGGCCGCTCCAGGCTCACGCGGATACCCCGCAGGCCGAGAAACGGATTCTGCTCCGGCGGCAGCGGCAGATACGGCAGGGGCTTGTCGCCGCCGACGTCCAGTGTGCGGATGACGAGCCGGCGCTCGCGGCCGAGCGCGGCCGCGACCGCGCGGTAGGCGTCGGCCTGCTCGCGCTCGTCGGGCGCGGTATCGCGGTCCAGGAACAGAAGCTCCGAGCGCAGCAGTCCCACGGCCTCGCCCCCCTGGGCGACGGCGGCGATGGTCTCCTCGGCCGTGCCGACGTTGGCGGCAATCTCGATGCGATGCCCATCGGTCGTCACTGCGGGCTCGTTCGCTGCCTCCCGCTCGCTGTGGCGCTGTGCGACCAGGCGCCTGATCACGACCCGCGCCGCGGCAACCTGGGTGTCGTCCGGATCCTCAAGCAGCGTGCCGCCCGTCCCGTCGAGGAGAACGGGGGTGCCGTCCGCGAGCTCGAGCGCGGCGCGATCAACGCCGCAGACGGCGGGTATGCCGAGAGCGCGGGCGAGAATCGCCGCATGGCTCGTGGGTCCGCCGCCGGTGGTGCACAGGCCCACCACCCTGCCCGCGTCGAGGGAGGCGGTCTCGCTCGGCGTCAGTTCATCGGCGATCAGGATGGAGTCGGGTGCAAACTCGAGTGGCGCAGTCGTCACGCCGGCCAGCAGCCCGAGCACCCGGCCGCCGACGTCCCGAACATCGCCGGCGCGCTCGCGCAGCAGCGGACTTGCGAGCGCCTCGAGGCGCTCGGCGTAGCTCGAATAGGCCTCCCGCCAGGCGTATCCGGCACTGTGTCCCCCGGCAAGCCCGGCCACCGCGAGGTCGATCAGCTCCGGATCGGCGAGCAGCTCGAGGTGGGCATCCAGAATGCGGGACGCTGCGCCCGAGTTGACCGCCTTCTGTACGCTGATCTGTTGCCGGCCGCGGGCGAGCGCGGCGTCGAGCTGCACGCGCTCGCGCTCGGCCCCCGCGCCCTGCTCCTCCACGCTGATCACGGCGCGGCGCACCTGCGCGACTTTGCCCAGCGCCAGTCCGGGCGATGCGCACACGCCCGTGAGCCTGCGGGGGTCATTCGGACCTGCCGGGGCGATCGCGGCCGCTGCTGCCGCCGGCACCGGGCCTACGGCCGGCGAGTCCTCCCCTGCGGCTTGCGATTCGCCCGACCCGGAAGAGAGCAGTTCCGCCAGGGCGCTGACCGCAGCGGCTGCATCGGGACCTGTGGCACTCACGCGGATCGCATCGTTCGGGCTGGTGGCGAGCAGCAGGATGGCTGTGACCGACTTGGCATTCGCGGCATCTGCGCCGCGCAGCAAACGGATGTCCGAGCGGAACGCCTTGGCCGCGGCCGCGAGGACCGCCGCCGGCCTGGCATGCAACCCCTGGCGGTTAGGCAAGCGGATGTCCGCCGAAACGGCGCTTGCATCGCTCGCCGGCGCGCGCTCCACGGGGGCAGCCGCGGCGAGCTCGGCACTCAGGATGATGCTGCGGCCGGCCTCGACGAGGCCGGTGCCCACGGTCATCCCGCGGATGCGCTCGCGGTTCGTCACCAACACTTGCGTGAGCAGGCTCGGGGCCGAGCGCGCGATGAGATCCGCGTCGAACGAGATCAGCGGCTGTCCGGCCACCACCCGATCGCCCTGCCGCACGCGCGCAGTGAAACCCTTGCCGTTCAGCCCGATGGTATCGACGCCGATGTGAACCAGAATTTCCAACCCCTCCTCGGTCGTGATCGCCAGGGCATGGGCTGCCCGGTGCAACAGCGTGACGAGCCCGGCGGCCGGGGCCAGCACATCGCAGGAGGTCGGATCGATCGACACCCCGTCGCCCACCGTGCGCTGCGCGAACACCGGGTCCGGGACGCGCTCGAGGGGCACGAGGATTCCGGAGAGCGGCGCGACCAGCTCGAACCGTCGGGGCAGGGTGCTCATGAGCGCGCACCCGCCTGCGCCTCCGGCGCCGCTTGCGCAAACGCCGGCAACATCTCCAGGTGCGCGCAGATCGCACGCAGCGTCGGGAACGGAGTGAGGTCGCACTGATAACGGCGCGCGTTGTACATCTGCGGCACGATACACACGTCGGCGAGCGTCACCGCTGCGCCGAACATATGCCGGCCATCGGCGCTCGAGCGCTGCACGTCCAGTTCGAGAGCGCCAAAGCCGCGCGCGATCCACTGACCTACCCAGGCGTTCACCGCGTCCTCATCCGCCCCGAGCGCTGAGCGCAGGTAGTTGAGCACGCGCAGATTGCCGAGCGGGTGGATATCGCAGGCGATGGCGAACGCGAGCGAGCGTACCTGCGCGCGCTCGGCGGGCGAGTGCGGCAGCAGCGGCGGCTGCGGATAGGCTTCCTCGAGATATTCAATGATGGCGAGCGACTGCGTGATGGTGTTATCGCCGTCCACCAGCACCGGCACGAACCCATGCGGGTTGAGCGCGAGAAACTCCGGCGTGCGCTGTGCGCTCGCCGGCGCACGCAGATCCACCGGCACCGCCTCCCAGTCGATTGCCTTGAAGTTAAGTGCGATGCGCGCGCGGTAGGACGCGGAGCTGCGGAAGTAGTGGTAGAGCTTCATGCCGCGACCCGATCTGCCGCTACGATGGTGTTACGCAGCAGCTCGAGTCCCTCGATGCCGCCTTCCAGCCGGTCGCCGGGTTTCACCGGGCCGACACCGGCGGGCGTGCCGGTGAAAATCAGGTCACCGGGTTTGAGCTCGTAGAGCGTCGACAGCTCCGCGATGATGTGCGCCACGTCCCACAACATCTGACTCACGTCCGACTCCTGGCGCAACTCGCCGTTGACACTGAGCCAGATGCGCCCGCGCGACACCTGCCCCAGGGCAGCCGGGCGGATCGCGGCAATCGGCGCCGAGCAGTCAAAGCCCTTGGCAGCATCCCACGGCTGGCCGCGCTGCTTCGCGGCGTGCTGCAGATCGCGGCGTGTCAGATCATTGCCCGCCGCGTAGCCAAACACATGCTCCAGTGCCCGCGGCTCGCGGATGTCGCGGCCGCCGCGGCCGATGGCCACCACCAGCTCGATCTCATGGTGGAAGTTGGCGGTGCGGGGCGGATAAGGAACCGCGGCGCCGTTCGCCACCACCGCGTCCGCGGGTTTCGTGAAGAACACCGGCGGCTCGCTCTGCGGGTCCGCGCCCATCTCGTGGACGTGGTCGGCGTAATTGCGGCCGACGCAGTAGATGCGATGCACGGGAAAGCGCTCGCTGCTGGCGGCCACGGCCACGCTCGGCGCGGCTGGCGGCGGGAAGGCAAACTCGGTCATCGCACGCTCCGGACCTGAGCAGGGGTGCAGATTGCCACTGTGCAAACCGCTAGACTAGCGCCGATGAGCATCTGGCGCGCCAGCACCACTCCCGAAGCTCTCACCGAACGAGGCAGCAGGAGCCTGCCCGGATACCTCGGCATCCGGATCACCGAGATCGGCCCGGACTTTCTGCGGGCAACCATGCCGGTGAACGAGCACACCCACCAGCCCTTTGGCGTGCTGCACGGCGGCGCCTCGGTGGCGCTTGCGGAAACGGTCGGGAGCCTCGCCTCGATGATGTGCGTCGACACGCAGCAGTCCCTGTGCCTGGGGCAGGAGATCAACGCCAATCACCTGCGGGCGGTATCCGCCGGCACCGTCACCGCGACCGCCCGCCCGTTCCACCTGGGCGGGCGCAGCCACGTGTGGCACATCGAGATCCGCGATGAGAACGAGCGCCTGGTGTGTGTCTCGCGCCTGACGATGGCGGTCGTGGATCGACGGCCAACACAAGCGCCCGCCTGAGGTGAGTCATGTCAGACCCGAATCCGCAGATGCCTGCAGCCGCTGCACCGCACGTCGACGAATCACTCTTCACCTACACCCAGGTGATGTACGGACTGCACTCGTTGGCGGTGCTCATCGGCATCACCACCTTCCACACCATCGTCGGCAGCTTCATCGGCAGCCTGCCGTCGATCGTGGCCGTAATCATGAACTATGCGCGTCGCTCGGCGACGCACGGCACCTTTCTCGAATCGCACTTCCGCTGGCAGCTGCGGACCTTCTGGTTCGCAGTGCTGTGGGCGTGCGTGTCGGCGCTGGTCATGCTGACCATCATTGGGATCCTGCTGGGGTTGCTCGGCCTGTGCGCGCTGGCGATCTGGATCGTCTACCGGTTGGTGCGCGGCTGGCTCGCGCTGCGGGACAAGAGGCCGCTGTACACATGAGGCGTGTGCCCTGGATCCTCGCGGGCGCCGTGGCGCTGCTGCTGGCGGGCTGCGGACAGAAAGGTGCCCTGTATCTGCCGGACAAGAATGCCCAGGTGGTCACGACTGCGGCAGCGCCGCCGGTGCCCGCAGAGTCGGCGCCGTCGGCACCGGCAACACCTGCAACACCTGCGCCGCCCAAGCCAACCGACCAGAACGACGACTCTCAGGCGCCGAAGTAGCGGCCTTAAGGCGCGCGGCTGGTGAGCGGGGCCCTCCGCTATACTCGCGGCCCGCTTCAGGACCCTCGCATGACGCGCTCCCCCGACCTGGTTCTCGTCGACGGCTCCTCTTATCTCTACCGGGCGTTTCATTCCGCCCCTGAGGTGGCGCGGCTGACCACCTCGCGCGGCGAGCCGACCGGAGCGGTGCTTGTCGTGATGAACATGCTGCTGAAGTTGCTCAAGGACTATCAGCCGCGCCGCATTGCCGTGATATTCGACGCGCCGGGCAGGACCTTCCGCGACGAGCTGTTCGCCGAGTACAAGGCGCAGCGGCCGGCGATGCCCGATGACCTGCGCGCACAGATGGGGCCGCTGCTGCAGATCATCGAGGCACAGGGGCTGCCGTTGCTGCGCGTGCCGGGGGTAGAGGCGGACGATGTGATCGGCACTCTGGCCCGGCGCGCCGCGCAAGCCGGGCAGACGGTGCTCATTTCCACCGGCGACAAGGACATGGCGCAGCTGGTCGACGGCTCCATCACGCTCATCAACACCATGAACAACACGGTGCTCGATCGCGACGCCGTCAAGGCGAAGTTCGACGTCTACCCCGAGCAGATCGTCGACTACCTGGCACTGGTCGGCGACAGCTCCGACAACATCCCGGGCATCGACAAGGTGGGGCCGAAAACCGGCGCCAAGCTGCTGCAGCAGTACGGCGGCCTCGATGAGCTGATCGGGCGCGTGGCGGAAGTCCCCGGTAAGGTGGGCGAGAACCTGCGCACCGGTCTCACGACGCTCGAGCTGTCGCGACGGCTCGCGACCATCAGGACTGACCTTGCGCTGCCGCTGTCGGTGGAGGAGCTGGTGCCGGGCGCGCCGGACACCGCGCGCCTGCGCGAGCTGTACACGCGCTACGAGCTGCGCGGGCTGCTGCGGCAGCTGGAAGGCGGCGATCCGGTGGCGGGCACCGCCGCGACCAGCGTGGCGCAGAGCCCGCAGGCGCTGGATGCCGCGGCGCCTGCCGCCGACATTCCTGCGCCTGCCGACATCGCGCGCCGCTACGAAACCGTGACCCGCTGGGAGGATCTGGAGCGCTGGCTCGCGGCCGTGCGCGCGGCCGAGCTGTTCGCCTTCGACACCGAGACCACCAGCCTCGACTACATGCGGGCTGAAATCGTCGGCGTGTCCTTGTGCATCGAGCCGGGCGTGGCCGCCTACGTACCCCTGCGCCACGTGTATCCAGGCGCGCCGGAGCAGCTCGATCGCGAGCGCGTACTCGCGGCGCTCAAGCCCATTCTCGAGGATCCCGCGCACGGCAAGGTCGGGCACAACCTCAAGTACGACGCCCACGTGCTGGCGAACGCCGGCATCACGCTGCGGGGTATGCGTTTCGACAGCATGCTCGAGTCCTACGTGTGGAACAGCGTCGCAACCAATCACGACATGGACTCGGACGCACAACGGTATCTCGGACTGCGCACCATTACCTACGAGGACGTCGCCGGCAAGGGCGCGAAACGGCTCAGTTTCGACCAGGTGCCGGTGGAAAAGGCCGTCGAGTACGCGGCCGAGGACGCGGACGTCACTTTGCGCCTGCACCGCACGCTGTGGCCGCAGCTTGAGGGTGTGCCGGCGCTCGCGCGACTGTACCAGGAGTGCGAGCAGCCGCTGGTGCCGGTGCTGTTCGCCATGGAACATCACGGCGTGCTCGTCGATCGAGAGCGGCTGCGCGCGCAGAGCCGCGAGTTCGCGCGCCAGTTGCAGGAGCTGCTGCTGCAGGCGCACCGCGAGGCCGGCCACGAATTCAACATCGAATCCCCGAAGCAGCTGCAGCAGATCCTGTTCGAGCGGCTGCAGCTGCCGGTGCGGCGCAAGACTCCGACCGGCCAGCCCTCGACCGCCGAAGATGTGCTGGAAGAGCTCGCCGAGAGCTTCGCGCTGCCGCGCATTGTTCTGGAGTACCGCGCGCTCGCGAAACTCAAGTCCACCTACACCGACAAGCTCCCGGAGCAGGTGAACGAGCGCACGGGCCGCATCCACACCAACTATGCGCAGGCGGTCGCGGCCACCGGGCGGCTGTCCTCCGTCGATCCCAACCTGCAGAACATCCCGGTGCGCCGGCCCGAGGGGCGGCGCATCCGCCAGGCGTTCATCGCGCCGCCGGGCTGGGTGCTGCTGGCGGCCGACTACTCGCAGATCGAGTTGCGCATCATGGCGCATCTCTCGGGCGATGAAGGTCTGCGCGCGGCGTTCGCCGAAGATCGCGACGTGCACCGGGCGACGGCCGCGGAGGTGTTTGGCGTCAGCCCGGAGGCGGTAACCGCCGATCACCGTCGCACCGCGAAGGTCATCAACTTCGGCCTCATCTACGGCATGTCGCCGTTCGGCCTGGCACGCAACCTCGGCATCGAGCGCGGCGCGGCGCAGCAGTACGTGGAGCGCTACTTCCAGCGCTATCCGGGCGTGAAGCGCTTCATGGACGAGACGCGCGCGCAGGCGCGGCAGATCGGTTACGTCGAGACGGTATTCGGCCGGCGACTGTACCTGCCCGACATCCGCTCGGGCAACACGCAGCTGCGCCAGTACGCCGAGCGCAGCGCGATCAACGCGCCGATGCAGGGCACGGCGGCGGACATCATCAAACGCGCCATGATCACCATCGATGCCTGGTGCGCCCGCGAGGACACGCCGGCGCGACTCATCATGCAGGTGCACGACGAGCTGGTGTTCGAAGTGCACCGGGACGCCGTGGAACAGGTGAGCGCGGCCATCCGCGAGCGCATGGTGAACGCCGCCTCATTGAGTGTGCCGCTGCGTGTGGACGTGGGTGCGGGTGCGAACTGGGACGAGGCGCATTAGCCCCAGGCGCCTGCGGCGGTCAACTGCGGCGCCGGCAGCGCGTTAGTGAAAGATCACGGTAAGGGAGACTCGGGTGATGCAAAGACTACTGCTGGTAACCGTGTTGGCGCTCGGCGCCGGCGCCGCACAGGCCGATGACGGACTGTTCTACCTCGGTGCCGGCATCTCCCGCAACAAGCTCAGCCAGATCACGAACGGCGCCTTCAGCTTCTCCGACATCTCCCACACGTCCTGGAATGCGTTCGTGGGCGTGCGGCCGATCAGCCTGTTCGCGGTCGAGGCGGACTACCTCGACCTCGGCAGCGGCAGCAGGACCTTCGTTGCCCCGGGAGTGGGTACCTGTGTCGTAGGCCAGCCGAACTGCGCGACCACCATCTCGCGCTCTGATGCGAAGGCGTTCGCAGCTTTTGCGGCCGTCTTTCTGCCGGTGCCGATGCCCTTCCTGGATATCTATGCAAAGGCCGGTGTTTCGCGCTGGAAGTTGAATGGCAGCACCAGCACAGCGCCGCCGGCGGCGAATCTCTTCGCGTTCTCGACCCAGGGCACGGGGTTCGCGTGGGGGGCGGGCGCCCAGGTGCACGTCGGCAACGTCGGCGCCCGGCTGGAGTACGCGAACTTCAACATCCCCAACACCAACGGGGCGCAGGTCATTTCCCTCGACGTGTTTCTGCGCCTGTAAGCCCGGATCCCCGCCCGCGCCGCCGAACTTCTCCCCCGCGCGCCGGTCATTCCAACTCCGGCAACGGAAGTGCGCCTGTCGCCGTCCGGCAACAGGCGCAACACGGAGGTACAGCCATGCGAAGGATTCTGCTCGTGACCGTCCTGGCGCTCGGAGCCGGCGCCGCCGAGGCCGACGGACTGCTCTACGTGGGCGCCGGCCTCTCGAAGGACAAGGTGCAAGGCATCACCCATACCGGGGTGCCCTTTGCCGATATCGACAAGACGTCCTGGAAAGTGCTGGCCGGTTTTCGGCCGATCAAGCTGTTCGCCGTGGAGGCGGACTACCTGGATCTGGGTAATCGGACCAACACGTTCATCAGCGGTGCCAGCACGCACTCGGACGCGAAGGCCTACGCGGGCTACGCGGTCGGCTTCCTGCCCCTTCCGCTGCCGTTCGTCGACGTGTTCGGCAAGGCAGGCGTGTCGCGCTGGAAGCTGAACGGGAGCGCGAGCAGCGCCGGAACCCTGCCTCCGGGCAGTTTCTTCGCGTTCTCGGACCAGGGCACCGAATTTGCCTGGGGCGCCGGGGCGCAGGCGCATATCGGCAACATCGGCGGGCGCCTCGAGTACGAGCGCTTCCGCATCCCGAACACCGACGACGCCCGCGTTTTCTCGCTCTCCGTGATCCTGAGCCTGCTCTAGCTGCGCCGCGTCTGTGGTGAGGATGATACAAGCCCTTAACTAAACTAATGATTTAAAAAGATATTTTTTCTGAGCCGGCGTGGAACTCACGCGCCTGTCGCACGTCGAACCTAATGAGTGCATCGCACTCCCCGCTTCCCTCCCTGAGCGGGTAAAGCCCGGTTCAAGAGACCTGTGCCGGGTTAGTCTGCCCCGGCGGTTTCACAAGAAGCCGCCGGGGTTTTTTATGACCCCTTCCCCGTCGAACTCACGCGAGCCACGCCTCGAGCGTGTCCTGGGCCTGCACCACACCGGTCCCCTTCAGCGCCGAAAACAATTGCGCCGTCGCCCGGCCGGACAGCATGGCCGCTGCCGCGCGCAGCACGGCCGCCGCCTCGCCGTGATTGAGCTTGTCGGCCTTGGAGAGCAGCACGTGCACGCGGTGCTCAGGCAGCGCCCACGCAAGCAGGCCCTCATCTGCCGCGGTGAGGCCGCGCCGTGAGTCGACGATCACGAACAGCCCCTTGAGGGAGGCGCGCGTGCGCAGCGCGTCGATGAGCGGCGGCCACGCGCGCCGCTCGACTTCCGGGGCGCTCGCGTAGCCGTAGCCCGGCAGGTCGACCAGTCGCTTGAGCGGCGCCAGCTCGAAGAAATTGAGCAAGCGCGTGCGGCCCGGCGTCTTGCTGGTGCGCGCCAGTCCGCGGCGCTGAGCGATGGCGTTGATGGCGCTCGACTTGCCGCTATTGGAGCGCCCCACGAAGGCGACCTCGGCGCCGACATCCGGTGGGAACTGCGCCGGCGCGGCCACGCTGATCAGAAACTGCGCCCCGTGAAACCGGCTCATGTTTTCAAGGGGTAACAAAGCGCTGCCACGCCTGTAGTGTACAATTCGCCGCCCTCGCATCGCGGGATCGAGCCGGAAAGAACACAAATGCCGCAGAGCCTGAGAGTGGGTTGGATGGGGCTTGCCGCCATGGCGGGGACCCTGGTTTGTTTGGTGGCGCCAGCGCTCAGGGCGCAAGCGCCCGCCGCGCCCGCCGCGCCCGCGGCCGCGGCAACACCCGACTTGCCCTTCACCCATGGCAAGGTCGCCGATGGCGTCGCCAAGTCCGCGGTGTGCTCCGCCTGCCACGGCCCGAATGGCAACAGCGTGAATCCCGATTGGCCGCGACTCGCCGGCCAGAACGCGGTCTACATCGCCGAGCAGCTGCGGCTGTTCCGCTCCGGCGTGCGCGCCAACCCGGTGATGCAGCCGCTCGCTACCACGCTGAGTGATCAGGACATCAGCGATCTCGCCGTTTACTACGAGGCCCAGACACCCACGGGGCTGGAGGCCGACCCGTCGTATTGGCAGGGTGGTCAGGCTCTTTATCTGCGCGGTGACCGCGCACGCGACGTCCCGTCGTGCACCGCGTGTCATGGGCCGGTGGGACGCGGCAATCTCGCCGCCGGATACCCGGCGCTGCGCGCTCAGCAGTCCGTCTACCTGATGAAGCAGCTGAACGACTACACGAGTGGTGCGCGCTACACCGGGCCCAACCCGCTGCAGGCGAGTCGCAACGGCACGATGATGTTCACAATCGCCAAACGCCTCACCCCCGAGCAGATCCGCGACGTGGCCTCCTACGTGCAGGGTATGCGCTGATTCGAGGAACACATGATCCGAACGCTCGCCCTGGCGGCCCTGCTCGCGTTGTGCGCCTGCGCACGGCAGGAGCCCACGCCACCACCCGCCGCGCCCGCGTCCGCACCGGCCGCCAACACGCAATCCCCGACATCGCCCCAGACCGGCGCGCTCCCCGCACCCGCGACGGCGGCTCAGAACGAGACCCAGCAGGCCACCGCCTCCCAGGAGTCCGTGGACACCGAAGGAGAGCGACCAGCGCGCAGCGACACCTCTCTCGAGCAGATTGCGGAGCTGCCTGCCGGGGCGAAGCTTCCGGACGGCAAATGGCAGCCGGGCGTGAACTACGTGCCCCTGCTTCCCGCGCAACCCACCAGCGTTGCGCCCGGCAAGGTGGAAGTGATGGAGGTGTTCTGGCTCGCCTGTCCGCACTGCTACGCGCTCGAACCGTTCATCAAGAACTGGCTCAAGACCAAGCCCGCATATGTCGAGTTCGCGCGCGTCCCGGTGATGTGGGGCCCGGTGCACCGCGCACACGCGCGCCTCTACTACACGCTGGATGCGCTGGGACGCCAGGATCTCATCGCCAAGGCGTTCGAGACCATCCAGCAGCAGCACACCCCGCTGGCCGGGGAGGGCGAGGAGCAGTCGTTCAAGCTCCAACAGAATTTCGCCACCCGCAACGGCGTCAGTGCCGATGACTTCGCCAAGGCTTACAACTCCTTCACGGTCAACTCCAACCTGCAGCGCGCGGAGCAGCTGACGCAGCGCTATCACGTCGAAGGCGTACCGTTAGTCGTCGTGAACGGCAAGTACACCACCGATCTGTCCAAGGCCGGCGGCGAAGCCAAGCTGATCGAGCTGGTCAACGATCTGGCCACCGCCGAGCGTCGCCGTTGAGTCGAACAGTCTGGATCCGGGAGAAAAGAATGCAACGACGAGCCTTCTGCGCGACGGGTCTTGCCGCCCTGACTGCCGCGTCCTGGCCCTCCTACGGCGCCCTGGTCACCGCCAGCGACGTGCCGGCCATCGGCCTCGACGGCCGGCAGCTGGTGTTGAAACCCAAAGACGTCGAGGATCTGCGCCGGAGTCTGCGCGGTCAGCTGCTGCTCGCGGGTGAACCGGGCTACGACAGCGCGCGGACCATCTGGAACCGGGCGTTCGACCGCAAACCGGCCCTCATTGCGCGGTGCGCCGGAGCGGCGGATGTCACCGCGTCGGTCAATTTCGCACGCAGCGAGGGATTGCTGACCGCCGTGCGCGGCGGGGGGCACAGCCTCTCGGGTCAGTCGGTCTGCGACGGCGGACTGGTCATCGACCTGTCGCAGATGGGCGGTATCCGCATCGACCCGCTCGCGAAGCGCGCGCGCGTCGAGCCGGGGGTGCGCCTCGCCCAGGTCGATCGGGAGGCCCAGGCGTTTGGTCTCGCGGTGCCTCTCGGCACGGTGTCCGACACAGGGGCCGCAGGGCTGACGCTCGGTGGCGGATTTGGGCGTCTGTGCCGCAAGTACGGTCTCGCGTGCGACAATCTCACCGGCGCGGACCTCGTCACTGCGGACGGCCGCTTGGTGAAGGTCAGCGCCCAGGACAACCCGGATCTGCTCTGGGGGCTGCGCGGCGGCGGCGGAAATTTCGGCGTCGTGACTTCCTTCGAATACCGGCTGCATACCGTGGGCCCGACGATGTTAGGTGGCGAGCTGGTGTATCCGTTCTCGCAGGCGCGCGAGGTGCTGCGCGGCTTTGCGGACTTCATCGCCGCAGCCCCGGATGAGCTGTTTGTGTTCGTGTTCCTGGCACCGGCCCCGGATCACCAGCGGGTGGTGGTGTTCGACGTTTGCTACTGCGGTCCAGTCGACCAGGGCGAGCGGGTGCTGGCACCGCTGCGCAAGCTCGGCAAGCCCGTGAAAGACGGCCTCGCGGCGACACCTTACGTCGATTTGCAAAGCGCCGATGACGCGGGTAACCCGCCGGGGCGCTATTACATCAAGGGTGGTTACATCAAGCAGATCACTCCCGAGCTCAGCAACGCAATCGTGGATTACCTGGAGCACTCGCCCGCGGACAACGGCGTGGTCGCGATCAGCCAGTTCGGTGGCGCCATTGGCCGTATCAAGCCCGCGGCCACCGCGTACTGGCACCGCGAGCCGAACCACGAGGTGATCGTGATCGGATTCTGGGATGACGCCACCGGCGCCGAGGGCACGACCCAGTGGGTACGTGGCGCGTTCAAGGCGCTCGAGCCGCTCACCGATGGCTACTACGTCAACCATGGCGGCTACGACGAGTCGGAGCGGCGCATCCGCGCCAACTACGGCGACAACTACGCGCGCCTTGCGGCCCTCAAGAAGCGCTATGACCCGCAGAATCTGTTCCGACTCAACGCCAACATCAAGCCAGCGTGAGGACCAGCGGGTAACCCGTTTGTAGTTGGCGCGCCCGACTGGATTCGAACCAGCGACCTGCAGCTTCGGAGCGCGTCCAAATACTACCGCCTGACTTGTCTCCACTACGCCACGCCTTACTTTTCAATAAGTTAGGTTGCACCGCGTGCGCTGGGACTGTACCGTGACGCCTCCAAAACGCTCTGAGTTGGTCACTCCCTGGTCACTCCTTTGTAGGCCATATCCGGCATGCCCAACATCAAACTTCGCCAGGATACCGTGCGCTCTCTGCCGTATATCGGCGCCGGGAAAGCTCAATGCGTCTATTGGGATGAAGTATTACCGGGATTCGGACTGCGCCTCTACAGCGGCGGTAAGCGCGTCTACGTCTGCTCTTACCGAGTGAGCCAGCGCAAACGCCTGGCTTCACTGGGACGTGCCGACGTGCTGACGCTCGACGAGGCGCGACGCAAAGCCAAACGCTATCTCGGCCAAGTGGCTGATCGTGCCGATCCTCAAGTGATGTCGGACGAAGAGCGGGCGGCGGTCACCATCAAAGTTCTTGCTGCAGAATACTTGGAAAAGCACGCCCGGCTCAAAAAGAAGACTTGGCGCCATGATGAGTCCGTGCTGCGCCGGATGTTACTTCCAAAGCTCGGTGCCTGGCGAGTGACGGCGGTGACCACGCCCGAGATCGAAGCGATCCATGCTGCGAAAGGCGTGACGACGCCCGGAGAGGCGAACAACTTCGTGAAGATTGTGCGCAAGATGTTTAATTGGGGGAAAAGGGCAAAATTGGTGGCAGACAGCAAACCGAATCCCGCCTCCGGTCTTGTGTTGTTTCGGATTGCGAATCGGCGCCGCTACGTGACGGCCGCCGAGATGCCGCGCCTGCTGGCCGCGCTGGAGGCCGAAGATAACGAATTTGGCCGACACGCAATTTGGCTGCTGTTACTGACGGGACTTCGCGTCAACGAGCTGTTACGTGCGAAGTGGTCGGATGTGGACTGGGCATTCAAGACGCTCTTCATCGGCCTCACCAAAAATGGCGAGCCGTTGCTAGCGCCCTTGAGCGAAGCGGCCCTCGATCGGCTCGCGAAAATCCCGCGCCGGGACGATAACCCCCACATCATCTGTGGCGCAGTTCCCGGTGGCTCCCTGATCAACCTCAGAAAGGCCTGGGTGCGGATCCGCACGGCGGCGAGAATGCCGGATGTTCGATTGCACGACGTGCGACGCACCGTCGGGAGCTGGCTTGTGCAGGATGGCTCGACGCTTCACTTGGTGGGATCGGTATTGAATCACAAAGACCCCAAGACAACCGCAGGCTATGCGTACTTCCAAACGCAGCAGCGGGAACAGGCCCTGACCCGGCACGGACAACAGGTGTTGAGTTTCCTACCGTCCTTGCCAGACACTCAAGCGCCCGCGTGCTATGAAGTGCAGCCGACCGCTGAACTGCCGCCAGCAGACGCACCAATACCCGCGCGCCGGGCTCATTATCTGGAACGCGACGTACTCTATCGCCTCGTATGGGAAGCGCCGGTATCCGAGGTAGCTCAACGCTTGGGAATCTCTGATGTGGGTCTAGCGAAGGTGTGCCGCCGTGCAGCGATCCCGCTTCCGGCCAGAGGATATTGGGCGAAAGTGGCCGCCGGGAGCGACTTGGGGCCGCCCAACCTGCCGCCGGCACCAGCTGGACTCCCGCGCATGATACGAATTAAAGGCCATAAGGCGCGCAACGCGAATGTCGAGACCGCCGCGACGACCATGGAACCTGACCGCTGGCACGCCGGCGCCGCCTTGATGGAGGCGAGAAGCCCCCAGGCCTGGTACGACCTCGAGGCCGCCGCGGTGCTCCTGCAGCCGAACCAGGCCGCGCTCGCTGCCTGCCGCGCGGCCGCGGCGAAAACACAAAAAGAACAGCACTGCACGATCGTCGTCCCGGGACCTTAAACAGGGCCGGAGTTGTTGGAATCCGATATAGTTTCGACCACGGTAGCGTGTGGTGTCCGAGCTCATGAATTGGCTCACTCACCCACACGGCTGGCGTGCGCTGGGAATGGGGTCGCGTGCTGCCTGCGTTGCGAGCGGGACGCGTGAGCGTGACGACGGCGCTTCGAGACGCTTGAGGATGACCGTGGGATCATCGCACCCAGGATCAGCGACGGCGTCACCAGCCAAGGGTGCCTCAGAAGCTCAATACGCCAGACAGATGAATGCGCCCCTGGTGGGTTCCGGCCAGCCGCGCCAGTTGCCAGCCATAGTCCCCCTTGATTGTGCCGTGCGCACCGATCTGAAGACGAAGCCCGCCACCAGCTGACACGAGCGTGTTTTCCGTTTCGCCTAACTGAAGGTCATGCTGCCAGTCCCTGCCGGCGTCCACGAAGACCAGGGCCTGCGTGTGATCGGGAATGCCACCCATGAGGTGACGACTCGGGGTGCGCAGCTCCAGCTGCGCCCATATGCCGTTATCGCCATTAACGACACGATTATCGTAGCCCCGCACGGAGTCCTCTCCCCCCAGACCGATTTGCTCCGTGGGAAGCAGACGTGCGGATGACCACTGGCCCAGAGTGCTCAGTGCCGCCGTAAAGTCCCCCGGCAGACGCTGCACACGCGAAAAACTGCCCTGCAGATACGCATAGTTGGCCGTGGCCCCGGCGCGCTGCACCATGAAGTTGCGATCGTCGTTCGAGCCATCCAGACCTCCGGGGCTGTAATAGGCCGATACCGAGCCGCGCGTCGAACCGCGTGCGTCGCTCTCAACCCCGACGTACGTCACGAGCGCCTGAGCGATGTTGGCCGGTGAACTGAACACCCGCGTCCCGCCAAAACTCAGATTGTTATTGGTCCACTTGTAGTCGGCGCCGAATGCCAGCGAGTGGCTGTAGCCCGGCAATACCGGCAAGGGGACGGTGTAGCGCAATCCCACCTGCCAAGTGGTTCCGGTCAAACCAAAGAGGCCGCCGGTGAATGCCTGGGCCTGCGCCCAGGAGCCGAAGACCGAGAGCGTGTTGCGCCAGGGCAGCGGCAGGGTATAGCTGGCACTGTCCGCTTCTAGCCGATCCGCTCCAGTGCTGCGTGTGTGTTGATAGCTGAGCTGATGGTCAGCATCCCAGAGATTCCCCAAATTGAAACCGGCGAAGACCCGGGACAATCCGGTCTCCTGGTTACCCGTGTCCTCGTAGCCGGTGTAGACACGCACCGGCCTGACATCTGTCACGCGCACGATGGCATCGGTTTCGCCAGGCAGCTCACCCCGCGCGTAAACCAGGTCCACGTGGCGGAAAGGGTTTTGATTCAGCCAGGCAACGTCACGCATCAGCATGGTCCCGGCAATTTCCTGGCCCGGTTGCGCGCGCACCTGGCGGCTGAAGAGGCTATCTGAAAACCACCGGTTGCCCTGGACACGCACCTTGCCCAGTCGTGCCACCGAGACGACTACCTGGAGGACTCCGTTGGAGATATCCTGCGGCGGCACATACACGTCAACGACGGGATGGTCCGAACTACGGCACAAGACCACGAGCAAACGTGTGAGGTGCGAAAGATCTCCGCGGGTAAGAGGACGGGACAGAAAGCCCGTTGCAATGGCGTTGACCTTCGCCGCAGACAGCCACGGGAGGCCCTCCACGAGCACAGGCTGTCCATCGGGGGCCACGATAGTGCTCAAGCGACCAGCCGACGGTATCAACCGCAGACCAGTGAGCTTGGGAATCAAGATCGATGGGGCATCATTCACCGCGGTCCCGGGAGGCGGGACGGGCGGTACCGGCGCGGGTGTCTGGCTGGGGGGCTTCGGCGCTACTTGGTCGTACGTTTGTGCCTGCAGCGGCACGCCAACGAAGAGGATGTAACAACTCGACGCAACCCAGGCGATGCGGCACACACGCTGCCGCCATTCACAAAATGTTCCTGGGCGCAGCGGGGCGTCGCGGTAGACCGCCGCTATTCTACTGGCTGGCGAGTCACCGCTATTCAAGTTCCGGCAGGCCGCCGCACACACCAGGCAGGCCGGTGATGGGAGTCAAAGGCTATAAAGCTCGAGGTGTGATTAAGATTCTCTTCACTATCCACACCCACTTCATGGCCGTCGTGGAAATCGGTCTGATAGACGACCGAAAAACCACCCATGCCGAGGGTTGATTCGGCCCGACCGGAACCACGCAGCAACGCCGCGTTGACATCGGCGGGTCTTGAGCTCACACACTGCTCTACATAGGCCGTCCGCGTCATGCCGCCCGAATCCACGGCATTGCGAGCCTCCGGAGTCGATAGTGGCAATGGCGTGGCGCCTACGGCCGTCGGTTGCGTGCCAATGTTGATGGGATTCCCCAGAACCAGGGCGGCGGCGTTGGATGGCGCCTGCGAAAAAACGTAGTTCAGCGCGGTGAGCCCGGAACCATTGATTGCATACACGTCGGGTGGACTTGCGTAGGTTGCCGTCGTGGCAAACGCCAATGTGCCGGTGGTCGAACTCCCCAGGGTATCGCCGCCAACGAAGCCGGAGACCGTGCCGGTGAAGGTGGGGAATGGCGTACCTAACAGGAAGTTAGTCGCCGGATTAGCAACATACGTCAGTGTGGCCGGAGTAATCTTTCCTATCGCTGCGCTGATCGCAGTTGATTGCAGATCATAGTTACCCGCGTTGGGCCCGGTTAGCAGCAAACCCGATACGGAGACATTGATTCCTGTACCTACATTCTTTGTCCCATACGTGCCCTGGGCTGGATCATTCAGCGAAACCGAGTCGCCGTTGAGGATACCGGTTAACGTGTAATTGCCTGCCGACAGCAGTGCGGCCGTCGTGCCATCGTAGACCTTAGTCGTCGTGCCGGTCAGGTTGGCAGTGAGAGTCGCAGGATTGATGGTGAGTAGACCAGATCTGTAAGTGATCGAGTAGTTGTTGGCACCGAAGCTGCCGCCGACGGCATTGCTAGCCGTGATGGCATAGGGAGAGCCCGCCACATTGGCCGTGTTCACCGCGCCGGGGCTCGTGAGCGTCACCGAGCCGATCGTCTCCCCGTTCTGCAGCCCC
>JBGPKC010000042.1:0-27913 GCA_041485725.1 Steroidobacteraceae bacterium
GCTGTTCTTCGTCGACAACATCTATCGCTATACGCTGGCCGGCACCGAGGTCTCCGCACTGTTGGGCCGCATGCCGTCAGCCGTGGGTTACCAGCCGACGCTCGCCGAGGAGATGGGCCGCCTCCAGGAGCGCATCACTTCCACCAAGACCGGCTCCATCACCTCCATCCAGGCGGTCTATGTGCCGGCGGACGACCTGACCGACCCGTCACCCGCCACGACTTTCGCTCACCTGGACGCCACCGTGGTGTTGTCGCGCCAGATCGCATCGCTGGGCATCTACCCGGCGGTCGATCCGCTCGATTCCACCAGCCGCCAGCTGGACCCGCTGGTGGTGGGCGAGGAGCACTACAATACCGCGCGCGGCGTGCAGGCGGTGCTGCAGCGCTACAAGGAGTTGCAGGACATCATCGCGATCCTGGGGATGGACGAGCTGTCGGAGGAGGACAAGCTCATCGTGTACCGCGCGCGCAAGGTGCAGCGGTTCCTGTCGCAGCCCTTCAACGTCGCCAAGATATTCACCGGCCAGGACGGCAAGATCGTGCCGCTCAAGGACACCATCCGCGGCTTCAAGGGCATCATCAGCGGCGAGTTCGATGCGTTGCCCGAGCAGGCCTTCTACATGGTCGGCGCGATCGAGGAGGCGGTCGCGAAGGCCAAGACGCTGCAGTAAACCATGGCGCAAGCACTCACCATCCAGGTTGACATCGTGAGCGCCGAGGGCGAGCTGTTCTCGGGCCCTGCCGCCGTGGTGTTTGCACCCGCGACCGAGGGCGACCTCGGGATTTATCCGCGCCACGCACCGCTGCTGACTTTGCTGAAGCCAGGCGAAGTGCGCGTGCAGACGCCCGACGGCGAGGAGCATTTCTTTTTCGTCGGCGGCGGAGCGCTCGAGGTACAGCCCACCCGGGTTACGGTGCTCGCGGACACGGCACTGCGCGCCAGGGACATTGACGAGGCGGCGGCGCTCGCCGCCAAGCAGCGCGCCGAGGAAGCGCTCAGGGACAAGGCCGGGCACATCAGCATCGCGGAAGCGCAGGCGGAACTCGCCCGCGCCGCGGCGCAGCTGAAACTCCTCGCGCGCCTGCGCAAATTGCGGGGCTGAGCGCTGGACCCGTCACCGGATCATCCGGTCCCTTCACCGGCAGCGCCCGCCGCGGCGCCCCGGCTGCTCGCAGGCCTGGCACGCAACCTGCGCGGCGGTGTTGCGCTGCTGGCATTGCGGCGCTGCTGGCCGCCGCGCTTCGTCGTCAACTTCGACCAGCTGGTCACGCTGCTGATCGTGAACCTCGCCGTCTGGGTCGGGCTCGACGCCCTGCATGCCGAGGCGCATGCACCGCTGGCCCTCGACGGGCTGTTTGGCTGGGCCTGCTATCTGCTGCTCGCGCTCGGGGCCTGCGCCGTGGTGGCGCGCGCGCACAGCCGCGCGGCCGATACCCGCGCGCTGCTGGTGCCGGCGCTCGCTGTCGCACCGTTCGTGCTCACGATCTTCTGGCTGGCGAGCGACCGCACGCTGGTGCAGGCGCGGCCGCTCACGGCGCTGATCGTGGCACTCATTTATATGGCGTTGCTGTGCGTGCGCGTGTTGGGCGCGGCGTACGGTGTGGTGCGCACCCGCGCCGTGCTCATCGCTCTGGTGCTGGTGCTCGCTGCGCCCTGGGTGATGGGGTTCCTGAACTTCGACACGCGTCTGTGGGTGGCCGGGGAGCCGGAGCAGGCCCGGGACGCGGATGACGCCGACCAGGCGGAAGCACTCTTCTACGATCAGCCGGCGCAGATCGCCGCTGCGGTCGCGCGCGTACCGAGCGCGCCAGCCGGCAAGACGGGTACCTACTTCGTCGGTTTCGCCGGCGTCGGCAGCCAAGCGGTGTTCAGGCGCGAAGCGCTGTTTGCCAGCCGCGTGTTCGCCGAGCGCTTCGGCTCCGGGGAGCGCTCGGTCCTGCTGGTGAACGACGTGGAGGACCGCGATTCGTATCCGCTGGCGAGCGTTTCGGGACTCGCCCAGACGCTCAAGGGGCTCGGCTCGCGCATGCATCCGGATGACGATGTGCTGGTGCTGTTTCTCACCTCGCACGGCTCGCGCGACGGCCTGGAGGTCGAGAACGGCTCGCTGCCGCTCTCGCAGCTCGCCCCTGCGGATCTGAGCCAGGCGCTCGATGATTCCGAGATCCGCTGGCGCATTGTGGTGGTGTCGGCCTGCTACGCGGGCGTCTTTCTCGACGAGCTCAAGAGCGACACCACGGCGATCATTACCGCAGCCGATGCCACGCACACCTCCTTCGGCTGCGAGGACGACCGTGACCTCACCTGGTTCGGCGAGGCCTTCCTCAAGGACTCCCTTACCAGCAGCAGTTCTCTGGAGGAGGCGTTCCACAAGGCCGCCGCGCTGCTGGCGCGCCGCGAGGACGCCGAGCACGAGGTGCATTCCAACCCCCAGCTCTACGTGGGAGCCCTCATGCGCAGGAAACTCGCCGAGTTGCCGGTGGGTCGCCCCGCGCACGATCAACACTCATTTACCGTAGAACGGTGAGTACAATTCCGCCCATGCGCAGCAGCGGGCCCCGACCCTCGAAGCGCGGCAGCCGCGATGCGCGCCGCACCGGAGGCGTGCGCGCAGCTTCCCCGGCCCCGCTGTCGGTCGTGATCCTGGCGGCCGGGGAGGGCAAGCGCATGAAATCGGCGCTTCCCAAAGTGCTGCAGCCGCTCGCCGGCCGCCCGCTCCTCAAGCACGTGATCGACACGGCGCGCGCGCTCGGGCCCAGCGCCATCCAGGTGGTGTACGGACACGGGGGCGAACGGGTACGCGCGGCACTCAAGGACGAGCCGGTCTCCTGGACGCTGCAGGCCGAGCGCCTGGGCACCGGGCACGCCGTCCTGCAGGCGATGCAACACATCCCCGACGGACACCTGGTGCTGGTGCTCTATGGAGACGTGCCGCTCATCGGTCGTGCCCAGCTCGCTGAGCTGCTGGCACTCGCGGGGCCGCGGCGCTTAAGTCTGCTCACCATGAGGGCGGACGATCCGGCCGGCTACGGCCGCATCGTGCGCAGCGCCCGCGGACTGGTACAGCGGATCGTCGAGCAGCAGGACGCGACGCGGCGCGAGCTCGCGATCCGCGAATGCAACACCGGCGTCCTCGCCTGCCCGGCGCAGCTCCTGCGAGGCTGGCTCGCCCGGGTGAAGCCGGACAACTCGCAGGGCGAGTACTACCTCACCGACGTCATCGCCATGGCGGTGAAGGAGAAGATCGCGGTCCAGCCACTCATCGCGCCGCGGATCAGCGAAGTGCTGGGGGTGAACGACCCGGCGCAACTTGCGGAGCTGGAAGCGGTGTGGCGCGCCCGGTGCGCGCGCGAGCTGCTGCTCGCCGGCGTCACGCTCGCCGATCCCGCGCGCCTCGACGTGCGCGGCTCCGTCACACACGGCACGGATGTATTCATCGACGTCAACGTGGTGCTCGAGGGCAAGGTGGTGCTCGGCGACCGGGTGCGCCTGGGGGCGGGCTGCGTGATCCGCAACAGCGACATCGGCGCCGACACCGAGGTGTTCCCGCATTGCGTGATCGACGGCGCGCTCATCGGTCCCGGCTGCAACATCGGGCCGTTCGCGCGCTTCCGGCCGGCCGCCACGCTGGGGAGCGGGGTGCACATCGGCAACTTCGTCGAGGTGAAGAACTCGCAGCTGGGCGCGGGCTCAAAAGCGAACCACCTCGCTTACCTTGGCGATGCGCGCCTCGGCGAGCGCGTCAATATCGGCGCCGGCACCATCGTCGCCAACTACGACGGCGCCAACAAGCACATCACTGTCATCGAAGACGACGTGCACACCGGCTCCAACAGCGTGCTGGTCGCGCCCATCACGGTGGGCGCGGGCGCCACCATTGCCGCCGGCTCCACCGTGACGCGCGCGGTGCCGGCGGGCAAGCTCACCGTGGCCCGTGCGCGCCAGGCGACCGTCGAGGGCTGGCGCCGGCCGGTGAAAAACAAGACGCGACCTTGATCACGGCTTTGGTGGGTGAAGTCGGCGTTTTCCGCCCGTTTCAGGCAAAATGCCAATCGAGCCTAGCGGCCGAGGCCACCATGTGCGGAATCGTTGGAGCGATCGCCGAGCGCGATGTCGTCCCCATCCTGATGGAGGGTCTGCGGCGACTCGAATACCGCGGCTACGATTCGGCGGGCCTTGCCGTCCTCAACGGCTCGAAGCACCTGACGCGCCTGCGCACCGTCGGCAAAGTGCACATGCTCGATGAGGCGCTCTCACAGACACCCACCGCCGGCAGGATCGGTATCGCCCACACGCGCTGGGCCACCCACGGAGTACCGAGCGAGCGCAACGCCCACCCGCATATCTCGCGCGATGGGCTCGCCATCGTGCACAACGGCATCATCGAGAACCACGATGCACTGCGCGCCGATCTGGAGCGCCGCGGCTATCGCTTCTCCTCTGAAACGGACACCGAGGTCATCGCGCACCGCATCCACTACCACCTGCAGAGCGTGCCGGATCTGTTCAAGGCGGTGCGGGCCACGGTGGCGGAGCTCGAGGGCGCCTACGCCCTGGTAGTGGTCAGCGAGCACGAGCCCGAACGGCTGGTTCTGGCGCGCGAGGGTTGCCCGGTCGTGGTCGGGCTGGGGGTCGAGGAGAATTTCGTGGCCTCGGACGTGGCTGCGCTGCTGCCGGTCACGCGGCGCTTCATTTTCCTCGAGGAAGGCGACGTCGCCGAGGTGCGGCGCCGGGCCGTGCACATCATCGATCGCAACGGCAGCTCCGTGGAACGCCCGGTCCACGAGAGTGAGCTGTCGGCCGATGCCGCCGAGCGGGGGCCGTACCGGCACTTCATGCTCAAGGAGATCCACGAGCAGCCGCGCGCGATCGCCAACACCCTGCAGGAGCGGGTCGCGAACGGGCGCCTGCTGGAAGCGGCGTTCGGCCCGGCCGCCACCGAGGTGTTCAGGCGCACCCAGAACGTGCACATCGTGGCGTGCGGTACCAGCTTTCACGCCGCCTCGGTCGCGCGCTACTTCATCGAAGAGGTCTGCAAGGTTCCCTGCACCGTGGACATCGCCAGCGAGTACCGCTATCGCAACCCCCTGGTGCCGGTGAATTCGCTGTTCGTCACCATCTCGCAATCCGGGGAGACCGCCGACACGCTGGCCGCGCTGCGCCTCGCCCGGCAGTCCGGCTACCTCTCCTCGCTCGCCATCTGCAACGTTCCGGAGAGCTCACTGGTGCGCGAGTCGCAGCTCGTCATGCTGACGCGCGCGGGACCTGAGATCGGTGTGGCCTCCACCAAGGCGTTCACGACCCAACTCGCCGCACTCGGCATGCTGGTGATCGCGCTCGCGCGGCGCCCTGGCGCGGATGCCGAGCGCGAGCGCGGCCTCGTCACGCGCCTGATCGAGCTGCCGGGGCTGGTCGAGAAGACACTCGAGCTCGATGCGGTCATTCAACGCCTGGCGGAGCGCTTCGCCGACAAGCATCACGCTCTGTTCCTCGGGCGCGGAGCGTTGTACCCCATCGCCATGGAGGGCGCGCTGAAACTCAAGGAGATTTCCTACATTCACGCCGAAGGCTACCCCGCCGGGGAGCTCAAGCACGGGCCGCTGGCGCTGGTGGACGCCGACATGCCGGTGGTGGCGGTCGCGCCCAACAACGACCTGCTGGAGAAGCTCAAGTCAAATCTCATGGAAGTGCGCGCGCGCGGCGGCGAGCTCATCGTGTTCGCCGATCCGGAGTCGGGCATCCGCTCGAGTGACGGCGTCACGGTCATCGAGATGCCGCGGCACGTCACCTACGTGCAGGCCCCGGTGGTGTACACCATCCCGCTGCAACTGCTCGCCTACCACGTCGCGATCCTCAGGGGCACCGACGTCGATCAGCCGCGCAACCTCGCGAAGAGCGTCACGGTCGAATAGCCGCGGAGGCATGCGAGGCGCGTGGCGCCTGCAGCAGCGCGTGCAGGGCTTTCGGACCTGCCGCCTTGTCGATGCAATCGTCGAAGCCGGCATTGCGCGACAGGCGCAGGGTCGTGTCATCGAGCGTCATACCGCTCAACATCACCAGCCGCACGCCGGAGCGCGCCTGCGCCTTCAGCGCCTGGGCGAGCCGGTAGCCGTTCATCCCGGGCAGATGAATGTCGATCAAGGCCACATCGGGCACTGCGTTCACCGTGGTGCGTAGCGCTTCTTCCGCGTTGCGGGCTTCCGTCACCGTGTAACCGAGTGCCGCCAGCGCTTCGCGGTAGATGACCCGTACTTCGTTGCTGTCCTCGACGATGAGAATGCGGGTGCGCGATGGCGCGGGGCCCGTCGCGGCCGGGCCCGGTGCGCTCGCCGGGGCAGGACGCGCGCCACGGGAACGACCGGACACGCCCGCGGCGCCGACGGGCGCGAAAGTCGCCACCAGCTCGACTGCGCCAGGGGAGCGCTGGTTGAGATCCAGACTTCCTCGCTGCAGCGCCATGACCTGGCGCGCCGTGCGCAGCGCCATACGGCTTCCCCGGGCGCGTCCGCCGTAGCTCTCGAACCAGTCTGCGCCAACCGAGTCCGGCGTTTCGATGGAAAAGCGCACGCGGATCTGCGGCCCCGAATCGGCGCCAGCCGCCCGCACTTCGATCACCGAGCGCGGCGGCGCAACCGCGCTCGCCTGCTCCAGCATCGCGCTGATGACCCGCAGGGTCTTGGCGGCATCGGCCAGCGCCTCGACAGCGGGCGTTGACGGCGCGAACTCACAGCGCTGCGAGCGCCCCGCGAGCAGCGGCGCGAGCGTGGTGCGCGCGGCCTCGACGATCTGTTCGAGCGAAGTGGGCGCCACGTCGACCGACAGTGTGCCGCTCTCGCATTGATCGGCGGCAACAAAGGCATCCACCGCGGCGAGTGCGCAGTCGAGCCCGCGGTCGACTTTCTCCGCCACGCGCCTGCTGACCTCGGCGTCGAAGTTGCGCAGCCGTAACAGGTCGATGGCAGCGCGAATCGGACTGAGTGCGTCGCGCAGCTCATGCGCCAGCTCGCGCACCAGGGAGGGGCGACCGTCCATTGTCACAAGTTAAGATATTCGGCAAATGACAACAAGGGCTTCCACAGCGGACCTGTTCGCCGGGCTGTCGATCGCGGGTCTGCTGTTGCCCGAAGCGGTGGCCTACTCGGGGGTAGCCAACCTGCCCCCCCAGGCGGGCGTGATCGCCCTGTTCGCCGGACTGGTGTGCTACGGCCTCATCGGGCGCAGCCGCTTTGCCATCGTCACCGCGACCTCCTCGTCTGCCGCCGTGCTGGCCTCCGCCACGCTCACCCTCGGCGGCGGGGATCTCGCCCAACGCGTGGCGCTCGCTGCGACCCTGGTGGTCGGCGCCGGCATCGCCTTCGCCCTGGCAGGGTTCTTACGCCTGGGCGCGATGTCGAACCTGATCGCGCGCCCGGTACTGCGCGGCTACGCCTTTGGCCTCGCGCTGGTGATCGCGGTCAAGCAATGGCCGCACCTGGTGGGCATGCATACCCAAACGGCCGATTTCTTCCCGCTGGTGGCCGAGATGGTGCGCGGCGCCGCAGCATGGCAGACGCCGAGCCTGGGTTGCGGCCTCATCGCAGTCGCCGGGCTGTTCGGGCTCGAGCGCCTGGCGCGCGTGCCCGGCGCGCTGGTGGTGATCGTCGCGAGCATCCTCGCATCCCCGTGGCTCGCAGCGCACGGCGTGGCGCTCACCGGACCCGTGCACCTCGCGCTTGCCATGCCGGCGTTCGCGCTGCCCTCCGGCACAGGCTGGCTGGCGCTCACCGAATTCGCGTTCGCTCTGATGTTCATCCTGTACGCCGAGTCCTACGGCTCGATCCGCACCTTCGCGCTCAGGCACGACGAGGAGGTGCAGCCGAACCGCGACCTGCTCGCGCTCGGCGCCGCCAACATCGTGTCCGGCCTGTTGCAGGGCACGCCGGTCGGTGCAGGCTACTCCGGCACCGCAGCAAACGACGCTGCCGGGGCGCAGTCGCGTTTCGCCGGTCTGTTCGCGGCAGGCATCGTGGGGGTGCTGGTGCTGCTGTTCCTCAGGTGGATCGAGCGCATCCCGGAGCCGGTGCTGGCGGCGATCGTCATCCACGCGGTGAGCAAGTCGCTGCGCATCAGCGTGTTCAGGGACTATTTCCGCTGGCAGCGGGATCGGCTGGTGGTCGTGGCGGCGGTGCTGGCGGTGATGATCTTCGGCGTGTTGAACGGGTTGCTGGCGGCGATCGCGTTCAGTCTCGCCATGCTCCTGAGGTCGCTCGCGAGTCCACGCCTGTCGATGCTGGGGCGGGTCGGCGCGCATGATTACGTCAGCGTCGAGAGATTTCCAAACGCCGTGACCGTGCCCGGCGTGCTGGTGCTGCGGCCCGAGGCGCCGCTGTTCTTCGCCAACGCCGAGCCGCTGCTGGCGCAGGCGCGGCAGCGGGTGCTCAGCGCACCGGACACGCGACTCGTGGTCCTCAGTCTCGAGGAATCACCGGACCTCGACAGCACCGCGCTCGAGGCGCTCGAGGAGTTCTGTTCCTGGCTCAGCGCGCGCGGCGGCGAGTTCCGCCTGGCGCGGTTGAAGGAACGGGCGCGCGAGGCGCTGATGCGCGCGAAGCTGGCGCACCTGCGCACGACGGCGCTCGACTATCCGAGCGTCGACGATGCGGTGCGCGGCCAGGGCGTCAGTCCAAATCAACTACTTACGACTTGAGACGCGAGCGCGACACCGCATCCTCCCTGAGGTGGCGCGGCGGGCGCTTCGTGTTACTCTTTACATATTGCACAGCGCACGCGGCCGGTCCCCCGGCTCTGAGAGGATCTCAACAATGAAGAAGCAATCTGTCTGGCTGCTGGCCACGCTGGCGGCCGTGCTCGTTGTCGGTTGTGCGAACCAGAAGGCGCCGGCCGAGCAGGCGGTCGCGGGCGCGGAAACGGCGCTGGCCGCCGTACGTGACGACGCGCAGAAGTACGTCCCGGATCAGCTGCAGGCGGTCGATGCGCAGCTCGCGGCGCTCAAGGACAGTCTCACCAAGGGCGACTACAAGAGCGTGCTGACGGGGGCGCCGACCCTCAACTCCGCGATCAGCTCCCTGAAGGACGCGGCGGAGGCCAAGAAAGCCGATACCGAGGCGGCTCTCACCAAGGCGAAAGACGCCTGGGGTCCCCTCAGCGCCGAGGTGCCCAAGATGGTCGACGCGATCCAGAGCCGCGTCACGGCCTTGTCCAAGTCACACCGCCTGCCCAGGGGCGTCACCAAGGACGGCCTCGCCTCGGCCAAGTCGGGCGTGGATTCGCTCAAGTCGATGTGGAGTGATGCCTCGAGCGCTGCCGCCTCGGGTGACTTCACGACGGCCGTGACCAAGGCTCAGGCCGCGAAGGACAAAGCCGCCGAGATCATGAAATCCCTCGGCATGTGAGGCGGCCGGTGAGATCGTAGTCATCCGCGGCCACGATCCGCACCTCGGCCCAGTCGCCGGCGCGCACGCTCCCGGCATCTTCGATCCGCACCACGCCATCGATTTGCGGCGCATCCGCTTCGCTGCGCGCCGTAGCCGTGCCGTCGGCCACCGCATCCACCAGTACCCGCATGTGCCTGCCGACCCGCTGCGCCAGCCGCCGCCTGCTGATGGCCGCGGCACGCTCCATGAAGCGCGCGTAGCGCTCCTCCTGCAGCTGCGGCGCTACGTGGTCAGGGAGCGCATTGGCCGCGGCGCCCTCCACCGGCGAGTACTTGAAGCAGCCGACCCGATCGAGCTGCGCCTCATCCAGCCACGCGAGGAGCTGCGCGAACTCGCTGTCCGTCTCGCCCGGGAAACCCACGATGAAGGTGCTGCGGATGGTGAGATCCGGGCACTGCGCGCGCCAGGCGCGGATGCGCTTCAGGGTGTTTTCCGAGTGCGCGGGGCGCCGCATGCGCTTGAGCACGGCGGGACTGCCGTGCTGGAACGGGACGTCGAGATACGGCAACACGCGCCGCGCGGCCATCAGCGGGATCACCTCGTCGACATGCGGGTAGGGATAGACGTAGTGCAGGCGCACCCAGGCTCCCAGCTCCGCCAGGCCGCGGGCGAGGTCGATGAAGCGTGTCTGGTAACTCGCGCCGCGCCACGCGCCGGGCGCGTAGCGGATGTCTGAGCCGTAGGCGCTGGTGTCCTGCGAGATCACCAGCAGCTCCTTCACGCCGGCCGCGACGAGACGCTCCGCCTCGCGCAGTACCTCGTCGATGCGACGGCTCGCAAGGCGGCCGCGCATGGCCGGGATGATGCAGAAGCTGCACTGGTTGTTGCACCCTTCCGCGATCTTCAGATACGCGTAGTGCCGCGGCGTGAGCCGCACTCCCTGGGGCGGCAGCAGATCAAAGAACGGATCATGCCGCGGCGGCAGGTGCTGGTGCACCGCGCCCACCACGTCTTCGTAGGCGTGCGGACCGGTGACCCTCAGCACGCGCGGGTGGCGCTCGAGGATGCGCTGCGGCCTCGCGCCCAGGCACCCGGTCACGATCACGCGGCCGTTGTGCTCGAGCGCTTCCCCGATCGCATCGAGTGATTCATCCACTGCCGCGTCGATGAAGCCGCAGGTGTTGACCACGACGATGTCGGCGGCTTCGTAGGTCGGTGCGACCTCGTAGCCTTCGGCCCGCAGGTGCGTGAGGATGCGCTCCGAGTCCACCAGCGCCTTGGGGCAGCCGAGGCTGACGAAGCCGACTCGCGGCGCGCGTTCGGCGGGCGGCATCCGCTCAGCCCCCGCCGGGCGCGCTCGCCGGCGGCGGCGACGGTGCCGCCGCAGGGGCTCTCGGGTGCTGGTGTACCCTGGAGAGGGCATAAAACACGACCAGCACGATCGCCGGCATCAGCAGCCACGGCCATATGGCCGGCCGCCGTTCGCGCGGGCTGCTAGCGGCCATACAAACCCATGAGCTCGGCCTTCGCCAGGGACTGCGTGCGCACCATGAACCCGATATAGGCGGCGGTCGCATCGGCCGGCACGTCGAGCTTCGCCACCTTCAGCGCGTAGAGGCGCAGGTAGTAGCGATGCGGCTTGCCGGGCGGCGGACAAGGCCCGCCGTATCCGGCAGTGCCAAAGTCGGTGCGCCCCTGCTCGGCACCTGCGGGCAGCAGGTTCTTCTGCGGGTCGCCGGCGCCGGCGGGAAGCGCACTCACGCTGGCGGGGATGTTGTAGACGACCCAGTGCCACCAGCCGCTGCCGGTCGGCGCGTCCGGATCGTGCATCAGCAGCGCGAAGCTCCGGGTGCCGGCGGGGGGATTGCTCCAGGACAGCGCCGGCGAGACGTTGCCGCCCTTGCACCCGAAGCCGTTGAACACTTGGCTGTCGGCGATCCTGCCGCCGGCGGAGATATCCGTGCTGGAGAGCGTGAAGCCCGACGCGGGCGATTGCGACGCCAGCAGGGCTGTCGTGGCCAGAGCCGTCGCCGCGAGCCCGACGCCCACCCTCCACACTGTCCGCCTCATGGAGCCGCTCCTGCTTGACCGGTCGGCACCGGAACGGCGAAGTGTGCAGCGCGGGTGACGCCGAGTGCAAATGCGGACCGGCCGCCGCCCTGCCAGGTTCGATGTCTAGCGGCGCTCCCGCTCCCCCCGCTCCCAGCGACCGCCCTGCATGTGCCAGCGGTTGCCCTCACGCCGCCAGGTGTGAGGCACCCAGCGGTAGCCCGGTCGCGGGGCTTCCCAGTGGCCGGGATGCCAGGCGTGTCGCCCGCCTTCCCAGAACCAGGCGCCGCCGATCCAGAGGTAGCCGGGGGCGGGCGCGACACCGACCACTTCGTACTGCGGCGGGGGTGGGGCCACCTCGGTCACGGCAACATCCGAGTAGTAGCCGGGCGCGGGCGCCACGATGCACCCCGACAGCGCGGCGCTCAAAAGCACGCTCGCGAGCGCGAGCCGGACGGCAATGGGTTTCATCAGACAACCCTCCTATTGTTCACGCGCGGGTGCGGGAACATATTACTGAGCAACGCGCGGGCTTCGGTTCAAGCTTACACATCAGCGATGCGTTTCGGCCGCGAGTACTACCAGCGCTACTACTTCGATCCGCGCACCGCGGTCGCCACGCGCCGCGAAATGCAGGCGCGGGCGCGCCTCATCGCCGCGCTCACCGGGCACTTGGGGCTGCCGGTACGGCGCATCCTGGAAGCGGGCTGTGGCACCGGCATGCTGCGCACGCCGCTGCGGCGCCTGCTGCCGCGGGCGCACTACGTGGCGCTGGAGAGCAGCGAGTACCTGTGCCGGCGCTATGGTTGGAAGCTCGGTCGGATCGAGGCGTACCGCAGCCCGGCGCCCTTTGACCTGCTGATCTGTTACGACGTGCTGCAGTACCTGGATGCGGCGGCGGCGCGGCGTGCACTCGCCAATTTCGGCCGGCTGTGCGGCGGCGTGCTGTACTTCAGCGCCCTCACGCGCCTCGACTTCGAGCACAACTGCGATCCGCGGCGCACCGATGCCGACGTCTACCTGCGCAGCGCGCACTGGTACCGCTCGCAGCTGCGGCGCCAGTTTCGCGAGGCGGGCCTGGGGTTCTGGCTGCGGCGCGGCGCGCCGCTCACGCTCTGGGAGCTGGAGTCGGAGTGAAGGCAGCGGCGCGTGTCGCGCGGCGCTTGCGGAACAGCGGGTACAGCGGCAGTCCGAGCAGGATCAGCACCAGCGTGGCGATCGACTCTTTCGGGGCCGCGCGCAGTGCGCTCACCACGATCCACACCATCAACAGCGCAAACAGCAGCGGCACCAGCGGGTAGAGCGGCACGCGGTAGGGACGGGCGGCAAGCGGCAGCTTGCGCCGGAGTACGATGACCGAGAGCGCCACCGGGATCCAGAAGAGCGCGTACGACATCACCGCCATGTTGGTGAGCTGGTCGAAGGTACCGGAGGCTGCGAGCAGCGCGCCCCAGACGGCGAGCAGCACGAGCGAGGTGACCGGCACACGGGTGCGGGGACTCAGGCGGCCGAAACCGGCAAAGAACAGCCCGTCGCGCGCCGCGGCGTACGGAACCCGGGCCGCGCTCAGGATGACCCCGTTCAAGGAACCGATGGTGGAGATCAGGAAGATCAGCGCCGCCACCGGCGCGGCGCGGGTGCCGAGAAACGTCTGCACGGCGCGCGCGGCGACCGAGGGCGCCTCCGGATAGGCGGTGGAGTTGGCACTCGAGACCTGCCAGAACGGCAGCGCGTACAGGTACGCGGTGTTGATGATCAGATAGAGTGCCAGCACCAGAAGGGTGCCGCCGATGATGGCGCGTGGCAGGTTGCGTTGCGGATCCTGGACCTCGCCCGCCGCCATCGGCAGGAACTGCCAGCCGCTGTACGCCCACAAGGCCGCGAACATCGCGGCGCCGAAGCCGGCAATGCCGCCGTTGGCGCTGCTGGGAGCGGCGAGATTCTCCACCGTGCCTGTGCCGCCGAACAGGAAGACCCCAAGCGCGACGCCCAGGATCGCCACCGCCTTGGCCACGGTGAGGATCGACTGCACGCGTCCGCCGAGCATGACGCCGGCGCAGTTGATCGCAGCGAATACCGCAATGACCCCAATCGCCAGCAGCTGGCGCGCACCGAGGCTGAAGGTGAACGCGACGCCAAGCAGATGTACCTCGCGGGTAAGCCACTCATGACCCAGGGGGTGAATGTCGGAGATGAAGATCGCCACGGCAGCGCCGTATGCCGCAACGGCCGCACCGCCGAGCACGAAGGCGTTGCACGCGAACAGGAACCCCGGGATCTCGCCGTAGGCGGTCCGCAGGTAGACGTATTCCCCCCCCGCATGCGGCAACAGCGCGCCGAGCTCGGCAAAACACAAGGCGCCGAGCATGGCAACGACGCCCGCGACCACCCACGCGGCGAGCACCAGCGTCGGTGTGCCAACCGCCTGAGCCATGCTCGCGGTTTTGAGGAAGACTCCGGTGCCGATGATGATACCGACCACGAGCGAGGTGGCGTGCGTCAGCGTCAGGTCGCGGCGCGGCTGCAGGTCGGAGGAACTCACCTCGCTATCGTACAATCAAGCGATGGCAGGGCACGAATACCGGGCCAGTATCCACTGGGCGCGCGGCGCCGCCGCGTTCACCGACAACCGCTACAGCCGCGCGCACTCGTGGCGCTTCGATGGCGGCCTCGAGGTGCCGGCGTCTTCCTCGCCGCAGGTGGTGCGGGTGCCGTTGTCGGTCGAGGCAGCGGTCGATCCGGAAGAGGCGCTGGTCGCGGCGCTCTCGAGCTGCCACATGCTGTGGTTCCTGTCGCTGGCCGCCGCCGGCGGCTGGCGCGTCGACGATTACAGCGACGATGCCCTGGGGGTGATGGGCAAGAACGCCGCCGGCAGGACCGCCATGGTGCGCGTCACGTTGCGCCCGCGCGTCACGTTCTCGGGCGAGCGGCTGCCCGCGCGCGCGGACATCCTGCAGCTGCACCACCGCGCGCATGATGAGTGTTTTATCGCGAACTCCGTCACCACCGAGGTTCGCTGCGAGCCGCTGTTCGATGCCTGAGCCGGTCGTCACGTTTCGGGGCGCCGTGAGCTGCCGGCGCGCGCCCGGGCCGCTCGGTCTCACGCTCGTCGGCGGCGCGCCCGAGCGCCCCGGCGAGACGACGCTCGCCTTCAGCGCCGCGGCGCCGGCCGGATTCCCCGACGCCCTGGACAATGCCGTGGTCGAGCGCCTGGGCGCGGATCAGTACCGGATCGCAAGTCCGCCGCGCGAATGGGTGATCGCCGCCACTGCCGTGCACCTGCACCGCGAAATCGCCGCGCAGTTCTACCGCGCGATCCCGCCGCGACCGGTGCCGCTGCTTAAGCGCTGGTTCTGGAGAGTCGTGCTCGCGCTCGCCGCCAGCCGTGCGGGCCTTGCGACGCTGCGCGCGCTGCGGCGCTGACAGTCACACGCTCACCCGTCACGAAGTCGGTGTGCTCAGCTCGATGATCTGCGCTTCCGCGACCGGCAGCCGGCGTACGCCGACCAGGGACGCGTACGCGGCAAACTGGCTGTGGAACGCACGCTGCCAGGTGAACTGCCTGAGCACGCGGGCACGGGCGGCGGCGCCGACGGCGGCGAGGTCGCGGTCGTAGAGAGCCGCGATCGCTTCCGCCATGCCGGTGGCGCTGTTGGGCGCGGCGAGCACCCCAACGCTGTCGTCAACCAGCTCCGGAAAGGCGCCGGCACGCGCTGCCACCACCGGGCGCCCGCACGCCATGGCTTCCAGGAGCACCAGCCCGAAAGTCTCCTTGGTGCCCGCGTGGACCAGCGCGTCGGCGGACGCGATCCATTGAGCGAGCTCGAGGCTGTCGCGCCGGTAGGGGACCACAGTGACGTTGGCGGCGGGGCGCGCCTCGCGCTCGCCGCCGATCAGCAGCAGGTGGTACGGAGATCCAAGGCGCGCGAAAGCCTGCAGCAGCACCGGCAGGTTCTTTTCGCCGGCGAAGCGACCGGCGAACACCAGCACGCGCGCCGTCGCCGGCAGGCCCAGGCGTGGGCGCAGCGCCAGCGTGCGCCGCCGCGGATGGAACACCTCGACATCGACGCCGAGCGGCTGGTGTAAGACGCGCTGCACGCCCAGCTCGTCGAGGTAGTCGCACATCACCCGGCTCGGAGCGAACACCAGATCGAAGCGCTCGTACAGACAGCGCACGTAGCGGCCGATCAACGGCTCGGCGAGCGCGCCGCCGACGCGGCGGCCGATGATCTGCGGCACGTTCGAGTGATAGAAGCCCACCACCGGAATACCACGACGCTGTGCGACCTGCCACGCGCACCACGCCGGGTGAAACGCGTCGCCCGCCTCGATGAGCGTCGGCTCGAGCGCCTCGAGGAGCCGGGTCCAGCGGCGCGGATTGAGCGGCAGGCGGTAATTGAACGTGGCAGGCACCGGGCAGCCCGCCAGCGTGCACAGTCCGCCGCGCTGCATCCGGTCCTCACGGCCGGGGACCACGATGGTGTGTTCCCACGAGCTATGCGCGGCGAGCCAGGCGTGCTTGGCCGTCAGATAGCGTTTGACGCCACCGCTGGTCGGCGAATAAAACAGCGTCGTATCAACGAGGTGCATGGGTTCTTGTTTCGCCTTGGGTTAGCGGCACGCCGTAAGCGCGCATTGCACCTTCATGACGATTGGGTGTCAAGCTGGGCAGCCTAGGGGCGAGCACGTAGTGTGCGCGACGGAGCGTCGTGAACGCATCAGAGTTGGTTTGCGCCGCGCGCGCGCGGCCGCAGCTAGGCCGGCTTGATGTTGGCGTTCAAGCGGAACAGGTTGGCGGGATCGTAACGCTTCTTGAGCATGGCAAGCCGCGGGTAGTTGTCACCGTAAGCCGCATGCACGCGCGCCTCACGATCGTCGCTCGCGGCGAGATTCACGTACTGGCCGCGCGTCTGCGGCTCGATCTTCGCCCAGGCGCGCCGCACCCAGTCGATCTCGCGCTCGGTGTCCCCGGGCGGCATCTTCCAGGACGCGAATACCCCAACGTTGTGACTCGCTCCGCGGTTGAAGTACGCGGTGTCCTTAGGGTGCACGCGGCTGATCGCGCCGCCCTGATGCTGCATCCACATCATCGCGCCGTCCGACGGCGAACTCTCGGTGAACTCGACCATGGTATCGATGAGGGTGGGCGTAATGCCGTAGACGAGTCCGCCCTTGCCGTAGGCGCCCAGGGGGCTGATGCCGCGCAGGTCGGCGCTGCCCTGCAGCGTTGCGTACGGCGCCACGGCCAGCTCGTCCTTGAGCGGCTTGCCGATCTTGCGCAGCGGCGCGATCACTCGCTCCGCATCGGCGCGCGGACCGCAGTAGCAGACCGTGAGTCCCAGCCAGCGCGCGCCCTGCGGGGCCGTGCCCATGGCCATATCCACATACAACTCATCGGGCGCAGCCGCGCTCACGTCCGCCAAGCCGCGCAGCAGCTGACGCGCATCCGCGAACGGGTAGGTGATCTCCCCGCCATACATTATCGGTGTGACCTCGTGCAGGCGGAACGTGAAAGAGGTCACCACGCCGTAGTTGCCGCCGCCGCCGCGCAGGGCCCACAACAGATCCGGATTCTCGGCAGCGCTGACGCGCAGCCACTTGCCGTCCGCCGTCACCAGCTCCGCGCCCGTGAGGTTGTCGCACGTGAGCCCGAACCTGCGGCCAATGCGTCCGACCCCGCCGCCCAACGTCAATCCCGCCACACCCGTGTCGGCGACGGTGCCGACGGGTGTGGCGAGCCCGAACGCCAGCGCTTCGCGGTCGAGCTGGCCGAGCAGCGCGCCCGCCTCCACGCGCGCCACCCTGGCGACCGGATCGACCGCCACCGCACGCATGGGCGAGACGTCGATGACCAGCCCGCCGTCGCAGCCGGACTGGCCCGACACGCTGTGGCCCCCGCCGCGCACCGCGGTCAACAGGCCGTGAGCGGCCGTGAAACTCACCGCGCGCCTGACGTCCGCCGCTCCCACGCAGCGCACGATGAGGGCCGGCTTGCGATCGAATGCCGGGTTCCACAGCCTGCGGGCGGCATCGTAGCCGGGTTGGTCGGCGGTGATGAGCTCACCGCGCAGCCCCGCGCGCAGGTCCTCGATGTCGGCGGATTTGAGAGTCAGCTGCCGCCCGTCGAGTCCCACGGCGGGAATTTCCGCGCCAGCGGTGGTCGCGGCTGCGCGACGGTAAGGAATGGATGCCGCAGTCAGGGCGGCGAGCCCCGATGCACAGAAGGTTCTTCTTTTCACGCTCGACCCCCGGCACGCAAAACGCCAAGGAGGTTGCGCCCGGGGATCCGCGCCCGTCAAGAGCTTAGGCTCCTGCAACGCGCCGTGATGCGGCGCGGCTGTGGCACACTAGCGCCGCGCGGCGGGGTGCCCTGGGGCCGCAAGGAGACGGACCGTTGGCTGATCGTGTCATGAGCCAGCTGCTGCGGCGCCTCGTCATCCTGCAGCCCGGTGAGGCACCGGTGCTGCTGGCATCGTTCGCCACGCTGCTGTGCATGTTCTCGAGCTACACCATCCTGCGGCCGGTGCGCGATGCGCTCGGCATCACCTCGGGGCTGGAAAACATTCCCTACCTGTTCTGGGGCGTGTTCGTCGTCATGCTGCTGCTGCAGCCGCTGTACGGCTGGCTCACCTCGCGCTTCCCGCGCTCGGTGTTTCTGCCGTGGGTGTACGGTTTCTTCGCCGCCAACCTGCTCATCTTCTGGGTGTGGTTCCGCGTGCAGGCGGACCACCTGTGGATCGCGCGCACCTATTTCGTGTGGGTGAGCGTGTTCAATCTGTTCGTGGTGGCGGCGTTCTGGAGCCTGATGGCGGACGTGTTCAGCCGTGAGCAGGCGGGCCGTCTGTTCGGTTTCATCTGGGCGGGCGCCAGCACCGGCGGGCTGATTGGCCCGCTCATCGATCGCAAGCTCGCCGTGCCGATCGGCGCCATTAATCTTCTGCCGCTGTCCGCCGGGCTGCTGCTGCTGTCGCTGCTGTTCATGGCGCTGGTCATCCGCTGGCAGCGCCGGCAGGCCGCGCACGCGCCGCAGCCCACGGCCGCGATGCAGGATGGCGTCGCTGCGCAACGCGCGGACGGCGGGGTCGGCGGCGGCATGTTCGCCGCATTCGTACAGGTGGTGCGCTCGCCCTACCTGCTCGGCATCGCGGCGTTCGTGCTGCTCATGACGTGGGTGTCGACGTTCCTGTACCTCGAGCAGCAGGCGTTCGTCGCCAAGGCGTTCAGCAGCGCTGATGAGCGCACGCGCTTCTTTGCCGGCATCGATTTCTACGTGCAGGGCGCTGCGCTGACGATCCAGTTCCTGCTGTTCGGCCGGCTGTTCAAGTGGTTCGGCATGCGCGCCCTGCTCGCCTCGGTGCCGCTGATCATGACGGTCGGCTACGCGCTGTTCGCGCTGGCGCCGGTTTTCATGGTGCTGGTACTGGTGTACGCCGTGCGCCGCGTCACCGACTACGCCATCACGCGGCCGTGCCGCGACTCGCTGTTCACGGTGGTGAGCCGCGAGGAGAAATACCAGGCAAAGAGCCTCATCGACACCTTCGCCTATCGCGGCGGGGATGCGCTGAGCGGTTCGCTCTACAAGGGGCTCACCGGCGGGTTCGGCGCCGGGCCGACGGCGATCGGCTGGCTGGGCGCGGGAATTTCGGCCGTCTGGGCCGTGCTGGCGCTCGCATTGGGACGCGCCTTTCAGCAGCGCGGTCGCAGCGTTCGAGCCAACCCCTAGGCCGCGCTCGACTGTGACCGTGCCTCGCCCGCGGCTCCGGCGCGCAGCGAGGCGGCGAGGGCGATGATTTCCTGGGCGCTCCCCAGGCGTTCGGCGCGGGACTTCGCCAGCAGCCCCGTGAGCAGCGGCTGGTAGCGCGCCAGCTCGGCCGGCAGCACCGGCAACGGTGCGCTGACGTGCTGCTGCAGCACTTCCATGGCGGTGCCGCCGGTGTAGGGCTTCTGTCCGGTCAGCATCTCGTAGCAGATGACCCCGAGACTGTAGAAATCCGAGCGCGCATCGAGCGGCTCGCCGAGCGCCTGCTCGGGACTCATGTAATACGGCGATCCGAGCAACACACCGGTTTGCGTGCTCACGGTGTTGCCGTCGAGGGAGCGCGCCAGGCCAAAGTCGATCAGCGCCACGGCGTCATTCTCGCGCAGCATCACGTTCGGCGGTTTCAGATCGCGGTGCACCAGTCCCGCCTCGTGCACCACCTGCAGGGCGGCGGCGATCTGCGCCACGAAATGCAGCGCCTCCCGCTCGCTCACGCCGCGCTGGATACGCGCCTTCAGGTCGCCGCGCGGCAGGTACTCCATCGCCAGGTATTCGAAACCGGCGTGCACGCCGTAGTCGTAGATCTCCACCACCAGCGGGCTTCTGACCGCCATGACCGCCGTGTACTCGCGCTCGAGGAACTGGCGCCCGGCCGCTTCGTCGCGCAGCGTCTTGCACACCTTGAGTGCGACGTTGTGTCCGCGGTACGCGCTGGCGGCCAGATACACCACCGCCTTTTCCGACTCGCCGATCCTCAGCCGCAGCGTGTAACCGGGAATCACCTCGGCGTTCGCGCCCGCGAGCAGCGCCGCCACGCCCGCGCCCTGCAGCGGCTCGGACCCGGGGGCGGCCTCGGCAGGGGCCGCCGCGGCGCTCATGGCGGAATCGGCGCCTTCGGCCGCCGGCGCGCCGGCGCCTGGCGCCGGGCCTTGCGCGGCGAGCTCGTGCCGCGCCTGGTCGCGCGACAGGTTCGCCAGGCTTGCCAGGCGCCGCGCCACGCGCCGTTCGACGCGCCGCAGCGCAATGCGCACCGCGGTACTCAGGCGCTCGGGGGTCAGCAGGCGCTTGGGCAGGTAGTCGACCGCACCCAGGTGCAGGGCGCGCACCGCGGTGAGCTCGTTACCGTCCTCGGCCAGCGCGATGACCGCGGGCGTCGCCGGCTGATCGCGCAGGCGGCGCAGCAGCGACAGCCCCGGCGACTGCGGGTCCTCGGGGTTCGGGCCGAACACGGCGGCCAGCAACAGCAGGTCGCAGTCGCGACCGGAGAACGTAGTGCACCAGCGCTCGAATTCGGAGCGATTCAGCATGCTGACGCTCGCCTGCGGGCACAGCACGTCCAGGTGATGCCGCAGCCACTCGCCATAGCGGACGTCGTCGTCGACGACCAGCACCCGGGCGGGGGAACTCATACGCCGCGCGTTCATCGCTGCATCGCAAAGCGCAGCCGCACCCGGGCGCGCTGGCTGACGGCCTTCCCGGCGCGCGTCACGGGCTGGTAGTGCCAGTGGCGCACGGCATCGAGCGCCGCCTGTTCGAAGACGCCGACCGGTTGGGCGCCGACGATCGTGAGGTCGCCGACCGAGCCGTCGGTGTTGACGAGGAACTGCAGGTCCACCCAGCCATCGATCCCGCGCTGCCTGGCGTCGAGGGGAAACTGCGGTGCCACGTAGCGCGTGCGGGTCATGGAGCTCGCGCTGACATAACTGCTGGCCCGCTGCGCCTCATCCTGCGCGGCGCCGATGGCGGCGTCGAGCGTGCCGATGCTCGCCGCGTCGGCGCCGGCTGCACGGGCTTCGGCGAGCCAGCGGCGTGCGCCGGCATAGTCCTGCGCGCGCACCGCGCCGCGCGCTTCATCGAGCACGCGGGTGTCGAAAGCCGTACGCGCGAGCTGCGTCGAGGGATGCTCCGGATCCGCCTGCACCAGCTGCGCCAGGTAGAACTTGGCGCTGTCGCCGGCGGGCTCGGCGATCCTTCCGGCGGCGAGGCGCTGGTTGAAGGCCAGCTCGAGGTGCCCGAGCGAATCGGCTTTGGTGGCGCCGCGCTGCCGCTGCGCCTCGGCACGCAGGGCTGCGACGTCGGCGCGTTCCGCTCCCGCCTCCGCCACCGCGGCCGCCCAGATGTCCGCCTGGTCCGGGTTGCCGGCGCTGAGCGCCTGGGCCGCCTCGGCCTTCAGGCGCGCCACGAGTTCCTGCATCGCCTGCTGCACGCCGGCGTCGCTGGGGGCGAGCGCGCGCGCCGATTCGATCAGGAAGCGCGCATTCTGCTCGGGCGGCTCGATGAGCTGCCCGCGCACCAACGCCTCGCGGCCGCGCCTGAGAAATTCCGTCACGCGTTCGTCGACCTGCTTCTGCGCGAATTGCTCGCGCGCCTCCTCGACCACCGTCGAGTGATGCCCGCCGCGCGCGGCGTCATCGAGGACCGCGAGGGCACTGGCGAGGTTGCCGGTTGCGGCGGCGTGGTGCGCCTTGTCGAGCACCGCGCGTTCGCGTTGCGCGCCAATCTGCGCCGTCAGGAACGCCACGCGCGGGTGGTCGGGACTGATGGCGTGCGCCTGATCCGCGAGCTGCTGCGCCTCATCCAGGCGTCGCTCCTGCAGCGCGCCTTCCGCGTCCGACACGAGTCTGTCGATGGTCTGCTCGAGGCCATTCACGGCGCGCGGATCGCGCGCGTTTCGGCGCAGAGCCTCGCGGTACAGGTCCGCGGCGTTCGCGCCCGGCGGCGCCACCAGTTGGCCGCCGGCGAGTGCGCGGTCGGCCCGCGCCAGCAGACCCTCGAGGATCGCATCGCCGGCAGTGGGGGCACTTGAGCGCGCAGCGGGCGCCGGCGCCGGGCGAGGGTGTGTTGGCAGAGCGTTCCGGCCGACCCACAGGAACGGCGCGGCGAGGGCGGCAAGGATTGCGGCGAGCCACCACCCTTGCGCGCGGTGCACCGGGCGCGCGAGCACCGCGGTGGCCGTGGCCCCGACGCTGTGCACTTCCCCGTATCGCCGCCACGCCGCCTCGACAAACAGCCGCACTCGCTGCTCGGAGACGGGCTTGTGCAGGAAACGATGAACCGAACCGTCGGTGATCCGGGCCGCGAGGCCCCCCTGGTCCTCAGCGCCGCCCGCCACGATGAGCACGATGTCCGGGAACTGCGCGTGCAGCCGCCCCGCCAGTTGCCCGGCGGGGGTGGCGAGCGCGGCGATATCGAGCACCACGACCCCTGGGTGCTGCGACATGAGTGCGGCGGCGAGATCGACCTCGGAGCCGGCCGCGTACACCTCGTGCGCCGGGTCGGCGACCTGCATGAGGGTCTCGAGGAGCTTGCGGTCGTGGGTCAAGGCCAGTAGCGGCTTGCCTGTCAGCGTCAGCAGCGGCGGCACGACGCCGCGGGTGGGCGCTCCGACTGAACTCTGCGCTTTGGTGTGGGAAGCCACGGCTGTCACAATCTAAAACCCGCCCGTTGGGCTCTGGGCCCGGCCGCGGGAATTACCATGACGCAATGCACGCGGCCTGTCGCTAGTGGCGGCCGGATTCTGTGAAACTGGTCATCTTGTGGGGACTATTGACACGCGCGTCACCCCCGGACGGGGCGCGCTATCCTGCGAAACCTGAAGTTTAGGCGACGGACTTTAAGATGTGATGCGACAAAACTTCCCGGCAAGGTGTGCGTGGGCCTGGGCCGCCTGGCTGGCCATCGTGCCGGCGTATCCGGGGGCGCTGGCGGCGGTCACCGCCACCGGGGTCACCATGAGCCAGAAGGATGCGGCGCTCGAGTTTCTCCAGGCCGTCGCCAGCGGTGACGGCCAGGCGGTGGCGTTCTCGATTCATCCGGATGACCTGCGGGCTCTGCGGCTGCGGATCCTGACCCTGCTGCACAACGAGGCAAAGCGCGGCGACAGCACGGTGCGCGACCGGCTGTTTGGTGCGGCGCGACCGCTCGACGAGATCGAGCACCTCACCGACACCGGTTTCTACGCGACGCTCGCCGACCGCCTGTATCTGCCCGGCCGGGAATACGACGGCGGCGAAGGCATTGCGGCCATTGCGGACAAGGACGGCAAGGTCGAAGTGCTGGTCCGCGGCCGGCAGCCCCGCGATCGCGGCAAGGTGCAGGTGGTCAACGTCGTGACCCTGAAGCCCTTCGGCAAGGACTGGAAAGCGGCGCTGCCGACCGAGATCGAGGCGCAGATCGACGATCTCATCGAAGGCCGGCACGGCAGCTCCGCCGCGGCGCGTACGCCTGCCGCAGTGCGCGGCGGCCGCGGCACCTCCCCGGCCCAGCCCGGGATCATCGAGCTGCTCAGCACCTCGGAGAAGCTGCTGTCGGACGGCAAGTGCGATGCCTACTACGGCAAGCAGATGAGCCCGAACTTCCGGCGCGTGACCGGCAAGAAGGCGCTGGCGGCGCTGGTGGCCGCGTGTCAGAACAGTCTGGGCACGCGCGAGATGCTGTTGGCAACCCTGCACATCGTGCGCGCTCTCGATCCGCGCTATGAGTACGAAGGACAGCGCGCGACCTACGATCTGACGGGCCAGGGGCTGCCCTTCGATCACTTCGTGCTCGAGCAGGTCGACAAGCACTGGTACGTGGCCGAGTAGGCTTAGCCGCCTCAGTCCCGCGTCAGCAGGAATCTCGATCCGCTGTACGACAGCACCGCGCCCTCGGGTGTGATGCTGTCCACGCGCACGCCCTCGGGAAGCGAGTCGCCTTCGCGCAGCTTGTGCATGTTGATCATGACGAAGCGATCCTGCGGGCGCAGCGCGAACACATGCAGATCCAGCCGCAGCTGCGGAATGCGCGTGCCGGGACTCGCCGCCGCGTCCTGATACAGGGGCACGCCGTCGACGGTACCGTGCCGCACGCGGTTGCTGAGCAGCGGCGAGGCCGCAGGGTCGGCCGCGGGCGCGTAGTCGTCGGGATTGTCACTGGCGCCGTTGGTGGCGCCGGGGTTTGGCAGCAGCGCGGGCGACGGCGCGGCGGCGGGCGGCTGTGCCACTGGCGCGGGCAGCGAGACTGGCGGCGGGGCGGGCGCGGGGAGCGAGGCCGACGGCGGGGCTGGCGCGGGCGTCGTCGCGCCGGCGGCCGCGGCAGCGGCGCTCGGGTCGGGGGTGCGCGTCGCCGGATGCCGCCACAGCATCCACATGACGATGGCGAGGTTCACGACCAGCAGCGCCGCGACCGCGATGGCCCAGGGCGGCAACCCGGTGCGCGGCGGGGCGACCTTGACCTCGAAGAGCGCCGGGCCGCTCTGGCGCTGGCGATCGCTCTCGGACTTCTTCAGGGCATCGAGGATGAAGGACATCGATCACCCGCCATGATGATGAGTATCCGCGGCAGACAGCAGCGGCGTATCGGGACCGCCGACGGCGCTGGCGAGGGCAATCTGCGTGCGCACGCCCGCGATGCCGTCGACGGCGAGCTGGTGCTGGCGCTGGAAGTCGCGCACCCACCCGGTGAGCTCGGCGTCAAACACGTCGCTGACCGCAGCGTCAGCGGCCACGCCGTGCAGGCGCTGCAGGCTCTGGCGCAGCCAGCGCACCTCCGCGCCACGCATCCCGGCCGACAGCGCCTTCACCGGGGAGCTCGCCGGCCGCCACAGCATGACGAAATCGCCCAGCCAGAAGTGTGACAGCTCACCGATGCCGACGCTGCGTGCGCCGCCGAGCTCGATGCGCGCCTGCGCGTCGTCGAGCGCGGTGAGCACCACCTGGTGACTCGTGCCGGCGCCGTCGCTCAGCAGCAGGATGGCCGGGCGGTTGTACAGACGCAGCTGGCCGAAGGAGCCGCGCTCGGTGACACACTCCAGGCCCTGTTGCGTCGCCTGGCTGCACGGATCGGTGCCGTTGGGCTGGTACTTGGCGCCCCACAGTCCCAGGAGCCTGGCGAAGGCGCTCTCGATGTCCGTCTCGGCGGCGTGCTGCGCGAGCAGCTCGCCCAGGTGCGGCGCGGGCGGCGGCGTCACGGCGGCCCGCGCGGGGGCAGCGGCCGCGGCTGCCACGGCGGGGTCAGCACGGGGCAGGCGAGCTGCGCCCGAGCGTGTGCTCCACGGCTGCAGGTTCCACAACTCCACGGTGGCGATGGTGAGCAGCGCCGCGATGCCCGCGCTCAGCGCCCAGGGCAGCCAGTGCGGCGTGAAGCGCCGGCCAAACACCTCGGCGGCGGCGTTGCGCACCAGGGTCGCGGTAACGCGGTGCCGGTCGAGCGAATAAGCTCCGAGCAGCGCGCGATCGCAGATGACGTTGATGACGCGCGGCACGCCCTGCGACAGCCGGAATACTTCATTCAGCGCCGCGGGCGCGAAGATGTCGGTGGTCGCGCCCGCCACCCGCAGCCGGTGGCGCACGTAGGCGGTGGTCTCCTCGCGCGACAGCGGATTCAGGTGATAACGGCCGGTGATGCGCTGTGCCAGCTGGCGCAGTTCGTTGCGCGACAGCAGCTCGCGCAGCTCGGGCTGGCCGATGAGAATGATCTGCAGGAGTTTCTGCGTGTTGGTTTCGAGGTTGGTGAGCAGCCGCACCTGCTCGAGCACGTCCGGCGACAGGTTCTGCGCCTCGTCCACCACCAGCACCACGCGCTTACCGGCGGCATGGGCGCGCAACAGGTAGTAGCTGAGGATGTCGACCAGGTCCTTCAGGCTCCCGGGCGCGGAGTCCTGTACGCCGATGCCGAGCTCCTCGCAGATGGTGAGCAGGAATTCCGGCGCGGTCATCCGGGGATTGAGAATGAGGGCGATCTCGGCATTCTTCGGGGTCTGCGCCAGCAACGAGCGCACGATCGTGGTCTTGCCGGTACCTACTTCGCCGGTGAGCTGCACGAAGCCGCCGGCTTCGTTGATGCCGTACAACAGGTGCGCCAGGGCCTCGGCGTGCCGCTCGCTCAGGTACAGGTAACGCGGATCGGGCGTGATCGCGAACGGCTTTTCGTTGAGGCCGAAGAACGTCAGGTACATGGGGCGATGCTACTCGATGCTGCTGCCGCGCCGCAGTGCCCGGCTGCCGAAGCGCGCACGCGCCTCATCCAGCGCCGCATCGAGGCGTCCCGGGCGGCGAGTTTCCTCGAACAGTCCCAGCTGCGATGCCGGGGTGAGCTCAGTGAGGACCACGCCCAGCAGGCGAAGTTTCGCACCCGGATTTGCGGCCAGCCAGCGGCCGAGGAGCTCGGCAGCCACGCCGGCGACGGCGCGCGCCGCGCAGGTCGGCGGCGCCACGGCGCGCTGGCGCGTAAAGGTGGTGAAATCGTCGCGCCGGATCTTGATCCCGATGCAGCCCGCCATCAGCTGCCGCGCGCGCAGCCGCGCGGCGGCCAGATCCGCGAGGCGCGCCAGCTGTCCGTGCAGGGTGCGCGGCTCGCCGATGTCGTGCTCGAAGGTGTCCTCGGCGCTGAGGGATTTCTCTTCGACATCCGGCAGCACCGGGCGGTCGTCGATCCCGGAAGCGCGCTCGCGCATCCAGGCCGAGTAGCGCCCGAACAACGGCCACAGCACCGCATCCGGCGCGCTGCGCAGCTCACCGAACGTGCCGATCCCGGCGGCCTCGACCCGGGCGCCGGTCTTGCGCCCCAGGCCCGGGAGCCGGCGCACCGAGAGCGGGTCGAGCACCGCGCGCACGCGCTCGGCCGCGACCACGGTGAGGCCGTCGGGCTTCATCAGATCGGAGGCGATCTTGGCCACCAGCTTGTTGGGTGCGACGCCCACCGAGGCGCTGAGCCCGGTGAGCTCGCGAATGCGCCGTTTGATGCGCCGGGCGATGTCGACGGCCCCGCCGAGCAGCTCCTGGCTCGCCGTGACATCCAGAAAGGCCTCATCCAGCGACAGCCCCTGCACCAGCGGGGTGACCTCGTGAAACACCCCGAACACGACGCGCGACACGTCCTGGTAACGCTGCATGCGCGGGCGTACGCACACCGCCTGCGGGCACAGCCGCAGCGCGGTGCGCATCGGCATCGCGGAATGCACGCCGAAGCGGCGCACCTCGTAGCTGGCCGCCGCCACCACCCCGCGCCCGCCGTCCCAGCCGACCACGAGCGGCTTGCCCAGCAGCCGCGGGTCATCGTGCTGTTCGACCGAGGCGTAGAACGCATCCATGTCGACGTGCAGGACGGCGCGCGTCATGGCGGCGTTCGGCCTGGCGCTACTTGGCGACCGTGATGGTGATCTTCCTGGAGATCACCGGCGGATTGTGGGGGATGTGATTCTGGTCTCCGAGCAGCAGCTGCAGGGTGTGCTTGCCGGGTGTCAGCGTGGTGAGCGTCGTCTCGGTCTGGCCCTTGCCGAAGTGCACGATCTTGTCGGTCGCCGGCAGCGGCGCAGACAGATCCGTGGGGGCGTCGGTGTCGATGAGCAGGTGGTGATGGCCGGTGTTTTCGAACTTCACTCCCGCCGGCGCGACACCCATGCCCTTCAGACCGAACTGCACGTTTACCGGGCTGTGGACCGTGGCGCCATCCTTGGGACTGATGATGTAGACCTCGGCACCCGGGGGCGAGGCGGTGCGCTCCGGAGCGACCGCGGGGGTCTGGGCGCCGGCGAGCGGGGCGGCGAGGATCAGGGCAGCAGCAATCAATGTACGCATGAGCATCTCCTTAGAAAGCTTTCACAGCATGAGTGCGCTAACGGCGGCGGTGAGCCCGATCATCAGCGCACCGCTCATCAGGTAGAAGAACGACAGCAGCACGAGCTTGCTGAGCGTGAGCCAGCGGCCCTGCCGGTACACCACGCGCATCGAGCGGTACATGTACCAGGGTA
>JBGPKC010000043.1:0-27756 GCA_041485725.1 Steroidobacteraceae bacterium
CTCTCCTCCGGGATAATGCGCCGGTCGACGCGAAAGCTCACGCGATCGGGCACGACGTTGGTATTGATACCACCCTCTATGAGGCCTACGTTGACCGTTGGATGCGTAATGCCCGGAACGTTAGAGCGGCGCTCCCTCAGGGCCTCGCGGGAATCGTAGATGCTTTTCAGAATACCGGTTGCGGCTGCCAGCGCATCAACCCCCGACTCGGGCATCGCCGCATGGCCCTGGCGCCCGCGGACCGTGACTTCCAGGTGCAGACAACCGTTGTGCGCCGTAGTCACCGCGTACGAGAATCCCGCGCAAATCGCATAGTCGGGGCGACTCAGGCCCTGGGTGAGCAGCCAGCGCGGCCCGATATCCCCTCCGACCTCTTCGTCGTAGGTGAAATGCAGCTCGACGCTGCCGTTGAGCGCTCGCCCACGTCCGGCGAGCTCCTGCAACGCGCGGAGCGCGTATGCGTAGGTCGCGAAGTCGGACTTGCTCACGGCAACTCCACGGCCGTACATGGTTGGTCCCTGCGCCGGGTCGTCTATTACATCCGCGCCGTACGGATCCTGCGTCCATCCCAGACCGGGCGGTACCACGTCGCCGTGCGCATTGAGTGCAATGCACGGTCCGTCCTTGCCGAAGCGCTGCCGAACGATGAGATTGGTAGCCGAAATCATGCCGGCTGCCCGGACGGAATCGACCGGCACCGGATGGGCTTCAACTGTGAATCCCAACGCTTTCAACAGGGCTCGGGCCCGCTCAGCATGCGCCGCGCAATCACCGGGAGGATTGTCCGTCGGGACTTTGACCAGCGCGGCCAGAAAGTCGCACTCGGCAGCGAAGCTGTCGTCGACGATCTTGCCGACCGCCGTCTCGAGAGCCGACCTTCCGGGCGGAAGTTTGTCGTGAGTCATTTCGATGCGCTCAAGGTGGTACCGGGAAGTTCAACAGAAAGTCCTGGAAGGCGTGAGCCGCGACATCGGCGTCCTCCGCGCTAAGGGTCTCGGATGGATGGTGGCTGATGCCGCCGTTGCCGCAGCGCACGAACAGCATGCCCATCGCGGTGATTTGCCCCATGATCATCGCGTCGTGGCCGGCTCCGCTCGGGAGACGCCGCACCTCGGCGTTGCCGGTGGTGCGCCCAATGCTGTCGGCCCACCGCTGTTGCATCTTGGGTGCACAGGGTACGCAAGCGACCTCCAGCACTTTGCGCCATTGAATCTCGACTTGCCGGCGGGCGGCGATGCGTGCGGATTCCGCCACAATGCTGGCGAACGCCGCGTCCCGCACCGCATCGTTATCGGCGCGGATATCGACGCTCAGCTCGCAGCGGCCGGGAATCACATTCACCGCACCCATCGGGACCTGCAACTGTCCGACTGTGCCTACCAGCCCTGGCGTGCCGCCGCAGCGCTTCTCGATGGCAAGTACGACTTCGGCAGCTGCCGCGGCGGCGTCGTGGCGCAGATGCATCGGCACGGTTCCCGCGTGCCCCGCCAACCCCGTAATCGACACGAAGCAGCGTGTGCTGCCGGCGATCGACGTCACGATGCCCAGCGGCACCGCTTCGTTGAGCAGCACTGGTCCCTGCTCGATGTGCACTTCTACGAAACCCAGCAGCGTCCGCGGGTCGAGAATCGCCTTGGGAATCGCGGCCGGATCCAATCCGGCCGCAACCATGGCCTGCCGCATCGTGATGCCGTCCGCATCGACGCTGTCAAGCACGGCCGGATCGAATCGGCCCGCTAGCGCGCGACTTCCCAGAAATGTCGACTTGAAGCGGACCCCTTCCTCTTCGGCAAAGGCAACAATCGTCAACGTGTACGGGAGTCGCACGCCTGCGCCGTGCAGCCGCGCAACCACGGCTATCGGCAGCAGAACCCCCAGACGTCCGTCGAACTTCCCGGCATCGATAACGGTGTCGTAATGAGAGCCTGTCACCAGAGTGCGGGCGCTCGCGGCCGCGTCACGCCAGCGACCGATGACGTTACCGACCGCATCGACTTCAACCTCGAGTCCCGCACCCAACATCCACTCGCGCAGCAGTGCCGCCGTCGCACGGTGCGCCGGGGTCAGATACGAGCAGGTCAGACCGTCCGCTCGGTCGCTGAGGCGCGCCAGCTCCTCCGCCATGGCGATGATCCGGGGCCCCAGCGGCTCATCCATCAACTCGGCCAGGCGGAATTCCGCGATTCGGCCGATCTCGCGCAACGCTACCCCGCGTTCGTGCTCGACCGTGTTCCCGACTCGCCGCTCGAGCGCCGCGATCACCGAGGCGCGATCGTGGCCTTTGACGGCGAGCACGAACGGAAAGCCGAACCTTTGCGTATAGGCGGCATTGAGTTGCTGCAGTCGCGTGAACTCTTCGGGCGTGCACGCTGCAAGACCCGCGCCCTGCTGTTCCCGCGCCGACTCCAGCGTCAGCTCGCCGCGCATGCGCGTGCGGCCGGACAGCTCGGGGTGCGCCCGAATCAGCGCCAGTTGCTCATCGATGCCCGCCTGCTCGACCGCGGCACACATCGCCTGATGCAGGTGCAGGTGCGAGCGAAACGGGCGTGCTGCTGCGACACGCTCCGCTACCCAGGGCGTGCGTTCAAATACGCCCGACAGCGCTGCAACGAACTGGGGCGCCGGAAACGAGTTGAGCTGTTGCAGTGAAATCACGTGTGCCGATCGTCTGTCAATGCGGTGAGGGTCGATATCGCTTATGCGCGGTGTCGCTCTCAGGGAGCGGACGCTGGCGGGTGCGTGGCGATCCAGTGCCGGGCGACATCGATGCGCCGGCAAACCCACACACCCGCGTGCTCGAGAACGTAGTCGAGAAAGTGCTCCAGGCAGGCCGCACGGCCCGGCCGGCCGATCAGGCGAGCATGCAATCCTATCGACAGCATCTTGGGGGTATCGAGTCCCGCGGGGTCTCCTTCGCGATACAGCGTGTCGAACGCGTCGCGAAGATAATCGAAGAACTGGGTACCGGAGTTGAATCCCTGCACCGTCGCAAAGCGCATGTCATTACAGTCGAGGGTGTAGGGCACGACTAGGTGCGGAACGCTGCGCGTGCCGCTGGCGGCGGCAATGCTGACCGTGGTCCAGTAGGGGAGGTCGTCGGCGTACGAGTCGGCGTCGTAGAGAAAGCCGCCATGTTCGACGAGCAGTCGCCGTGTATTCGGACTGTCACGTCCGGTGTACCAGCCCAGGGGCGCAGTGCCCGTCAGTTCGCTCAGTATCGCGACTGCCTCCGCCAGATGTGCGCGCTCGGTAGCTTCATCGACGAGCTGGTAGCTGATCCAGCGCAGGCCATGGCCGGCAATTTCGTGTCCGAGCTCGCGGTACGCGGCAACGGCGTGCGGATGACGCCTGAGAGCTACGGCGGTGGCAAAGACCGTGAGGGGCAAGTTGCGCCGCTCGAACGCGCGCAGCACGCGCCACAACCCGGTTCGTGAGCCGTATTCGAACAGCGACTCCATGCTCATGTGGCGCATCGGGAAGGCCGGTGCGCCGATGATCTCGGACAGGAAGGTCTCGGAGGCGGCATCCCCATCCAGCACGCAATTCTCGGCGCCCTCTTCGTGATTCAGAACGAATTGCACCGCGATGCGAGCTCCCCCCGGCCAGCGTGCGTGCGGCGGGCAGCGGCCGTAACCAACAAGATCGCGGGGGTACTTTTCCTGTGATCGGTTCATCGCGCACGCCGGCCGTTGGAGAACACTGAACGCAAGTCGATGCTCTTCTCGAGCCCCTCCTCGAGTCTCAGATCGGCGCGGACCTGGTCGAGGTGGCGCACCATGAGGCCGACTGCACGGGACTCCCGGCGCTCGAGCGCCAAGGCGAGCTCCCGATGCTCGTCCGGCGGACAGCAGCGCGCGCCGGGCGCCTGATAGACGGCTATGATCAGTGACGAGCGTGACACCAGGTCGCGGAGCATATCGACCAGGATCTGGTTGCCGGCGATCTCCGCAATGATCAGGTGAAACTCTCCGGAGGATTTGAGCGAGGCGCGGCGATCGCCCTGGCGCCAGGCAGCCTGCTCACGTGCAACATGTTCGTGAAGCCGTTTGCAGTCTGCGCGGGTGGCCGACTCGATGAACCCTGCGACGGTCCCGGCCTCCAGCACTTGGCGAGCGGCGAATACCTCGCGTGCTTCGCGAACCGAAGGTTTGGACACAGTTGCCCCGCGATTGGGCATCAGCGTTACCACTCGCTCGTGTGCCAGACGTTGCAGCACCTGGCGCAGCCGCGCACGGCCGAGGCCGAAGATCTCGCACAGACTCCCCTCGACCAGGCGCGTCTCCGGCGGCAGGCTGTGATCGGTGATCGCTGTCCAGATCTGCTCGTAGACTGCGGCCGTATCGGCGCCGTTCGCCGCCGTGCGGCGCAACCGCCGGGCCGCCGGCGTCCCGAGCCGCGCCGTGCTCTTTGCCGGCCTGGCGGACCTGCTGTCGCGTTTTTCTGTTGCTGTAGCCACGCGTAAAGTCCGAAGTCGTACCGATAGCGGGTGCACGATTGTCAGGGGGAGGTGCCGGGCGGCAGCTCGCGGGAAGCGGCGGCGCGCGCCTCGCGGCCGAGGACGTAAGTACGCGAGACAACGCGATCATCGCCCAACGTCATCAGCACCAACAGTTTCTCGGCCAGGGTACGCGAGCGGGCAGTGCGGCGTGCGATCAGCTCCGTCGCACGCAGGTCGAGAACGATGAAATCGGCTTCCGCTCCTATCGTGAAGCGACCGACCTGGCCGTCCACGCCGAGAGCACGGGCACCTCCCAGAGTGGCGAGATAGAACGCGCGCAGGGGCGAGAGGTGCTGATGCGAGAGTTGTGCGACGTTGTAAGCAGCCCCGAGCGTCTGGAGCATGCTGAAGCTGGTACCGCCCGCTACATCCGTCGCAATCGAAAACCGCATTCCGGCCGCATCGGCGGCAGCCACATCAAAGAGCCCGCTACCGAGGTGCAGGTTGGAAGAGGGGCAGAACGCGGCTGACGCCCCGGATTGCGCCATCCGGGCGCGATCGGTCTGATCGAAATGGATGCAGTGTGCGTAGATCGCGCGATCGCGCAGCAATCCGTATCGGTCGTACACGTCGAGGTAGCTGCGTGCGTGTGGAAACAGTCGTTTCACCCAGGCGACCTCCTCGAGGTTCTCCGCCACGTGACTGTGGATGAGGGCGTCCGGAAAGTCCTTGGCGAGCCGCCCGGCGCTCTCGAGTTGCGCCTCGGAGGAAGTCACAGCGAAGCGCGGTGTGATCGCGTACAGCAGTCGCTCGCGACGGTGCCACGCTTCCAGCAACTCACGCGAGTCACGCTCGCCGGCCGCGGGGGAGTCGCGCAGATACTCCGGGCAGTTGCGATCCATCAGCACCTTGCCTGCCACCATGCGCATGCGGCGTGCCGCGGCCGCCTGGAAGAACGCTTGCACGGAGGCGCGGTGAACGCTGCAGAAGACCATCGCCGTCGTAGTGCCGTTGCGTACCAGCTCATCGAGGAAGAACTCGGCAACCTCCCGTGCGTGCGCCGGGTCCGAGAACCGGCCCTCGGTCGGAAACGTGTAGTTCTCCAGCCAATCGAGCAGCTGCCGGCCGCCTGAGCCGATGATGTCGGTTTGCGGATAGTGGATGTGTGCATCGACGAACCCGGGCATCAGGATGTTGTCGCCATGTTCGACCACCTGTGCATCCGTTGGCAGGGTGGGCAGCAGCTCCCGCGCCGGCCCGAGCGCGGCGACGCGCCCGTCGTCGGTGACCAGCAGACCATCCTCGAAGAACTCGAAGCTGCCGGGGTCATCGTGCAGGCCGGGATCGGAACGGAAATGGAGGATTGCGCCCCGATGCGCGCACGGCTTCACGGCGATGTCAGTGCGGAGCGCCACGTTCGATCCAGGCGAGCACTTCGGCTCGCTCCTCCTCGGTGATGCCGGTAACGTTTCCCGCGGGCATGGCACGTGTGGCGATCTGCTGACGTATCGGTTCGGTGCGCGCCAGGATCCGCTCGGGTGTGTCAAGCAGCACGCCGTTGGGGGCTGCAGTAAATCCCGATTGCGTCGGTTTTGCCGAGTGACAGCCGGCGCACCGCCGCGCCACGATCGCCTCGATGCGGACGAAGCCCGCAGCGGACGCGGATTCGGTGGCGGCGCCTTCGGTGCCGCCTCCCTTCGGTGGCGGCATCAATGCGAACGCAACGCCGGCCAGCGTTAGCACGCCCAGGGCGGCGGGCAGCGGCGAAGTGCGGCCATTGCGCTCGTGGGCCTTGTGGCGCGCGACGAAATAAAGGCGCAGCCACACCCCGGCAGCGCAGATGGCGACCAGCACCACCCAGTTTTGGCGTGCACCGTAGGTCATGGCGTAGTGGGGGCTGATCATCACGAACAGCACCGGCAGCGTGAAGTAGGTGTTGTGCGTGGAGCGCAGCTTGGCGGAGATCGCGTGCGTGGGATCGGGTTCACGATCCTCCTGCTTGGCGCGCACGAGCTCGCGTTGACCCGGAATGATGACGAAAAACACATTTGCCGCCATGATCGTGCCGAGCATCGCGCCGAATTCCATGTAGGCGCCGCGTCCGCTGAACAGGTGGCACAAGCCCCAGGCCGCCAGGGACAGCAGTACGGCGAGCACGGCTGCAAGCGTGCGACCGTCGCGACCGAGCGTCGATCGACACAGACCGTCATAGACCACCCAGCCGCCGGCGAGAAATGCGACGCCTATGGCGATGGCCGCGGGTTTCGACAGAGCCGCCACCGACCGGTCGATCAGGTACACCTCCGCCTGGCCGTAATAAAGAAGACACAACAGAAAGACCCCGGACAGGAAGGTGGCGTAGGCCTCCCAGTAGAACCAGTGAAGGGAGGACGGCAGGGACGCGGGCGCCACGCGGTACTTGTGCGTATGGTAGAAACCGCCGCCATGCACCGCCCACAGCTCCCCGGCCACGCCCCGGTTCGCGAGCGCCGGATCGACCGGTGGAACGAGGTGATTGTCGAGCCAGATGAAATAGAAGGACGAGCCGATCCAGGCGATGCCCGCCACCAAGTGCAGCCATCGGCCGAGCAGGCTCAGCCAGTCCAGGAAGTAAGCCGTCATGGGAGGGGGGACGAGCAGGCGGCACAGTCGGGTGACGGACAGCCACCCGCACAGGCCACGGTCGCGGAGGAAGACGCGAGATTCAGGGGGGGTACGCCGACCGAGGCCTCGAGACCCTGCAGCAGTTGCGCGGCCACGCCCACAGCGATTGAGGCCGGCCACTTGCTGGCGACTGCCCCCACCCCAATCGGACAGACCAGTCGGGCAATCGCCTCCGCTGCGGCGCCATCCCGTGCCAACCGCGAGCGGAACCTTGCGCCCTTGCTCTTCGAGCCGATCAGCCCCAGCCACGCGAAGTCGCTGCGCTCCAGAATCCTGCGGCACAGCGCGTAGTCCAGAGCATGGTCATGGGTCATCACGAGGAAGCGCGCGCCAGCCGGTGCCAGGTGCACGGTGTTGGTTGGCGTCTGTGAGCACAGCGGATGGACGTTGTCTGGCAATGGCTCGGGCAGGAGCTCCGCTCGCGGATCGATCCACATGACTTCGAACGGCAACTCGGCCAGGATGCGGATCAACGCCTGTCCGACGTGTCCGGCACCGTACAGCCACAACGCCGCAGCGTCGCTCGCGAGCCGCTCCACCAGGATCGCGTTATCATCACTGCTCGCTGAGAATTGCAACCGAGGTTGAGCACCCGGCTCGAGCGCCTGCAGCGTCGGGTCGCGCAGCTGCAAATGCACACTGCGCCACTCATCTGATCCGTGCTCCAGCAGTCTGTGAACGACGCCTTGCCCGGAGAGCTCGGTCACCATTGCCGCGGATGTGCGGTCGCACCCCGCGCGTACGATCCGCCGCAGCCGCGGCAGATCGGCGGGCGTGAAGCGTTCCAGCCACAACTGCACCACGCCGCCACAGCACTGTCCCAACTCCCGACCCAACACGAGCCGGCGAAGGCGGACCGAAGGCACCGTCCCGGCCACGAGCAGCGACTGAGCGGTCCGCATGGCTTGCCATTCCAGGTTGCCACCGCCGATCGTGCCGTCGACCCCGCTGTGCGAAACCAGCATGCAGGCGCCGGGCTCGCGCGGGGCGGAACCCCGCACTTGCGCGATGAGCACACGAACCACCGCCGGCTCGCGACCCTCGAGCAACCGGCAGACCGCGAGAGGCCAGTTGTCGCGCAGCGCCCGAAGCCAGCGACCCTTGGGTTCCCGGCCCGCGTCGTCACTTGCGACCCGCGTGCTCATGCGTGGCTCCTTACACTGTCGATGGCGCGCAGCACCGCTTCCGGCGTAGCCGGAGCGGTGAGGTGCGGCAGCGCCCCGGCGGGTCCGCAGGCGGCGCAGGCATCGCGAATGGCATGAAACACCGAGATCGCCAGCATCAACGGCGGCTCACCCACCGCCTTGGACCGATGAATCGTGTCCTCCCGGTTCGGCGAGCGCTCGAGCAGGGTGACCGTGGAATGTGCAGGCCAGTCGCGGGCGGTGGGGATCTTGTAAGTGGAGGGCGCGTGGGTCTGCAGCTCTCCGTTGGCGTCCCACCATAACTCCTCGCAGGTGAGCCAGCCGACGCCCTGGATGAAGGCACCCTCGATCTGCCCGCGATCGATCGCCGGGTTTAGCGACGCGCCGACATCGTGCAGGATGTCGACTCGCAGCAGACGTGTCTCACCGGTCAGCGTGTCCAGCGCGACTTCCGCAACGGCCGCCCCGTACGCGAAGTAAAAGAACGGCCGGCCGATCAGGGTGGCACGGTCGCAGTGAATCTTCGGAGTCCGGTAGTACCCCGTGGCGGAGAGCGAGATGCGTGCCGCATGGGCATCGCGGACGAAATGACCAAAAGTCATGCTCCGTGCCCCGATATCGACCTGTCCGTCCGCGAAGCGCACCTGGTCGGCACTGACGCCGTGCGTTTCGCAGGCGTGCTCGAGCAGCCGTTGCCGGATCGAGCGGGCGGCTGCCCGCGCCGCCATCCCGTTCAGATCGGAGCTCGACGATGCGGCCGTAGCCGAAGTATTGGGCACCTTACTGGTATCCGTCGTGGTGACGCGGATAGCCGATAGCGGCACGCCGAGCTCGGCGGCGACGACCTGGGCCACCTTGATGTGCAGCCCCTGTCCCATCTCAGTGCCGCCGTGGTTCAGCAGCACGGTCCCGTCGGTGTACACCTGCAGCAACGCGCCGGCCTGATTGTAGTGGGTCGCAGTGAACGAGATGCCGAACTTCACGGGAGTCAGTGCCAGGCCGCGCTTGACAACCGGATTGAGACGATTCCACTCCGTGATGATTGTGCGGCGGTCGCGATAGCCGCTCTCTCGCTCCATCCGGGCCACAATGTCGTGGATCAGGTTGTCCTCGATGGTCTGGCCGTAGTGCGTCACGTTTCGCTGCGTGACGCCATAGAAGTTCGCGCGACGCACATCGAGCGGATCGAGACCCAGCGTGCGCGCGATGTCATCGAGGACCCGCTCGATGACCATCATTCCCTGAGGGCCCCCGAAACCGCGAAAGGCGGTGTTGGACACGGTGTGCGTCTTACAGCGATGCGAGGTGATCTCGACATGCTGCAGAAAGTAGGCGTTGTCGAGATGATAAACCGCGCGATCGTTCACCGGACCGGACAGATCGGCCGAATAGCCGCAACGCGAGGCGAGCATGATAGTCAGCGCCAGAATATGCCCTTGCGCGTCGAAGCCGACGTCGTAGTCGGCCAGGAAATCGTGACGCTTGCCCGTCATGATCATGTCGATGTCGCGATCGAGGCGCAGCTTCACCGGGCGGCCGGTCTTCAGTGCCAGAAGCGCCGCGGCGGCGGCGATCAGGCCCGGCTGGCTCTCCTTGCCGCCGAATCCGCCGCCCATGCGACGACACTGAACGGTGACGCTGTGCGCGCGCACGTCCAGGGCATGCGCAACGATGTGTTGTACTTCCGTCGGGTGTTGGGTCGAGCTGTGGATCAGCATCGCCCCATCTTCCTGCGGAATCGCTATGGCGATCTGGCCTTCAAGGTAGAAGTGATCCTGGCCGCCGATGACGACGGTTCCCTGCAGACGGTGCGGAGAGCCGGCCAGCACCGTCCCGGGTGTGCCGCGCACGAGCCGGCGACTCGGAACAACATAACTCTGCGCGGCCAGTGCCGAGCGAATGTCGAGGATCGCGGGAAGCTCGTCGTACGTGATGCGCGCCCGAAGTGCGGCCTTGCGAGCCATTGCATAGGAGGTCGCGGCGACGGCGAATATGGGCTGACCGGCGTGCTGCACGAGCCCATCGGCAAAGATCGGGTCATCATGCACGGCGCCGCCGTAGTTGTTTTCACCCGGGATATCCGCAGGAAGCGCCACGGCGACGACTCCGGGAGTCGCGATCACCGCTCCCAGGTCCAGCTCCCGGATCCGGCCATGAGCGATGCGGCTGATGCCAAAGGCGGCGTGCAAGGCGGTCGCCGGCAACGGGATGTCGTCGCAGTAGAGTGCCTTGCCGGTGACGTGCAGATGCGCGCTGTCGTGCGGGTAAGCCTCGCCGACGACGCGGCGGGTTGGCACTGGCTCCAGCTCGTCCGGCGGCTCGCCGCGGTTCCCTGTGATGCTCGGGTGTTCGACGCCGCTACGGTTCGCATCCACATGCTCAGCGCCCATACGTGAATTCCATGTCTGCTGACGGGTCTGTCACCCGCAGGCGGAGCGCGGTGGGGCTATGTTGCAGATAAAAACGTCGCAACATGCTGCCTGCGGCCCTGAGGCGATAGGCCCGGCTGGCGCGCGAGTCGGTCAGCGGAGTGAAGTCCGCGGCGAGCGCGGCGGTCGCCGAATCGATCGTGACCTCCGACCACGGCTGTCCGACCAGCGCCCGCTCGGCATGCGGTGCCCGCGCGGGAATCGCGGCCATGCCGCCGTATGCGAGCCGTGCGCTCGTGATCCGTCCGCCGGATACTTCTACCGCAAATGCGCCGCAGACCGCCGAGATGTCCTGATCGATGCGCTTCGCGAGCTTATAGCTGGCGAACAGGCGTGCAGCCTTCGGTGGCGGGACGAGAACGCTGACGATGAATTCGCCCGGCGCGAGGTCCTTGTGCTGGTAGCCCAGATACAGACGCTCGAGCGGGATGCGGCGCTGGCGCGCGCCGTGGCGCAGCTCGAGCTCGGCGCCCAATGCAATGAGGGCCGGCATTGAATCGCCGATGGGTGAGCCGTTGGCGATATTTCCGCACAGCGTGCCGGAATTGCACACTGGCGGAGACGCAAATCGCTGGACCTGCTCGGCGAGCGCCGGATATTGCTCCAGCAGCGCAGGCCAGGCGACACTCAGCGGCACGCCCGCCCCGATCCACAGGCCGGCATCACTGTTTCGGATCTGCAGCAACTCCCTGACGGTGCCAAGATAGATGATCGGCGGCAAGTCACGCAGCTGCTTCGTTGCCCACACGCCGACGTCGGTCCCGCCGGCCAAGAGGAGTGAATCCGGAGCCGCCTCCAGCGCGGAGGCCAACTCATCGAGGTCGCGCGGCGCATGAAACCCGGGAAAACGCAGAGCCGACTCGGGCGCCGTGCGCCGCAGGGCGCGCAGTTCGTCTGCGCGGCTGGCGGATTGCGCGTCGTGGCGGCTCCAGTGCACCGGCTCGGGATAATCCGACATGCGACAGCCCGCGTCGATGATCGGGCGGTACCCGGTGCAGCGGCAGAGATTGCCTGAAAGCGCTGCGATCACTTCGTCGCGCGCGGGCGATGCCCGCTGCAGGTACAGCGCAAACAGCGACATCACGAAGCCCGGGGTGCAAAAGCCGCATTGCGAACCGTGACAATCGACCAGCGCGCGCTGCACCGGATGCAGCCCACCGTCGGCAGCCTGAAGGCTTTCCACGGTGACCAGTTCCTTGCCGTCAATGGTCGGTAGGAAGCGGATGCAGGAATTGATCGCGCGGTAGTCGACGCTCCGTTCGTCAGCGGACAGTTCGCCCAGTACGACGGTACACGCCCCGCAGTCCCCTTCGGCACATCCCTCTTTTGTGCCCGTGCGACCCGCCTGGTCGCGCAGGTATTCGAGCACGGTCGTGGAGGGCGGCAGACCCGACACGCTGACGAGCTCGCCGTCGAGAATGAACCGCACAGGCTGCAGGTCGGTTGCGGAGGCGGCGGTGCTCATGAAATCGGGTCGCGGGCCTGGGCGCCATCAGCTGCCGCGGTAAGTGGAGTAGCTCCACGGCGATACCAACAGCGGGACGTGGCAGTCCTGCCCGGGGTCCGCGACTCCGAATGCAATCACCACCTCATCGATGAAGGGCGGCTCGGGCAATTTGGCTCCCAGCGAGCGAAAATACTCGGCAACGTGGAAGGTCAGCCGGTAGCGGCCGCCGTGCAGCGAGTCTCCCTCCAGCAGGGGTTGCAGACAGCGACCGTGTTCGTTCGTGCGCCGCTCCGCCAACAGAGCGGGCGGGTTTGCTCCCAGGTCGTGAAGCTCAATACGCATGCCTGCCGCGGGGGTACCCGCCGCGAGGTCCAGCACATGAGTCGTGAGCTTGCCCATTGTGGTCCGTACGAGACCGCGACCGTGCGCGACTGCCCTGAGACCTAGGGTCTCCAGCATACGCGTCAAGGCGATTGTCTACAATCGTGACATGGATTGTGCACGCTGAGCATCAGGCGGCGCCCAGTCGCGAGCGGTCAATGTGTGCCGGGCTGGCAACGCGCCTCGTCGCAGCGGAATCATGATACGTTGCGCCCCCATGAGCTCGATCGAGTCATTCATCCGCGCAATTCCCAAAGCTGAGTTGCACCTGCATATCGAGGGCACGCTCGAGCCGGAAATGGTGTTCGAGCTGGCGCGCAAGCATCGGCTGTCGCTGCGCTACCCGTCGGTCGAGGTGTTGCGCGAGGCGTACCGCTTCGCCAACTTGCAGTCCTTCCTGGATGTCTACTATGCCGGCGCCGAAGTGCTGCGCGATGAGAGCGACTTCCACGCGCTCACCTCGGCCTATCTGCGCAGGGCACATGCGGACGGTGTCGTGCACGTGGAGATATTTTTCGATCCGCAGACCCACACTGCCCGCGGTGTGCCTTTTGATGCCCTCATCGGTGGTATCGTGAGCGCCCTGGCCGAGGGGGAGCAGTCACTTGGCATAACACACCGTCTCATCCTGTGTTTTCTGCGGCATCTGAGCGCTGAAGATGCCATGAAGACGCTCGAACAGGCTCTGCCTCATGCAGATGCGATTACGGCTTTCGGCCTGGACTCGTCTGAAGTCGGTCACCCGCCCGCCAAATTCGCCTCGGTATTCGCGCGGGCACGCAGCGAAGGCTTCCTGACGGTTGCGCACGCGGGGGAGGAGGGGCCGCCCCATTACATTTCCGAGGCCCTGGACCTTCTGCAGGTGAGACGCATCGATCACGGCGTACGCTGCGAAGAGGACCCCGCCCTCATCGCGCGCCTCGTGCGGGAGCGCGTGCCGCTGACGATGTGCCCACTGTCCAACGTGATGCTTCGGGTCTTCGATCGCATCGAGAATCACAATCTCAAGCGCTTGCTGGACCGCGGCCTCTGCGTGACCGTGAATTCTGACGATCCTGCGTACTTCGGCGGTTATGTCGCAGCGAACTACCTTGCCGTGCACCATGCCCTCGGCCTGTCCAGGGCCGACATCGCGCAACTCGCAAGCAATTCCATCGAGGCTTCCTTTCTGCCGGCGGCCGACAAGGATGCCTGGCTGCAGAAAATCCGCGAGTTCGTCGCGAACGGGTAGCTAATTCTCGAAGAAGCTCTCGCCGACCGGTTTGTGCTCCAGGATCTCCTGGCGGGTCAACCCCTGCAGTTCATGCGGGAACACCAGCCAGCTGTTGGTCGACCGAACGTAATAGTCCGGCTTGAGCGAGCTGCGATTGCGCTCGGGTTTGTAGTAGACCGTCGCTATCCGGATCTTGTCCGCCAGATTGCGCCGGCAGCGGCGCCGGAGCTCGGCGACGACGGCCTCGAGGCTGCGCCCGGAATCGAACACATCGTCGATGATGAGCAGCTCATCCTCAAACGACAAGCGCGAGATCAGGTAATTCAGCGCATGGACCCGCACGACCTTGGATTGCTGATCGATGCCGGTGTAGGACGAGGTCCGGATCGCGATGTGATCAACATGAATGCCGTGATACTCGAGTGCTTCCTGGACCGCGATGCCGATCGGCGCGCCGCCTCGCCAGATGGCGACCAGAAACGTGGGCTTGAACCCGCTGCGGACGATTCGCATGGCCAGCTCGATCGAATCGCGCAGCAGCGATTGGGCGGAGATGAAGACCTTTTCGACAGCTGGTGAGGCGCTCGGCGACGTCACGAATGCCTTCTTGCGCAGACGACCCCGGCATTCTGACACATCCAGCACTCTTCAGAGGGCGAGGGAACCGATTCGCGCTCGGGCGGTCCGCTCGTGAACGGATTCCGCTCGATCGGCGGACATTTGAGAGTTGCCGTCTCCGCGAGGGCTCTTGGGCTCGGCGTAACTCCTTGATAGCACGACGCCTTCCTCGAGGGAACCACACCGCCCCGGCGCAGCCGCCTGCGATCGACAGGAGTCTGACCGAAGGTGCGATCCGGACCCTCGGTCGATCGGCGCAGGTGGCTGTTTGCCGCCACGCTCCGGTGCGCGAAGGCCAGCGCAAGCCTTTACGGCCTGGTGCAGAATAAAAACGGCCTCCCGAAATGGAGCGCTTACCGAGAGTTAAACCGCATGCCCAGAAACATCGAGATCAAGGCCCGAATCACCAGTGTCGACGCGCTCGTGCTGAAGGTCGGACTCATTGCTGACCAAGGGCCCTTCGAAATCCCACAAGACGACACTTATTTTGCGTGCGCCGCCGGAAGACTGAAGGTTCGCACGTTCTCCAAGGACGACGGCGAGCTCATCTACTATCGCCGTAGCGATCAACAGGCTGCGAAGGAGTCCTTCTACCTGCGCTCGCCGACCTCGTCGCCTGAGACTATGCGAAGGTCCCTGAGCCTGGCGTATGGGCAAGCGGGCCGTGTCGAGAAGCACCGCACGCTGTTTCTGCTCGGAAGAACGCGCATTCATCTCGATAAGGTCTCTGGGTTGGGGCATTTCCTGGAGCTCGAGGTCGTACTCGACGAACACGAGCCACTCGAAGCCGGTGTGCGCGAGGCCAACGACCTGTTGGCACGACTCGGCGTGGAACCGTCGCAGCTCATCGAGGGTGCGTATGTCGATCTTCTTGCCAACAACGCGGGCAGCCAAACAGTGCCGCGCGGATCTCGCACATGACGGCGGGTTTGCGCAGGCCTGTTGACAGGGAGCCGAACCGGTAGGCCGGCTTGCATGGGCACAATCTCGCGCAGAGAGCTAGTGCAGATCATGGCGGCCGCCGCGGCGGTCCCGGGTGTCGGTGCGCCGGCGGCGCGCGCTGCGACCGTGCATCGGCCGCGACGGCCCGAGCCCGTGGTTGCGGAGCGGGTGCGGGAACTCTTCACGTCGCTCCCATTCGAGTCGCAGGAGTTGCGCGGGCTGTTCGCCGATCGGATGCAGACCAACGTGGAAGGGAGGCTGCTCCATGTTGACGAGAGTGCCTGCTTGTCGGGCTTTGTGCACAGGGACAGTGCCGGCAACTTTGACGGGGCATGGGTGGGGGAGCACGCCGGGAAGTTCCTCGACGCGGCCTGCAACGCCGTGCGGTACCGCGAGCATGCCGGGCTGCGGCACATCATGGAGCGTATGGTGAAGGCGTTGATCGCCAGCCAGGAGCCGGATGGATACCTCGGCACTTATCCCGCGGCGCGCCGCTGGACGGGCTGGGATGTCTGGGTGCACAAGTACAACCTCATCGGCCTGCTCAGCTACTACGAACTGACGGCAGATCCGGCGGTACTGCGAGCTTGTCGCGGGATGGGAGATCTGCTCGCGCGCACCTTCGGCGACGCGCCCGGGCAACTCGACATCGTCACTGCCGGCGAGCACATGGGCATGGCGGCGACCAGCGTCCTCGAGCCGATGTGCAGACTCTACCGATTCACCGGGGAGGTGCGGCATCTCGAGTTCTGCCAGTACGTGGTCCGCGCCTACGATCACCCCCACGGGCCTCGCATCGTTTCGACGCTTCTGGAGAGCGGCACCGTTGACCGCGTCGCCAACGGCAAGGCGTATGAGATGCTCTCCAACTTCAACGGTCTCGTTGATCTCTATCGCCTTACGGCAGACAGGCTACTGCTGGATGGGGTGCTACGCGCGTGGGATGACATCGTCAGCCAGCAGCTGTACCGCACCGGGACGCTGAGTGCGGCGGAGCACTTCCAACCCAACGGGCGATTGCTGTCGCTGCAGTCTTCCAACGTCGGCGAGATGTGCGTGACCGTCACCTGGCTGCAGCTCAACTGGCGCCTGTTGCGCCTGACGGGTGAGGCACGCTTCGGTCAGGAGATCGAGCGCACGGTCTATAACCACCTGCTGGCCGCGCAGGACGGGCGCAACGGGAGCATCTCCTACTACACATCGTGGGTGGGACGTAAGGAATTTACCGACGCGCTGCTGTGCTGCGTGTCGAGCGGGCCGCGTGGAATCTCGCTGATTCCTCAATTGGCGTGGGGTCTGCAGAGGAATGCGCTGCTCGTGAATCTGTACGCCCCGGGCCGCGCCCGCTTCGGGATCAACGGTGTGCCGGTCGAGGTGATCTGCGAGACGGCGTTTCCGGCGGATGGCCGGGTTACGCTCACGGTGAACGCAGAGCGCGCGACGCACTTTGCCGTGCGGCTGCGGGTCCCGGAGTGGACGAGTGATTTCCAGGTGAAGCTCGGCTCCGGGACGCTCGCGGGAACACGCGGGCAGATGCTTGATGTTTCGCAGACCTGGCCGCGATCCACCAGGCTGGATATCCGCATGGATATGCGGACGCAGGTGATGTCGGGAGCGCCGACCTATCCTGATTACGCCCTGGTGCAGCGCGGACCGCAGGTGCTGGCACTCGAGCAGGCCCTGAATCCAGCCGTACCTTACCTGCACCGCGTAGCCCTCACGGAGGCGGGCGAGCCGTTGGCGATGCGGCCGGCAGCCGTGCCAGCGGGATGGGCGGGGCGACAGGTGTATGAATTCGACGGCCTAGTCGGGCTGCCTGGCGAGGGCGAACCACTGCGTCTCGAACGCCGTGCGCTGCACCTGGTGCCGTTCGCGGACCTCAACAACGGCCGCGTGTGGATCACACGCGCGGATCGCGCATCTCGTGACCCGCCCGCGGTCAGCGCGTTCGCGCGGGCGAGTCTGTCGGTCGTGTCCCTGGGCCTAGAGCCCACCGCCGAGCGGCGCAGTGCCACGGACATTGCGGAGTTCGTGACCGATGAGGATCCGCATAGCTTTTGCACGATCAATCCGCAGGATCCGGGTCTGGCCAACTATCTGGGAGCGCCGCCAGGCAAGCGCGGCGATCCGGTGTGGTTCGCGGTCATGCTGAAAAGTCCGGCGACCATCTCGCGGGTCGTGTTCCGCCACGGCGCAGTCAGCGCCACCGGCGGCTGGTTCGATACCACGGATTCGCTGCCGCGCATCGAAGTGGCGCGCACGGTCATCCCCACCTCGGCCAACGGCGCAGTGCCCGATGACAGCAAGGTCCGATGGGAAGTGGCGGGGCTGCTCGACGAATATCCCCGGAGCAATGCCGTCGCGCCCCCGGCGCTCACCGATGGACAGTCGTTCCAATTGCGGCTGCCGCAGCCGCTCGAGGTGTACGGCATCCGTGTCGTGGGCAAGGCGGGCGGGGACTACGCGAGCTGCGCCGAGCTGAGTGCCTACGGCTGATCGCCCGCGTAGAAGGGCTCGAGCGCATCCAGCTGCGTCTTGCGATATGCCCGGCCGGGACGGATCACGGTCCCGAACTCCAGGTAGGGATCGGTGGCAGGGTCATAGGCGGGCCAGCGCGGAAGTCCCTGCCCGTTGGGATCGCCACTCGCGGCGAATCGTGCCCAGATTTGCTGCAGGGTGGCGGACAGCCGCTGGTCCGCCCCGACGGGCGGGGGATGGCTGATGAAACTCGGCTCCGTGAGTGTACCGAACACAAAGGGCAGATCCTCGGAATGGGTCGCAGGCTGCGGCCGGTCCGCGATGCCACGCGAGAACACATAGGCGAAGGTTTTCGGCTGACGCTGCGAGACCCCGCGTGCAATCAGCCGGGCGCTTTCGCCGAAGATGACATCGCCGAGAGTCGCCGCGGCGGCCGCGGTGGCAGCGGCGTCACTGGCTGCGGGATTGAGGCGCAGAATCTCATCCGCCCCGGATCCGAACTTCTCCCGCACCCACGCGTGATAGCTGGTGACGCTATCGTTGCCGGCGAACATCCGGCCCTCGTCCGCGTTGATCCCGACGATCGTCGGAACTGCATGCGCGGCGCCGGTGCGGAAGACGCTGCGCGGCTGCACCGGCACGACATAGCCATCGACAATGGGCGCGGGAAACGCGACCGCCATGACATCGTGGGCGGAGCGCGGGAAGAAGTCGCCGTTGTGTACCAGCAGCGCCGCGGCGGGAAGCTGGCGCAGCACGGCGATGTCGGGATCGAGTGCTACACCGCTGCGCTCCGCCGCGGCAAGACTTGCCAGGGGAGGCAATGTCGGGCTCTGAAGTATCGCCTGACTGAACAGGCCTTGCGTCAGGGGCGACGTCATGAGGACCGCGACAGAGACGGCGCCGGCCGACTCCCCGAACACCGTCACGCGCGTCGGATCCCCGCCAAACGCCGCGATGTTGGTCTGCACCCACTTGAGCGCCGCGATCTGGTCGAGGAGTCCATAGTTGCCGGAAGTGTGTTGCGGTGACTCCGCCGACAACATCGGGTGCGCGAGCAAGCCAAAGACCCCGACGCGGTAGTTGAAGCTGACGACCACGACGCCGCGAGCGGCCAGCCCGGCCCCGTCATAAAGTGGATATGCTGCGGAACCCCCGATAAAGGCTCCGCCGTAGATGAACACCATCACCGGCTGATGACTGTGCAGGCCGCGGGTCGCGCTCCACACGTTGATGGTCAGGCAGTCCTCACTCGCCTCCTGTCCGGTGGGGATCACGTAAGGCACCTGCACGCAGTCGTCGCGGAAGCGGGTCGCGTCGCGTACGCCTTCCCAGGGCAGCGGCGGCTGCGGCGGCCGCCAGCGCAACGGGCCGATGGGCGGTGCGGCGTAGGGGATACCCTTGAAGGCCAGGATCTCCCCGTCCGCGGCGGCAACCGCGCCAGAGCTCGTCGCGATGACCCGATCCGGCCGCGTCTCGGCAGCGGTAACGGTCGGGAAGAGCGGCGCCAGGAGAGCGAGACACGCCGCGTATCTTGCGGGCCCGGAAGCTTTCAATCCCCACTCCGGCGAGGCTGCGGCGCCAGGGCATCCATGATGAGCCGCTGCGTGGCGTTTTCATCGACCGACAGGCACACCTCGACGTTCGCAGCACCGCTCACGGGCCGTGTGTAACCCCGAGCGTCTACCGCGATCCGCAGCGCAGCCACTGGGCAGGTCGATGGCTGCAGCAGCCACGCCAGCGGCACGAGGTCGAAGAGGGTGGGCGTGATCTGGCCCCAACTGTTGAGCAGGCGCCACTGGTGATACAGGAGCGCCAGGGCATCCGAGGCCGGTGATCCGTAGGCGAACAGCCGTTCGCGCCGGACTTCATCGAACTTGATCTGCGTTGAGTCGAGCGGAAACATCCGCACCGGCACCTTTGCTTGCAGCAGCGCGACCAGTCCCTGCGGAGCCGAGGCGACGTTGTATTCGGCGCTCGGCTCGGCGACCGGTATCGCTCCGCCCTGGTTGTAGCCGACATGGATCGAGCCCCCCATCATCACCACCTGCCTGAGCTGGTGCAGGGCATCGGGATCACGCCGCTGCAGGGCTTCGATGTTGCTGAGCGGCGCCAGCGCCAGGAGCGTGATTTCTCCGGGGCGCTTGCGCGCCTGCTCGCGGATGAACTCGATCGCATCGGGAGCAGGCGAGGTGTCGGTGGCGCCGAGGGCCCATTTGCTTTGGGTAAACGGTACCGCGTTGGCGGTCGCCGGTCCCTGGGCGACCACCACGTCCCGGCGGCCGAGGGTCGCGAGCAGCCGACGAACCAACAACGTCCGGGTGCGCGTGTCTCCCCACGCGGTGGTGACACCCAGCACCTCGAGACGGAAATCCTTAAGCGCAACCGTCAGCGCGAACGCGTCATCGATGTCATCGCCGACGTCGGTGTCGATGATGACGGGCAGCGGGCGCGCAGTGTCGGGCGCGGCCGCATCCGTGAGCGCGATACGCGCCGGCATGAGTGCCGCCGCGCACAGCAGGCACGCCGCCTTCGCCAGGGCACGTTCCATTATCTCACCGCCAGAGTGTGACCTTATGCCAGGTAGATGAAGCGCGCGATGCACAGCGCGGCCAGGATATACACCAGCCAATCGCCGCGGCGCGCCTGACCGCGCACCAGCTTGAGGATCGCATGGCTCGTGATGCCGAATGCCAGGCCGTTGGCGATCGAATAAGTGAGCGGAATCATGATGACCGTCAGAAAGGCCGGTATGGCCACGACCGGGTCCGCCCAGTCGACTTCCGCGAGCGCACCCATCATCAGCGCCCCGACCAGGACTAGCGCCGGCGCGGTGGCAGCGGTGGGAATGGCCTGCACCAGGGGCGCGAAGAACAGCGTGCACAGGAACAGGATCCCGACCACGACGGCCGTCAGGCCGGTTCGCCCGCCGACGGCGACCCCCGCAGCGCTCTCGATATAACTCGTCACCGGGCTGGTGCCCGCCACGGCGCCCACCAGCATTGCCACGGAGTCGGACAGCAGGATCCGATTCAACCTCGGGATCGATCCGTCGGGCGCGATCAGGCCCGCTTTCTTGGTGACCGCTACCAGCGTACCGATATTGTCGAACATGTCGACGAACAGGAACACAAATACGATCTCGAGCAGCGACAGGCCGAGGCCACCCTTCAGGTTCAGCGCCTGCCGAATGTCGAGCTTGAATGCCGCCGCCGACAGGTCGCCAAGACTGTAGGCGCCCGGTGAGAAGTGCGACAGACCGAACACCCAGGCGAACGCCGCCGTCACGAGGATGCCGAGCAGCATCGCGCCCTTGACGCCCCGCGCCTGCAGTGCGGCGATCACCACCAGCCCGAGCATCGCCAGCGCGGGCGTCGGGGCGGTCAGGCTGCCCAGGCCCACCATCGTGCCGCTCCTGGCGATGATGATTCCGGCCTCGGCCAGGCCGATGAAGGCGATGAAGAGGCCGACGCCACCCGCCACGGCGGCGAACAGCGAGCGCGGTACGGCGCTGACGATCAGCTGCCGTATCCCCGCCACCGTCAGAATGAGAAAGGCGACACCGGAGAGGAACACGCACCCCAGGGCCGTCTGCCACGGCAGCCCCATGCCCTTGACGACCGTATAGGTGAAGTAGGCGTTGAGGCCCATGCCTGGCGCGAGAGCCAGCGGGTAGTTCGACAGCAGGCCCATCAGGATGCTGCCGAAGCCCGAAGCGAGGCAGGTCGCGACCGCCACCGCCGCGACCGGCATGCCCGCGGCCCCGAGAATCACCGGGTTGACGACGACGATATACGCCATCGTCACGAAGGTGGTCAGCCCGGCGAGCACCTCCGTGCGCAGGGAGGTTCCATGGCCTCTGAGGTCAAAGAGGCGTTCGAGCATGCCGCCTTCAGAACTTCATGCTCAACTGCCCGCCGATGATGCGCGGGTCGTTGATCATCCCCGTAACGTTCTCGAAGTTGATGCCGCCGATGGCGCGGATCTGGTCGGTGCAGTTGCGGCAGAATGCCGCGATCTCGTACTTCTTGTCCGCCCAGGTGTAGCCGATCCGCGCCCCCAGCTGAAACAGCGACGGGCCGACGAATTCCCGCTCCACATCGAGGAAGAAGTTCATCTCAGTGCGGTAGGACATGTCGGTGTAGAAGTAGACCTCGCTGCCGGCACCCATCGGGACTCCGTAGCGCAGCGACAGATCACCCACCCATTTCGGCGCCTGCGGCAGTGGATTGCCGTTGATCAGCGCGAAGCCGTTGGCGTTCAGGGGGTTCAGCTCGGTGCAGGCGGCGCCGCCCGGCAGGAAGCTCCAGTTGAAGCATGGTCCCACCGCGAGCGTCGGATCCTGGATCTCGGTGTAGTTGTAGCTGCCGCTTACATTCAGCACCAAGTTGGGCAGCAGGTGCGCCTCGAAGTCGAGCTCCGCGCCCCTGCCGATCGTATCCTTGGCGTTGATCAGCGTCACGATGTTCGCCGTGCCACCCACCGCGGTCAGCTGCTGGTGGCTGACATCGAAGTAGTACACGTCGAAGGCCACGCGTGCGCGATGCTCGAACACATCGGCCTTGATGCCCACTTCATAGGAGATGTTGTCCTCGGAGCGGGCAATCTGCGGCGGCACTCCGGGGTTGCCGTTCGCGGGCGCGGAAGGCTCGCCGAAGCTCGGGGCTCGGAAGCCGGTGGCAACGCGCGCGTAGAGGTTGACGTCGGGAGCGAGCTGCAGAGTCGGGCTCAGGTCCCAGCTCAGCTTGGTGGCGCTTGCGGTCGCGTTCGTAAACGGCGGCGGATTGGCGACGTTCGTGAACGGCACCGAGAAGGTCTTGTGATCGCGCGTATAACGCAGCCCGCCGCGCAACTTGAACGCGGGCGTGAAGGCATATTCGAGCGAGCCGAAGATGGCCTCGGCGTCGTTCTTCTGTTTCGAAATCGTCGTATCCACCAGGGTCAGATTGTTGATCTGGTAGTCGTTGCCGATCGCCTCGACATTCTCGTCGAACAGGAAGATGCCCGCCTGTCCCTGCAGCGGACCGCTCTGGTGCGAGATCGCCCGGAACTCCTGGGTCAGCTGGTAGTGGCTCTTGATCCCGCCGCCGGTTTCGACGCCGAACGGAATGAAACCCGGACCCCAGTGCGAGGCGCAGGAGCCGGGAGTGGTGATCACGCAGGGGTCGGCGAAAAAGCCCGCGCCGTAGCCACCGTCGATGTCGCCGATCGTCAGATAGTGCCGGACCGATTCGTAGCCCGTGATCGACTGGTAAGTGAAGTCCGTCGTGTTCCACGCCAGGTGCACGTTGGCGCCGAGGCTGCTGAAGGACTGGCCGTTGTAGCCGTCGGTGAAGATCGTCGCCGGGTCGAAACCGGGCACGATACTGTTGCTGCCGAGGGTGATCATGTTGCCACGGAACATGCGAGCCGAGCCGTCGAGCGCGCGGCCGTGGACGTTGAAGAGGGCGCTGAAGGTGTCGCTCGGCTTGTAGAGCAGCTGCAGCCGTGCCGCCCAGTCGTCGTAGCCCTCCAGATGCCGGTCATTGGCCGGATTGAACGGGGCGGACACCCAGTTGTCGCGGTGCTGAAACTGTGTGGAGGCGCGAAACGCCATCTGATCGTTGATGGGAAGATTGACCACGCCCTCGAAGTTGGCGGTGTTGTAGGTACCGTCGGACAGGCTGGTATAGCCCGAGAACTGGCCGATGACAGGCTTGGCGGATTCGAACTTGACGACGCCGGCCGGCGAATTGCGCCCGAAGAGGGTCCCCTGCGGGCCGCGCAGGACTTCGACGTCGGCCTGATCGAACACCGGGAAGCCCTTGAGTGCCGGGATCTCCTGGACGATGTCGTCGTAGTAGAGGCCGACGGGCTGCGAGGCGAAATTGGTGAAATCGGTGTTGCCATAGCCGCGGATGTAGAAGCGCGGAAAGGTGCGGCCGTTGGAGGATTCGATGTTGAGGCTCGGCACCGCGAAGGCGAGCTGGCGGATGTCCTGGCCGGCGGTACCGAGCACCTCGAGCGCTGCACCGCTCAGGACGGACGTGGACACGGGCACATCGATCAGGCGCTCCTCGCGCCGCGTAGCGGTGACGATCACCTCTTGTATGGTCTCGGAGTTGCTCGCTCCCGCGCTCGCCTGGTCGGCGGCCCGCGTGACGCCCGGAAGCATCAGCAGCGCGGTCGCGCCGCCGGTCGCGGCGGCGGCCAGAAGCGCCGTGCGCCGGTGACGCAGCAGATGAGTGATAGCGCAACGCAGCATTCCCGATGACCACGAGTTGGTGACTTCCATCGCGACCTCCCCATCTGTTGCTTGCGCGAAACAGCCCCGCGCACGCACGCTGGCTGTTGTGATACGGATCCGCGTCGAACCGTTGTTTCTCGTTAGTAAAACGTTACACTATGTTTGGTGAAACGTTACACCACGCACGCCGTCGCTGTAAAGGGATCGGCGCGCTGCCAAGGTCCTGCGCACGCGCACCGCGCGGCACCTTATCAGCGGCGCAGGCCGTCGCGCGCATTCTGAACCTCCGGAGCAGGCGCGGTACATGGCGACGGTAAAGGACATTGCCGCAACCGTTGGCGTGTCGGTTGCCACGGTCTCCAACGTCCTCAACGGCAGACCCAACGTCGGGCGCGTCAACCGGCAGAGGGTGCTGCGGGTCGCCAAGCTGTTGGGATACCGCCCAAACCGGGCGGCCCAGGCCATGCGCACCGGACGCACGCGCGCGATCGGTCTCGTTCTGCCGGATCTCACCAACCCTTTTTTCCCCGAGCTCGCCCAGGCGGTGGAGAACACGGCGCGCAGTCTCGGCTTGCTGGTGTGCCTCATCGACAGCCAAGGCAGAGTCGACGGTGAGGCGGACGGGTTCGCGCTGCTGATGCAGCATGCCGTCGACGGAATCATCTGGTGCCCGGTGGGACCGCGCCTGCCGGCGCACCTCAAGACCCTCGCTCGCCCGGTTGTGTTGATCGACCGCCCGCGGCCGGGATTCGCGGTCGTGCATTCGAACTATGTAATGGGCGGGCGGTTGCTGGCGAAGTATGCCTTACGGATGGGCCACACGCGGGTCGGCCTGCTGTCCGGCCCGCAGAACCTCGAAAGTGCTCGCCAGCGGCGCGACGGTTTCGTCAATGCCTTTCCGCCCGGTGGGATCGCGTGGGAAGTCAACGTCGGATTCGATGGTCTGTTGACGCCGCGGGCCCGCGACGCGCTCATACGGCGTCGCAACGCCACGCTGATTGTCGCGGGAAACGACCTGATCGCCATCAGCGCCATCCGTTTCCTGGCGGAACAGGGCGTAAGCGTGCCCGATGAGGTATCCATCACGGGCTTCGACAACATCAGCTGGGCGGATGTGGTCAGGCCGCGTCTGACGACGATCGCCCAGCCGGTCGGCGCCATTGGCGCCAAAGCGGTTGAATTGATGCAGGAACGAATGTCAGGTGCGAAGATCGCCACCCGGCGCACGATCTTCGATGTCGCGCTCGTCGAGCGCGACTCCGTGAAGCATCTTGGCCACCGATGATGACTGGAGAAATCAGCATGGCGAGCACACCACGGATAGCCGTCGTCGGCAGCGCCAACACCGATCTCATCACTTTCAGCGACGCGTTCCCGCGGGCCGGTGAGACCCTGTTCGGCAAGAGCTTCGATCTCGGCTTCGGCGGCAAGGGCGCCAACCAGGCGATCGCCGCGCGGCTGTGCGGCGCGGAAGTCGTGATGATCGCCAAGGTCGGCAGCGATCTGTTCGGTGAGGCGACGATTAAGAACTTTGCGTCGTTTGGAATTGATACGACACACGTGCAGGTTGTGCAGGGCGCGTCTACCGGCGTCGCACCGATCTTCGTCGAGCCCAATGGGCAGAACCGCATCATCGTCGTCAAGGGCGCCAATGACCGCCTGCTGCCGGCGGACGTCGACGCGGCCGCCGCGCTGCTGCGCGGGGTGGATACCATCATCCTGCAGTTCGAGATTCCGCTCGCTACGATCTACCACGCCGTGCGCTTCGCCCGCGCTCACGGGATCCGCTGCATCGTCAACCCGGCGCCGGCCCTGCCGGCGAATCTCGCCGAGCTGACCGGTGCGGACTACTTCATACCGAACGAGACGGAAGCCGAGCTCATAACCGGCCACCCGGTGCACACGGTCGAGGAGGCAGGGGCATGTGCCGCGGCACTGCTGCAGAAGGGTTTCCGCCGCGTGGTGCTCACGCTCGGCGCGCGTGGCTCGCTGGTCGCCGACGCGGCCGGCAGCGTCCATGTGCCGCCGTTCGCGGTCGCCACCGTGGATACTACCGGCGCCGGCGACGCCTTTATCGGCAGTCTGGCCGTGTTTCTCGCCGAAGGCGCGCAGGAGAAGGACGCCGTGGCGCGCGCGAATCTCTACGCGGCCCTGTCCACGACCCGCGTCGGAACCCAGAAGTCGTTTCCGAAGCGAGCCGATTTCGAAGCAGAATGGACCCGGCGCGCCCAGCAGGCCAGGTAGAAGAAACTCGCGCGAGTAATGAATTCCCATTTCGCAGCAACATCACCAGGATTTATCCAATGTTTGTTGTGCATAGCTATCCACTCGCGGTCGTATTTTGTGTACTCACAATGCTTTGCTGGGGTTCGTGGGCCAACAGCCGCAAGCTCGCCAGCAAGGACTGGCGGTTCGAACTTTTCTACTGGGATTACACGCTTGGCGTGCTGCTGTTGACGCTGGTCCTGGGGCTTACTCTGGGCAGCACCGGTACCGAGGGACGTTCCTTCGTCACCGACCTCTCACAAGCCTCCGGCGGCAGCATCGGATCCGCGTTGCTGGGGGGTGCGATTTTCAATCTCGCCAATATCCTCCTGGTCGCGGCGATCGAGGTCGCCGGCATGGCGGTGGCTTTCCCTGTCGGCATCGGACTCGCGCTTGTTATCGGGGTGATCGTGAACTACGTTGCAGCCCCGGTGGGCAACGGCGCGCTGCTCGCGATGGGTGTGGTCCTCGTTACCCTGGCGATCGTCCTTGATGCGCTCGCCTACCGGCGGTTATCCGGAGGGGCGGCCGGGGTCAGCACCAAGGGGCTGCTCCTGTCGGTTGCCTGCGGGGTGTTCATGGGTATGTTCTACCGGTTCGTCGCGGCCGCGATGTACGCGGACCCTGCTCATGCCGATGCCGGCAAGATGGGCTGCTATGCGGCGGTCTTTGTCTTTGCGGTCGGCGTGTTCCTGAGCAGCTTCATATGGAATACGCTGGCCATGAGGAAGCCCTTCGTCGGCACCCCCGTGGGCTTTGCCGATTACTTTCAAGGCAGTTTCAACACCCATCTGACCGGCATCCTCGGCGGGGTGATCTGGGGAGTCGGCATGTCGTTCAACCTTATTGCATCGGGCCGGGCCGGGTTCGCGATTTCGTATGGCCTGGGCCAGGGTGCAACCATGATTGCGGCGTTCTGGGGGGTGTTCATCTGGAAGGAGTTCCGCAATGCGCCAGCGGGTACTTCCAGGCTCCTTGCGGCGATGTTCGCCTCCTTCCTGAGCGGGTTGGCGCTCATCGTGCTCGCGCGCACGCTGTAGCAAACAAGAGGATGATGAGCGGTACGCACCAGCGCCTCGATGTCACCGACCGCACGCGAGAGTTGCCGGCGGTGGCCGACGTCGGGCGGCGCGTGGTCGCTCGCCGTTCGCAGGGAGGGTCGCTGGTGGCGAACGTCGGAGTGCCGCTCAGCCTGGATTGGGTGGACAGCGTCCGTGTGAACACGAGCGCGGTGGAGCGCCGCGCGACGACGCTCGTTACCCGGCGAACAGTCAAGAACGACTGGCAGATCGCCTGGCTGCTGCGGGCGATTACCTGCATGGACCTGACGACCCTCTCGGGCGATGACACCGAGGAGCGGGTGCGGCGCCTGTGCGCCAAGGCGATGCATCCGGTTTCTGACAGTGTGAAAGGAGCTCTTGGTATCCAGGACCTGCCGCTGCAGGTGGCCGCAGTGTGCGTCTATCACCTGTTCGTGCAGACCGCCCGGCGTGCCCTGGACGGGACCAAC
>JBGPKC010000044.1:0-27251 GCA_041485725.1 Steroidobacteraceae bacterium
CAAGCGGCCGCGTGAGCGCTACGTCGCGGAATCGAAACGCCTGCTCGGTGTGCTCGACTCGCGGCTCGCCGACCGCAACTGGATCATGGGTGACGCCTACACGATCGCCGATATGGCCAGTTGCCATCCCCAGCGCGGGCTGATCTTCACGCCGCCGGCTGGAAGCCCTTCACGCCCGTTTGCCACAGCAGGAACGCGTAGGTATCGGCCGCCTCGCGGTCCTGCTGCGCGCGGGTCGAGCCGACGCCGTGGCCCGCGTCGAAGTCGACGCGCAGCAGGATAGGCTTGCGTGAATTGCTCGCCACCTGCAGTCGCGCGGTCATCTTCGCGACGTGAAACGGACCGACTCTGGGATCAGTCACGCCGGTCGTGAGCAGCACCGCGGGATATGCCACGCCGTCCTGCACCGCCTGATAGCTATCGATTCCCTTGAGCGCGCGATAGCCCGCCGCTTCGGAAATCGCGCCCCATTCGGGCTCTTCGCCGTAGCCGTTCTGCTCGGCGACGTAGCGTAACGGATTTGACCAGCCGACCCCGTCAATGACCGCGGCGAAAAGCTCCGGGCGTTCCGTCATGGCGCGCCCGACGGTGATGCCGCCCGCTGAGCGTCCGCCGATGGCGAGACGCGACCGCGACGTGTACTTCTTCGCGCACAGCTCCTCACACACATCGATCAGGTCGCGCCAGGTGTTGGGCTTGTTCGCAAGCTGCCCCGCCTTGTGCCAGTCGCGCCCGTACTCGCCACCGCCTCGTACGTTGGCGTAGCCGACAATGAAACCCGCGTCGATCAGTGCCAGGGTTCGTCCCGCGAACGCCGGCGTATAGGCGCTGATGCCATAGGAACCGTAGGCGCAGATCCAGGCGGGCGTATTGCCATCACGCTTCAATCCCTTCCTGTGGATGAGTGTGTACGGGATGCGCGTGCCGTCCCGGGCGGTGGCGAAGAACCGCTGCGCCTCGTAGCCGGCGACGTTGATGGGCGGCCTGGGAGTGAGGCCGGTGGCGGCCACCCGGCCCTGCAGATCGACCGACCAGATGTCCTCCGGCGTGAGCCAGCCCGCGAGTGCGAACAGAGCACCGTCCTCAGTGGCGTTGCACGCCAGTGCGCGCAGGGTTCCTTCGAACGGCAGCGCGATTTCCGCGAGCCGGTCGTCGCGGGTCAGACGCCGCAGGCGGCTGATGCCGCCATCCAGCATGTCGAGATACAGTCCGTCCTTCGCGCGCTGCAATCCCTCGATGACCAGCTCGCCTTCCGCAACCACTTCGGTCGCGCTCGCCACCGCCGGGGCGGTGACGGAGGTCTTGAGAATGCGCCCGCGCGGATGGCCCTTGTTGGCGAGCAGATAGATCGTGTCAGCGTCGATCAAGGCGTCGGTGATCTCGTCTTCGAAGCCCGCCACCGGCACCCAGCGGGCGTGGTTCGCCACGGCGTCAGCCACCGGGGCGAGAAACAAGCGCGTTTCAGTGCGCACATCCTGGAGCACCAGCAATGCCCAGCGCGACCCGTGAAAGGTCCGGACTGCCGGCGCCTGGATGCGTTCGTACTGCACCCGGGTGTCCAGTCCGCGCTTCATCAGGATCGGATCGGACTCAGGGTCGGTGCCCAGTTTGTGAAAGCGCGCCTGGCTGTCGAGGTAGCGTTCGGGCGTGTCCACGGCGCCCGTTAGCTGGTTATAGAAGAAGCCTGAGCCGTCATCGAGCCACTGCGGGTCGGCGCCCTCGGTGTTGGCGATGCGCTCGGGCAGGTCGCGCCCGTCGGCCACACCGAGAACATGCAGGAGCGAGTCCTCGCTGCCGTCCTTGGAAAGCCCGTACGCGACATGGGAGCCGTCGGCCGAGGGCTGCCACCAGTCGAGCGACATATGGCTGGTCGGGCCGCTGAGAGTGGTGGGGTCGATGAGCACGCGGCTGACGCCGTGCTCCTGCACGAACAGCTTGAAGTTGTCGGCCCCGGCCGGCCGCTGCTGGATGAAGAGCTTGCCCCCGGCCCGCTTCACCTGCCGCGTCGCCGCCGCGTCGCCCGACAGTTGCTGAATCCGCTTCAAGAGCTGCTCGCGCCCGGGAATGGTGTTGAGCACCGCGCGTGTGTGGTCATTCTGACCGGTGAGAAACGGCAACCACTCCGGATCCTTGTCGTTTTCCATCCAGCGGTAGGGGTCGCTCAGGGTTTCCCCGAAATAGGTGTCCCTGACGACCGCGACCCGCGCCACGGGCGCCGCCGGGATGGGCGCGGCGGCGGACGCGCGGCGGCGCGTCAGCCATGCCGCGAACACACCACCGGCACCGACGAACAGGTCGCGACGATTGAATCCGCTCATCATCTGCCTCCGGGAATGGGGGTTAGTGCGCGTCCGCCAGCCAGTGCAGGTCGTGCTGCATCTGCCCGGCGAGGTCGTCAAGGTCACCCGCGCCGCGCGTCAGCACCGCGATGCTGCCCTGCTCCGCGGGCACGATCACGCCGGTCATTCCCGCCTCGTGGAAGGCGCGGCGCGCGCGCACCTGCTCGTGGCGCAGGATGAGCACCGTCGCCGGGCCGCGCGCGGTCTGTATCACCAGGTGCGGCACGTAATGCCCGCGGAACCAGCAGCTCTGCGCGTACATGATCTTGTCCGAGGTGATGTCGAGTGCGACGCCGGCGCCGTGCAACGCCTGCGTTATGCCCTGGGCGCTGACGTGCTGCGTGGCGAGCCAGCTGTCGGGTTCCCCCTGGACGTGCGCCACGACTTCGCGGGCGAGCGTGTCGCTCGGCCGCAGCAGCCACACCCCGAGCACGGCGAGAGTCGCGAGCACGACACTCGCGGCCAGTGCCCACTGGCGCCAGCGGAGCGGCTGCCTGCCCGAGCGCGGGTGCGCGATGTCGGGCGGCCGCTCCAGCGCGCGGCGGATATCGGCATCGAGAGCGCGCATCTCGTCGCGGAACCTGGCGCAGGCCGCGCACCCCGCCAGGTGCTCCTCGAGCGCCGTCGTCGCGGCGCCGGGCTCGGCACCGATCAGCAGCCGTGCCTCGTCGCAGGTCACGGCAGGTTCTCCCTCGGAGCCAGGTCGGGGGCAGCTGCCAGGCCGCAAATGACGCGCAGTTTATTGCGCGCGCGGAACAGCCGCGTCAGCACGGCGGTAGCGGAAAGCGCCAGCTCGCGGGCGATCTCCTCGGTGGAAAAACCGCCCAGCACCTGCAGGACGAGAGGCTCGCGATATTCTATGGGCAATCTCATGATCGCATGGCGCAGCGCAAACAACTCGCCGCCGGGTTCCTCGAACCCGGGGCTCGCCTGGGTCTCGACGACTTCGTCCAGGGATACCAACTCGAGGCGCTTGCGCTCGTAGAGCCGGGCGTGCTCGCGCCGCACGATGGTCAGCAGCCACGGACGCGCCGCGCTCGGATCCTTCAGAGCGTCGCGGGATCGCCACGCGCGCAGCAGCGCCTCCTGCACGATGTCCTCCGCAATCGCCCGGTCGCGAGCCAGCCAGTGGGCAAAGCGCAGCAGATCCGGACGCATCGATTCGAACAGTCGCGTGATGGGCGCGTCCGCGTCCGCTGCGGGCAGCCGCCCACCAATTGAGGAGACCGGGGATCCAGGCTCAGAATTGCGCATGATTGCTGCAGTACCTGAAGATGAGGATTATACGCACGCTCGTCTGCCGCTCCGGCAATATCGCGCCAGACTGCCCGGTCCTCTCGCCCAACTGTTACCGCACTCGCGACAGGAGCACCCGTGAAGTTTCTCGTCCAATGGCTGATCGATTGGCCCCGGCGCATCGCCGGGTATCTGGGCTGGCTCGCTCCCTTGTTCGCCCGCATCACCGTCGGCTGGGTCTTTCTGTGGAGCGGCTGGGGCAAGCTCACCGCCCTGCCGCAGGTGACCGAAAATTTCATCGGCTGGGGAATCCCTTTGCCTCACCTGCTGGCGCCATTCGTGTCGGGAGTTGAATTTTTCGGCGGACTGTTCCTGCTGCTGGGCCTGCTGACGCGCATTTCGGCGGGCGCCCTCGGTATCACGATGATCGTCGCCATCCGCTCGGCGAAATGGGCCGAGGTCGATTCGCTCGAGACGCTGCTCGGGTTCGATGAATTCGAGTACCTGGCGCTGTTCCTGTGGCTCACCATAGCCGGCCCGGGCGTTTTGTCGGTGGATCACTGGCTGCAGCGTCGCTTCGGCGGCAGCGCGGACGCCCGCGCAGCTCGCTCACGCGCCGCGCCGGACAATGCGGTCGCGTGACAAATCGCCGCTCGCCCCGGTCTTCTCATCTGACCGGGCCTCACCCGGCCAGACCTTCACAAGCCAACGAGGAATGCACCCATGCGATTGAAAAACAGCTCCGGCGTGGCGGTTGCGACCGCCGCGGCCATGCTCTTCGGCAGCGGCCTGATCAGCACCGCCGTGGCGGGTACCGACGCCAAGATGCAATGCGCCGGCGTGAACGCCTGCAAAGGTCAATCGGCCTGCAAGAGCGCCAGCAACGCGTGCAAGGGCCAGAACTCCTGCAAGGGCCAGGGCTTCCTGGAAATGAGCAAGAAGGAGTGCGCAGCGGCGAAAGACAAGATGAAGAGCGACAGCAAGTAACGTTGCCCTGCCGCGCGGATCGCCCCGGTGCAGCGGCCCGGTGCCGGCCGTTGCACCGGCTGCGACGCCGACAGGCACGGGAGCGCGCATGAGGATCCCGGAGAAACCCTGGTGGCAGTATCGCTGGTATCTGCGACCGTTCTTCTGGAACCAGAGACGCAAGTACGGCCAGGTGTTGAAATCCGCGCTGCTGTGGGGGCGCTCGCCGCGGGTATTTCTCGGCGTGGCGTTGCTCTACGGCGCGCTCGAGCGCAGGCGTTCTCCGCTCGAGCCCGCGCTGCGCTCGCTGCTGTCGCTGCGCGTCGCGCAGCTCAATGCATGCCGTTTCTGCGTGGACATCAACTCGGCACTGCTTGACGCCCGGGCAGGCTCCAGGTCCAAGAGCGAGGCGCTGGGGCAGTGGCGTGACAGCAGTGTATTCAGCGAACGTGAGCAGGCCGCACTCGACTACGCCGAGGTCATGACTCGCGGCGAGTTCCCGGTGAGCGAGCCATTGATGCGGCGCCTGCACGGCTGCTTCGACGATGACGCGATCATCGAGCTCACCGCGCTGGTCGCCTTTCAGATCCTGTCGAGCCAATTCAACAGCGCGCTGGAGGTGCCGTCACAGGGTTTCTCCGCCTAGCGCCTGGGGCGCACGCCGCGAGTGGGCTCTGCCTCGAGCGGATTCTCCGGCCAGTAGTGCTTCGGGTAGCGACCGCGCAGGTCCTTGCGCACCTCGGCATAGGCGCCGCGCCAGAAGCTCGCCAGGTCGCGCGTCACCTGCACCGGGCGCCGCGCCGGGGACAGCAGCTTGAACGTGACGGGCACGCGGCCGCGGCCCAGGCGCGGCGTGTCCGCCAGCCCGAACACCTCCTGCAGTCTCACCGACACCGCCGGCGCGCTGTCATCCAGATAGTCGACGCGGATGCGCGAGCCGCTGGGCATCGTAAGGTTCGCAGGCGCCCACTCCTCGAGCTCGCGCTGTTGCTCCCAGGTGAGCCGGGCACGCAGGGCATCGGTGAGCGGCACTCTCGCCAGGTGCTCGCGGCGCGTCACGCCGTCGAGCCAGGGAGCGAGCCAGGTGTCCAGCGTTGCGCCCAAGGCGGCATCCGACACCGCCGGCCATCCGGTGTGCGCTGCCGCCACGAACTCGATCCGTGCCTGCAGATCGCGCGCTTCCCGGTTCCACGGCAGTGCTGCGATCCCGAGTTCACGCACCCCGGTGAGCATCGCGCCGCGCGCCGCGTCGGCGGGAACCTCCGCCAGCGGTTGCTCCTCCAGCACCAGAGCATCGAGTTCAACCGTGCGGCGCGCGATGACCGCCTGCTCGCGTGTGCTCCATTGCACCGACTCGCGGCGCCGGATGCGATCCGCGAAGTGCTCCGTCAGGTCACCCCGCTGCAGGGGCGCGGCGAGCAGGATGCGTGCGTCGCGCTCGCGATCATCCAGGTCCACCGCCACGATGAGCTCCTGCCGCGCAAGCCCCTGGGGCCCGGTGAACGCCGCGCCGCGGCCGTTGGCGAGAATGAAGCGGCCCACTGCGCCCGCTCGCTTGCAGCCGATGCGGTCCGGGTAGGCGAACGCCAGCAGCAGGCCCGCCTCACCCCCGGTGCCGGCGCGGCTTGCGCCGGCGGCGCCGCCGGCGTTGTCCGCTTGCCGTTCGAGATCGCGCGCGGCGCGCCGGGCCCGCTGCAGCGCCGGCCGGTCGAACCCCGGCGTGCGATCCCCTGCGCGCATGAGCTCGAGGCGCGCGCGGATATCCGCATCGCGCGTCCCCGCACTCGCGTGCAGCAGATCGCGTTCCGACAACAGTGCCGCGAGCTGCGCGGCGAGCGGCAGCTGTCCGAGCACGCGCGCACGCAGCAGCATGTGCGCCAGGCGCGGATGCACGGCGAGACGCGCCAGCTCGCGCCCGTGCGCGGTAATGCGTCCGGCGCTGTCCAGTGCCCCGAGACGGGCGAGCAAGTCCCGCGCGCTGCCCAGCTGTGCTGCCGGCGGCGCATCGAGCCAGCGCAGCGCCTCGGCATCCCGTGCGCCCCAGCTCGCCAGCTCCAGCGCCAGCGGCGCGAGATCGGCGTCCAGGATCTCCGGCGGCGTGAACGCTGCCAGACTCGACTGCGCGCCCTCGCTCCATGCCCGGTAGCACACACCGGCTGCCAGGCGCCCGGCACGACCCTGGCGCTGATCCGCGGAAGCGCGCGAGATGCGCCGTGTCTCCAGGCGGCTCATGCCGGTCACCGGATCGAAGCACGCGCGGCGCACCAGTCCCGAGTCGACGACCACGCGCACGCCCGGAATGGTGAGACTCGTTTCCGCAATGTTCGTGGCGAGCACCACCTTGCGCACCCCGCGCACCGCCGGCGCCAGCGCCGCATCCTGCTGCTCGCTCGCCAGGTCGCCGAACAGCGGCAGGACCTGCACCCCGGAGGCGAGTTGCGCGGCGTTCAGCCAGGACTGCAGCTGGCGGATCTCGCGCGCTCCCGGCAGGAACACCAGCAGGTCGCCGTGCTCCTCGTGCAGTGCGCGGCTGACCAGCTGCGCGAGGAGTCTTTCCGGGGAGTCCTGCGGGCGGGTGCCCGGCGGCGCGTCGGGCAGCGCCGGCAGGCCCTTGCCGGCGTAGCGGGTCTGCACCGGAAAGATGCGGCCCTGCACGCTCACCAGCGGCGCGTCGCCCAGCAGGCGCGCCACCGCTGCCCCATCCAGCGTTGCCGACATGACGAGCAGCCGCAGCTCGGGCGTGAGGTTGGCGCGCGCATCGAGGGCGAGTGCAACTCCCAGATCGGCCTGCAGGCTGCGTTCGTGGAACTCGTCGAAAATGACGGCGGCGACGCCCTCGAGCGCCGGATCACTCTGCAGCAGCCGCGTCAGCACGCCCTCGGTAACCACCTCGATGCGCGTAGCGCGTGACACGCGCGTGTCGAAGCGCATGCGGTAACCGACCGTGCGCCCGACGCTCTCGCCGAGCGTTTGCGCCATGCGCTGGGCAATGGCGCGCGCCGCGAGGCGGCGCGGCTCCAGCATGATGAGCCGCTTACCGCGCGCCCACTCCTCGTCAAGCAGCGCGAGCGGCACCACCGTGCTCTTGCCGGCACCGGGCGGCGCCTGCAGCACGGCCGCGCCGCGCGTGCCGAGCGCCTGGCGCAGCGGTGCAAGCGCTTCGTCAACGGGCAGCCCGGAGTTCACCAGATGTGGACGCGCTCATCCTGCGGCAGATACAACTGCTCGCCGGGCTGCACATTGAAGGCGGCGTACCAGGGGTCGACGTTGCGCACCGCGCCGTTGACGCGGAATTTTGGCGGGCTGTGTGGGTTGCTCAACACCTGCGTGCGCAGCTGCTCGTCGCGGTTGAGCGCGCGCCAGATCTGCGCGAACGACAGGAAGAAGCGCTGATCGCCGCTGAGGCCATCGAGCTGCGGCGCCGGCGCGCCCTTGAGTGAGCGGTGATAGGCGTCGTAGGCGACCGACAGCCCGCCGAGGTCGCCGATGTTCTCCCCGAGCGTCAGGCGGCCGTTGACTTTCAGTCCCGGCAGCACGAGGTAGTCATCGTACTGCGCGACCAGGCGGTCGACGCGCTTGCGGAAGGCATCGGTGTCGTCTTGCGCCCACCAGGTGCGCAGCACACCGCGCGCATCGGACTTCGCGCCCTGATCATCGAAACCGTGCCCCATCTCGTGACCGATCACCGTGCCGATGCCGCCGTAGTTGACGGCGGCGTCCGCCTGCGGATCGAAAAACGGCGGCTGCAGGATCGCCGCGGGGAACACCACTTCGTTGAACGTCGGGTTGTAGTAGGCGTTGATCGTCTGCGGAGTCATGCCCCATTCGCCGCGATCCGTGGGTCCGCCGAGACGCACGACCTGGCGGCGCCACTCGAATACCCGCGCGCGCACCAGGTTGCCGAATGCGTCGCCCGCGACGATCGACAGCGCCGAGTAGTCGCGCCAGGTGTCCGGGTAGCCGATCTTGGGATGAAAGGCCGCCAGCTTCTCGAGCGCCACCTTGCGGGTCGCGGCAGTCATCCAGGGGAGCTGCTCGATGCGCTGCGCATAGGCAGCGCGCAGGTTTTCCACCAGGGCAAGCACCTGCTGCTTCGAAGCGGGCGGAAAGTAGCGCTGCACGTACAGCTCGCCGACCACCTCGCCCAGATCGACGTCGAGCGCGCCTACCGCGCGCTTCCAGCGCTCGCGCTGCTGTGGCTGGCCGTTGAGCACGCGCCCATAGAAATCAAAGCGCTCGTCGTCGAAGGCCCGCGGCAACACCTCGGCCACGCTCACCAGGTAGTGATACCTGAAGTAGGCGCGCCAGCGCTCGACCGGCACCTGCACAAACAGCTGCGCGAGTCCCTGCACGGCGTCGAGTTCGCGCACCACGAAGCGTGGCTGGGCATCGACCCCCTCCGCCGCCAGCAGCACCTCCCAGGTGAAGCCCGGCGCGAGCTGCTCGAGCTCCACGCGCGTGCGCGGATTGTAGGTGAGATCGCGCTCGCGACGCCTGGCGGCAGGCCAGTGCAGTTTCGCGATCCGGGTCTCGAGGTCGAGTATCGACTGGGCATCCGCGGCGGCGTCGCGCTCGCCGGCCAGCGTCAGCAGGCGCGCGATGTGCGCCGCGTACTGGACACGCAGTGCCGCGTACACCGCGTCGTCCTTCAGGTAGTAGTCGCGGTCGGGCAGGCCGAGCCCGCTCTGTGAGATCGAGACCACGTAGTGGTCGGGGTCCTTCTGGTCCGTGGTGAGGGCAATGCGCACGGGCAAGCGAAGACCCAGGTCCGGGCGGCCCATGAGCCGCGTCAGATCCTTGTGGGTATGCGCGGCGGCGATCGCATCCAGCCCCGCCTGCGCCGGCGCCAGCCCCGCGCGCTCGATGGCCGCGGTGTCGAGGTAGGCGCGATAGTAGTCACCGACCTTCTGCGCGCTGCTGCCGTCCGGCGCCTGTGCGGGCAGCGCCTCGACCATCCCGCGCACCTGCTGCTGGGAGCGCTCGTCGAGCTCGTCAAAGGAACCCCAGCGGGTGCGGTCGGGTGGAATCTGATGGGCGTCGATCCACAGGCCGTCGGCATAGCGGTAGAAATCGTCTCCGGGCCTCACGCTGGGGTCGCGGGCGGTGAGATCCAGGCCCCACGCGCCGATCTGCGCGCTCGCGGCCGGCGCCGGCGCCCGCGGTGGCGAGTGGGAGCAGCCGGCCAGCGCAACGGCCGCGGCCAGCGTGGCCATGTTGGTTACTCCCGACATCAGTGGCGCCACGCCGCAAACGCGAACAACAGCCAGCCGCTGATCCAGGCGAGCCCGCCCAGGGGCGTGAGCAAGCCGAGTGCGCGCGGGGCACCGAAGCTCAGGGCATAGAGGCTGCCCGAGAACAGGACCACCCCGGCCACGATGAGCGCCGCCGCAGCGCGCAGCGGGCCAACATCGAGGCTGCGCAGTGCCAGACCGACGCCGATGAGGCCGAGGGCCTGAAAAAACTGATACCGCACCGCCGTGTCCCACAGCTGCAGGCGCTCGGGTGCCAGCTGAGCCTTCAGTGCGTGGGCACCGAAGGCGCCGCAGGCAGTGGCGAGCGCCAGCAGCAGGCCCGCGATGGCGAGCGTGCGGCTGCTAGTCACCGTGCGTGCCGAGGAACGGCTTGATCAGATCGAGCGGCAGGGGAAAGACGATGATCTGGGTCCGCTCGTGCGAGATGTCCGCGAGTGTCTGCAGGTAGCGCAGCTGCAGGGCGCTCGGCTGGCGCGCCAGGGCCTGCGCCGCTTCGGCCAGCTTGGCGGCCGCCTGGCTCTCGCCCTCGGCGTGGATGATTTTCGCGCGCCGGGTGCGCTCGGCTTCGGCCTGCTTCGCCATGGCGCGAATCATGCTTTCGTCGAGGTCCACATCCTTGATCTCGACGTTCGAGACCTTGATGCCCCAGGCCTCGGTGGCCTGGTCGAGGATGCGCTGCAGGTCGACGTTGAGCTTGTCGCGTTGCGCCAGCAGATCGTCCATCTCGTGCTGGCCCACCACCGAGCGCAGCGTCGTCTGCGCGACCTGGCTGGTGGCATCGAAGGCGTTCGCCACCTGGATGATGGCCTTGCCGGCATCGACGACGCGGAAATAGACCACCGCGTTCACCTTGACGGACACGTTGTCGCGCGTGATCACATCCTGTTTGGGTACGTTGAGTACGATGACCCGCAGGTCCACCCGGCGCGTCCTCTGTATGCCGGGCCAGATGAGTACCACCCCGGGACCCTTGATGCCGGTGAAGCGCCCCAGGGTAAACACCACGACACGCTCGTATTCGTTCAGCACGTTGAAGGCGCTGAACACCAGCACGACGGTGAGTATGGCAATCGCGATCACGAACGACATGAGTGTCTCCAGAGATCCTGAGCGGCGCTTACTGCGGCTCCACCCACAATGTTAGACCTTCCACCCTGACGATGCGCGCCAGGTCGCCGGCGCGCAGCGCGGCGTCGCTGCGGGCGTTCCAGAACTCCCCGCCGTAGCGCACTCTGCCTTTGCCGGTGAAGTCCGCGACCACTTCGGCCGATTCGCCGATCATGCCCTGCGTCCCGGTGGCGACCGGACGGCGCATGGAGCGGCTCGCGAGGTACACGATGCCCGCGATCATGAGGCCGCCCATGGTCGCGAACGCGCCGATGAGCGGCCGGCCCACGTTCATGCCCGGCACGTCCGTATCGAAGAGAATGAGCGAGCCGACGACGAATGCAATCAGACCCCCTACCCCGAGCGAACCGTAGGTCGGAAAGAAAAACTCCGAGATGATCATGGCGGTGCCGAGCACCACCAGCGCCAGCCCCGCGTAGTTCACCGACAGGATCTGGAACGCGAACAGCGCGATCAGCAGGCAGACCGAGCCGGCCACACCCGGCAGTACCGCGCCGGGATTGTACCCCTCGAGCAGCAGACCCCAGATGCCGATCAGCATCAGTCCGTACGCGACCGTGGGGTTGGTGATGACCGCCAGCAGCTGTGTGCGCCAGTCGGGCTTCATGCGCACCACGGTAAGGCCGGCGGTCGCAAGCTTCACGGTGCGGTTGCCGATGCGCACCTCGCGCCCGTCGATGCGGGTCAGCAGCTCCGGCAGGTCGCGCGCGATGACGTCGATGACCTTCTGTTGCAGCGCAGCCGTGGCCGACAGGCTGGCAGCGCCGCGCACCGCCTGCTCGGCCCAGTCGACATTGCGGCCGCGCTCTTCGGCCAGGCCGCGGATGTAGGCCACCGCGTCATTGACAACCTTGCGCTCCATCGCGCTCCCCGGCAGGTTGGGCGGCGCCGCGCCGCCGCCAGGAGCGGGCGGACTGGCTGCGGGGGCTTTGTCATTCCTGTCCTGCGCCGGGTTAGCCCCCGGCATGGGTGCGGGCGGTGAGCCGGGCTCGGGCTCACCGCCGATGGAGACCGGCGTCGCGGCCCCCAGGTTGGTCGCCGGCGCCATCGCCGCAACATGGCTCGCGTAAAGAATGTAGGTCCCGGCGCTTGCCGCGCGCGCACCCGGAGGACTGACGTAACTCACCACCGGAACCGGCGAGGCCAGGATCGCGCGGATGATGTCGCGCATCGCGCTGTCGAGTCCCCCGGGGGTGTCGAGTTCCAGCACCACCAGGCGGCTGCCGTTCTCGTGCGCCGACTCGATGCCGTGCACCACGTAGCGCGAGGTTGCAGGCCCGATCGGTCCGTTGATCTCGAGTACGGCGGCCGTCCCCGCGCCTGAGTCGGCGGCGGGCGGCGCGGCGGCGGGCGGCGCGGCCGCGGCCACAGCGGGCGCGGTCCGCAGCGCCAGTGTCGCCAACAGCACCAGCGCGGCGCGCCAGGAGTGCGCCGTGTTGCCCACGAGGGTCTTCATCACGCTCACCCTACTCTTGCGCCGACCGCATCCGCAATCGCATACCTGTGCGGCGCTGCCCGTGCCGCTCCCTTAGCCTTGCGCCGGGGCCATCAGGAGGGTTGCGGGCCCCGCCGGACGCGCCGCCCGCGCAGCGGCGGCAGTCCGGTGTGCTGCGTGCGGAACGGTCGGACAGGCGCGTCGCGCCGGGCTGCCGGGGTCCCGGCGCTGCCCGCCGGCTGGTACGCGGGCACCAGCTGCTGGCGGCCGTTGCCAATGAGGTCCGCGCGTCCCATGCGCCGCAGCGCCTCGCGCAGCATCGGCCAGTTGTTGGCGTCGTGATAGCGCAGGAACGCCTTGTGGAGCCGGCGCACTTTCAGACCCTTCGGTATCAGCACCTCTTCGCTGCTGCGCGTGATGCGTCTGAGCGGGTTCTTGCCCGAGTGATACATGGCGGTTGCGGTCGCCATGGGTCCGGGCAGGAACGCCTGCACCTGATCGGCGCGCAAGCCGTTCGTCTTCAGCCACAGCGCGAGCTCCAGCATGTCCTGGTCACTGGTACCCGGATGGGCTGCTATGAAGTAAGGAATGAGGTACTGCTCCTTGCCCGCCTGCTTCGAGTAGCGGTCGAACAGGTCCTTGAAGCGGTCGTAGGCGGCAACCCCGGGCTTCATCATCTTCGACAACGGCCCCTCGGCGAGCGCTTCGGGTGCGATCTTCAGGTACCCGCCGGTGTGGTGTTGGGCGAGCTCCTTCACGTACTCGGGAGACTCGATCGCCAGGTCATAGCGCACGCCCGAGGCGATCAGCACCTTCTTGATGCCCGGGAGCGCGCGCGCGCGGCGGTAGAGGCGGATGAGCGGCGCGTGATCGGTGTCGAGATTGGGGCAGATGCCCGGGTACACGCACGAGGGCCGGCGGCAGGCGCTTTCGATCTCGCGGCTCTTGCAGGCGAGCCGGTACATGTTGGCGGTCGGTCCGCCGAGATCGGAGATGACGCCGGTGAAGCCCGGCACCTTGTCACGCACCTCCTCGATCTCGCGCAGCACGGAATCTTCCGAGCGGCTCTGGATGATGCGGCCCTCGTGCTCGGTGATGGAGCAGAAGGTGCAGCCGCCGAAGCAGCCGCGCTGGATCGCGACCGAGAAGCGGATCATCTTGTAGGCGGGAATGTTCGCCTGGCCGTAGCGAGGGTGCGGCGCGCGGCGGTAGGGGCGCTCGTACACCCAGTCCATTTCGCCGGTGGTAAGCGGAATGGGCGGCGGGTTCAGCCACACCTCGGTGTCGCCGTGGCGCTGCACCAGAGCGCGCGCATTACCCGGGTTTGACTCCAGGTGCAGGATGCGCGAGGCGTGCGCATACAACACCGGATCCGCGGCGACCGCCTCCCAGGCGGGCATACGGATCACGCTGCGCTCGCGATCGGCGTTCTTCACGCGGCGCACGAAACGCACGATTTTCTCGCCGCCCGGTGCGGCTGGCGCACCCGCGTTGGGCGCGTCCGGCGCGGCACCTCCTGTGGCCTCCATCGCATACGGGTCGACCGGAGTGTTCAGCGGCCCGGGCGCATCCAGGTGGGTGGAATCGATCTCGATCCAGTCCGCGGGTGTGCCGCGGCGCGCGAACACCGTACCGCGCAGGTCGGTGATGTCGCCAATCGATTCACCGCCCGCCAGCCGGTGGGCGAGTTCGCAGATCTGCCGCTCGCCGTTGCCGTACACCAGCAGGTCCGCCTTGGCGTCCAGGAGCACCGAGCGGCGCACCTTCTCCGACCAATAATCGAAATGCGCAATGCGGCGCAGCGACGCCTCAATGCCGCCGATGATGATCGGTACATCGCGGAACGCCTCGCGCGCGCGCTGCGCGTACACGATCACCGAGCGGTCCGGCCGCCGGCCGCCGGCACCGCCGGGGGTATACGCGTCGTCGCTGCGCACGCGGCGATCGGCGGTGTAGCGGTTGACCATCGAATCCATGTTGCCGGCGGTAATGCCGAAGAACAGGTTCGGCGGCCCGAGGGCGGTGAACGCGTCCGCGCTGTGCCAGTCGGGCTGCGCGATGATGCCGACCCGGAAGCCCTGGGCCTCGAGCACCCGCCCGATGATGGCCATGCCGAAGCTCGGGTGATCGACGTAGGCGTCGCCGGTGACGATGATGACGTCGCAGCTGTCCCAGCCGAGGATGTCCATCTCGGCGCGCGACATGGGCAGGAACGGTGCGGTGCCGAAGCGCTCGGCCCAGTGCTTGCGATAGCCGGCGATGTCGCGTGCGGTTTGCATGGAGCCCTGTATTAAAGCAGAGCACGCCCCTGCCGGTCACGCATTGCAAGGCGATTGCCCGGGTGTGACGCGGACCTAAGGCGGCGCGGTCTTGAGCCTAAGCGGTCTCCTGCGCCAGGCGCGGCCGCCCTGCGGCAGCTGTGGGTTGCCGCGGCACGGCAAGCCGCGCGGCCGGGCCTTGTTGTTACATTGTTACCTTGGTAACATACGGCCATGAAGGAGATCACCCGTACCCAGACCGGCGTGCGCCTGGAGAGCCGGCTGTTGAAGGTGTTGAAGGCGCTGGCGACCGAGCTCGACCTGTCGCTCGGCGACCTGCTCGAGGGCATCGTCCTGCACGCCTTCGAAGGCAAGGCGCCGTTCTCGGCGGCCACCGTGAAAAAGATCCGGGCGCTGAAAGCGGTCTACGGCCTCGACCTCACCGCCCGGGACTCTCACCAGCTGCGCGAGGCGAACGAGAATGAGCGCTGAGCTTGCAGAGCTTGAGCGCTTCGCGCGCGGCGAGGTCGACCCCAGGAATTTCCCGCATCGCGAACATGTGCGCATGGCGTTCGAGATGCTGCGCCGCCATGACTTCGCGGAGACCGTGCTGCACTACTCCCGGGCGCTGCGCGCCATGAGCGCACGGGCCGGGAATCCCCGGGCTTTCCATCAGACCGTCACCATCGCGTTTCTGTCGCTGATCGCAGAACGGATGCAGGAGTCCGGGGGTGCGGCGGACTTTGACGCGCTGGTGCGCGCTCACCCGGAGTTGCTCGACAAGGCTGCACTCACGCGCTGGTACCGGCCGGAGCGGCTGGCCAGCGAGGCCGCGCGACACACATTCCTGCTGCCGGAGCCGCCGCGATGAGCGCCGCGAGGATTCTGACGCTTTACCGTGCGATTTTCGTGGCGCTGCTGTCGCTGGCAAGCCTGCAGGCATTGCTGGTGGGGCGCGAGGGCGGGCACAACATCGTGCTGCTGGCGGGGGCCGAAATCGCCGCCGCGCTGGCGCTGTTATGGCGCCCAACGCAAGTGGTCGGTGCCTGCGTGTTGCTGGTTATCTTTGCCGTGGCGCAGGTGCTCTCAGCCCTGGCCGGACAATGGCCGACCCAGTTTCTGCAATACGCGGCGAGTACCCTCCTCATCGTCGCGATGGGTCGCACCCTCCGCAGCCGCGAGCCCTGACGCGCCGATTTCAGTACAGCAGCGCCTGCTGCCGCTCCACGCGCCAGGCGGATTCGTCCGCGCCCGCCAGCGCGTCCAGGTCGGCGGGAGTCGCGGCCGGGTCATCCACCCAGCGTCGCAGCAGTTCACCGCCGCTGATCACGTCGATGGCGAGGCGCCCGTGCTCGTACTCGTAAGGGAAATCCCGCCACAGCGGATAGTCGGGTCGCAGGCGCCGCAGCGCCTTGAACGCGAGCGCGAACAGCCGCCATGGCCGGAACGCCTCGTGGTCGTAGTAAGCGGCGTCCTCGACGTGAACCTGGAATCCCGCGCACAGCTTGCCGGCGTGCTTGTGAAACATGGGCTCAAACCAACAGGGACGCAGCCGGCAACCACGCAGCCACGCCGGCGCCAGCGCCCGCATCTGCGCCAGCAGCGCCGCGACATCCAGATCCGGGGCTCCCAGCAGCTCCAGCGGCCGCGTCGTGCCGCGGCCCTCGGACAGCGTCGTGCCTTCCACCATCACCGAGCCGGGATAACAGCGCGCCATCCACAGGTTCGGAGCGTTGGGACTCGGGTTCACCCAGGTGCGCTCGCGCACCGGCCAGCCGTGCCCGGGTGGGGCCTGCGGCTGCCAGCCCTGCATCGGCACCACCTGACAGTCGACGTCGAGGCGCAGCGACGCGACGAACCAGCGTGCCAGCTCCCCCATGGTGAGCCCATGGCGCATCGGCAGTGCGCCGGCGCCGACGAAGCTCTCCCAGCCCGGCCGCAGTGTCAGCCCTTCTACCGATCGCCCGACGGGATTGGGCCGGTCGAGCACCCACACCGCCTGGCGCCTCCTGGCAGCCTCCTCCAGCACGTAACGCAGCGTGGTGATGAAGGTATAGATCCGGCAGCCCAGGTCCTGCAGATCGATCAGCAGCACATCAAAGCTGTCCATCATGGCCGCGGTCGGGCGCCGCACCGTGCCGTACAGGCTGAAGACCGGGATGCGGTGCACCGGATCGAGGTAGTCCGGCGACTCGATCATGTTGTCCTGCTTGTCGCCACGCAGGCCGTGCTGCGGGCCGAGCGCCGCGGCGAGCTGCACATCGCCTGCTGCCGCCAGTGCGTCGAGGGAATGAGTCAGGTCGCCCGTCACCGAGGCGGGATGCGCGAGCAGCGCCACGCGCCGCCCGGCGAGTGGCTTGCGCAGGGCCGGTTCGTCGATGAGGCGGTCGATACCAAACTTCATGGGAGACGCAGCTCCATGGTGAAGCCGTCCGCATGGTGGAAATCGGGTTTGCCCGGCGGATGCTCCAGCGACCAGTAGGACAGCCCGCCCCGATAGTCTTCGATGACCGCCGCCAGCGCGAGGCGCAGCGCAGGCGCGTCGCACAGCGCCGTGAGTCCGTCGAGGTGTACGGTCGCCATCAGCTCGAGCTGATCGGAAGATCGGCGCACCTGCAGGCCCGGGGCTTGCGTGAGGTTCGCCGGCGCCATGCCGTCGCGGTAGTCCGTGAACTGATACGCCGCCCAGTCGAGCTGCGGTGAGAAGTTGAATTCGTAGTAGCCCGCAGCACCCTGCGCGGCGATGAATACCTCGAAACAGGTGTGCTGCCACAAGCCATCGGCGCGGTGACCGGCACCTGCGCTGGACACACGCACGCGTCCGAGATCCCCGTGCAGCGAGTAGTTGCACACCAGCGTAGTGGCGCTCGCCAGGCGCACCTCGACGGCGACGCCGGACACCGGGTGACGCGGCGTGTCAGGATGGGCGACAAGCACCGTCCAATGCGCATCGTTGGGCTTCATGGCGGGCGGTGCTTCAGGCCTGAAGCCATGCCAGCAGCGCGCTCGTCACCTCGCGCGGCCGTTCGAGAGTGGACAAGTGTCCGCAGTGCGGCACGCTCACGAGTCGCGCCGCGGCAATGCCTTGCGCCATCTCGGCGGCGTGCTCGGGCGGGGTGAGCTCATCGTCCTCCCCCACGAGCACCAGGGTCGGCGCGCGGATGCTGCTGAGCGTCGGACGTGAGTCGATGCGCCCGATGACGGCGGTCTGCTGCCGCAGGAAAGCTCCGCTACCGACGTCTTCGGCCATCAGCCGGTTGAGCGCGCGCAGTCCGGCGTCATCGCGCCGCGAGACATGCACGGCATGCACGAATTGCGCCTCCACCACCTCCTCGAGACGCCCGCTCGAGGCGAGCGCCATCTGCGCGCGGCGCGCGGCGCTCTGCTCGGGCGTGTCCGGTCGGGCGGTGGTGTCGAGCAGCGCCAGCTTCACGACCCGCTCGGGCGCCTGGCGCAGGATCTCGAAGCCAATGTAACCGCCCATCGACAAACCCACGAGCGCGAAACGCTGCGGCGCGCCGGCGAGGATGCGGCGCGCGATCGCCGGCATGCTGTCATCGCGGGTGTGGTCGGCGACCGTTACCGCACCGGTGCGCCACAACGCCGGAATCTGCTCCGCGTACAGGCGCGCCGAGGCGAGCAGGCCCGGGATCAACACGACGGCAAGAGGCTCGGTCACGGGCATGAGCGTAGCATGCAGCCATGAGATGCCGCATCGCGCCGGCGCTGCTTGCTCTGGGCCCGTTGCTCGCGCTCGCGGCGCCGCCGCTCACACCTACGAGGTCGCTCGACGCCGACGCGGCTGCGCGCTTCGCGGCGCTGGCGCTCAAGTGCCTGCACCAGGAGTATCCCAACCACATCTCGCATACCCTCGGCGGCGAGGCGGACGTGCGTGCGCCGCGCGCACTGACGCCGGCGTTTTACGGCTGCTACGACTGGCACTCCGCTGTGCACGGCCATTGGCTGCTGGTGCGGCTGATGCGTCTGTTCCCCGCCGCGCCGTTCGCTTCTGCGGCGCGCGCCGAAGTTTCACGCAGCCTCACTGCGCCCAACATCTCCGCCGAAGTCGCCTACCTGCGCGGCGAGGGCCGCGCATCCTTCGAGCGCCCCTACGGGCTCGCGTGGCTGCTGCAGCTGGCGGCGGAGCTGCGCGGCTGGGATGACCCGGATGCACGGCGCTGGTCGGCGGCAGTGCAGCCGCTCGAGTCAGAGGCGGCGGCGCGGCTGAAGAGCTGGCTGCCGAAGCTTCACTACCCGATCCGCATCGGTGAGCACGACCAGACCGCTTTTTCGTTCGGGCTCATGTGGGACTGGGCGGCTGCGGCCGGGGACGATGAGATGCGCGCGCTGCTCGGGCATGCCGCGCAGCGCTTTTACCTGCGCGACCGCAACTGTCCGCTCGCCTACGAGCCTTCGGGAGAGGATTTCCTGTCGCCGTGTCTGGCGGAGGCGGACTTCATGCGTCGCGCGCTCGGACGCGGCGCGTTCGCCCGTTGGTTGTCGGGATTTCTTGCGCACATACCGGCCGGCGCCGCGGCGGCCGGCCGCGCGCCGTGGCTGTCGCCGGGCGTGGTCACCGACCGCGCCGATCCCAAGCTCGCGCACATCGATGGGCTGAACCTCAGCCGCGCCTGGATGCTCGAGGGCATCGCGTACGGTCTGCCGGCGCATGATGCGCGCGTTCCCGCACTGCTCGCCGCCGCTGCGCGCCACGCCGATGCGGCGCTGCCCGCCGTCACGGGCGAGCATTACGAGGGCGGCCATTGGCTGGGCACGTTCGCGGTATATCTGACCAGCGCAGCGGATCTGCACCGTTGAGCGGCTCGTCCCGGCCGCCGCCGAGCGCCTCAGCTGAGCGCCTGGCGCAGCTCCGCGATCAGGTCCTCGACATCCTCCACGCCCACCGACAGCCGGATGAGCCCGTCGCTGATGCCTAAGGACTCGCGCGTCGCTGCGGGGAGTGAAGAGTGCGTCATGATCCCCGGATGCTCGATGAGGCTTTCGACGCCGCCGAGACTCTCCGCCAGCGCGAACAGACGGCAGCGCTCGAGCGTGCGCCGCGCGCTCTCGAGGCCCCCGCGCACTACTACCGTGACGATACCGCCGAAACCACCGGCCATCTGAGCCTTGGCGAGCGAGTGCTGCGGATGACTCGCCAGCCCCGGGTAGTACACGCGCTCGACTTCGGGGTGCTGTTCGAGGAACTGCGCGATGGCGAGCGCATTGGCGCAGTGTCGCTCCATGCGCAGCGCCAGGGTCTTGATGCCCCGCAGGGTCAGGAACGCATCGAACGGGCCCGGCACGCCGCCCACTGCGTTCTGAAGATACGCGATCCGCTCGGCAAGCTCCGGGTCCCGCACGATCGCCGCGCCACCGATGGCGTCTGAATGTCCGTTGAGGTACTTGGTGGTCGAGTGCACGACGATGTCGAACCCGTGCTCGAGCGGGCGCTGAATGAAAGGTGTCGCGAAGGTGTTGTCGCAGACGGCCAGCAGCCGGTGCCGGCGCGCGAGCGCTGCGACGGCGCTCAGGTCCACCAGCTTCAGCAGCGGGTTGGTCGGGGTCTCCACCCACACCAGCCGTGTGTCAGGACGGATGGCGCTGGTGAGCGCCGCAGGGTTCGACAGATCGACGAACGAGACGCGATGCCCGGCCGAGCGCTTGCGGACGTTCTCCAGCAGGCGGTAGCTGCCGCCGTACAGATCGTGCATGGCGACGATGTGCGAGCCGGCATCGAGCAGCTCGAGCACCGTGGCGCTCGCGGCCATGCCGGAGGCGAACGCGAAGCCGGCCGCGCCGCCTTCCAGACTCGCCACCGCCGCCTGCAGCGCGTCGCGCGTCGGGTTGCGCGTGCGCGAGTACTCGTAGCCCTGGTGCACCCCGGGGCTTGACTGCACGTAGGTGGAGGTCGCGTAGATCGGCGGCATGATCGCACCGGTGAGCGGATCCGGGCGCTGGCCGCCGTGGATGACGCGCGTCGCGAAGCGCTGCCCGGGAGTCTCGTCACTCATGCGATCGTTACCTCTTCCCCGCTGTCACAGCCGGCGGCGCAGCCAATTGAGCAGATCGATGCGCGTGATGAGGCCCTGGAACTCGTTGTGGTGCATGACGATGGCCACCATGCCGCGCCTGAAGATCTCCATGAGCTGCGACATCGGCGCATCCACCGGCACGGTCACCAGGTGACTCGCCATGGCGTGGGTCACCGGCTCGTTGAAGTGCTCGGGGTTTGCGACCACCTCCAGCAGGATGTCCTCCTCGTCCACGATGCCGACGATGCGTCCCTCGTGCATCACCGGAACCTGCGAGACGTCATACAGCTTCATGCGCCGGTACGCAGCCATCACTGACTCGGTCGAGTTTACGGTCACCGCGGCGTGCTCGGAGTGCCGGCGCGCGATGAGATCGCGCAGGTCGCCCAGGTGTTCGCGCTCGAGAAAACCCTGATCCAGCATCCAGTAATCGTTGTAGACCTTGGACAGATACTTGTTGCCGCTGTCGCACACGAAGGTCACGACGCGCTGCGGCCGCTGTTGCGCACGGCAGTAGCGCAGCGCCGCAGCCAGCAGCGTGCCGGTGGAGGTGCCGGCGATGATGCCCTCCCTGGCGAGCAGCTCCCGGCAGGTGCGGAAGGCCTCCGCATCCGGGATGCTGTAGGTGCTGCTGACACGCGAGAAGTCCGCCACCGGCGGAACCGAGTCGCCGCCGATGCCTTCGACCATCCAGGCAGTCATCTTCGCGGGGAGCTGGCCGGTGGTGGCGAAGCTCGCCAGCCCCGAGCCCACGGGGTCGGCCAGCACCAGCTGCACGTGCGGCGCGACCCGCGCGAAGAAATGCGTCAGCCCCGCGAGGGTGCCGCCGGTGCCGACGCCGCAAACCACGGCGTGCAACTCGTGACCCATCTGCTCCCAGATCTCCGGCGCGGTGGTCTCCTCGTGCGCCTGCGCGTTGGCCGGGTTGCCGAACTGGTTGACGAAATAGCTTGCAGGGATCTCGCGCGCCAGACGCTCGGCGACGTCGCGGTAGTACTCGGGATGACCCTTGCTGACGTCCGATCGGGTCATCACCACGTCGGCGCCCATCGCCTTGAGGTGAAAGATCTTCTCCTGGCTCATCTTGTCGGGGATGACGAGCAGCAGCCGATACCCCTTCTGCGCCGCTACCAGCGCCAATCCCAGGCCGGTGTTGCCGGCCGTGGCCTCGATGAGCGTGCCGCCGGGCTTGAGGCTCCCGGCACGCTCGGCGGCCTGAATGAGATACAGACCGATGCGATCCTTGATCGAGCCGCCCGGATTCTGGTTCTCGAGTTTCAGGAACAGCTGGCACGGCCCGGTATCCAGACGGCGCACTGCCATGAGCGGCGTGTTGCCGATCATCTCCAGTACATTGCCGTACGCCGGATTCGACATGCGCGAGCCTTGAGAGGGCGAATCGCGATTGTACGCCATGGGGCTGCACCCCAGCGGCTCGCTCAGGCAGCGCTGCTGATGAGTCCGGAGCCGACCCAGTCGCGCAGCAGCGCAGCGGCGTGTGCCGGCGCCTGCGCCTCGCCGAGCTCACCGCACAACAGCTCGCACAACTCGCCGAACGGCCAGCCATTGCGCGCGGCATCCAGCACCGCCGCTTCCGTGTGCGTCAACGAGCGGAAGTAAGTCGTGAGCTCGTGACGCCACAGCAGCCATTGCACCGGCGCCGCGTTGAGACTCGCCTGCGGCCGCTCGCTGTCTTCGGTAAGCGCCTGCCAGATCTGCGGCACATTCCAGCTCAAGGCCAGCCGTCGCACGCTCGGGTGCCAGGCAAAGCGCAACTGCGCCCACTGCTGCGGGGCGACGCGTGCCAGCGCCTCATGCGCGAGCGGCGCGGCATCCGCGGCGTCGAACACACCCGTCAGGGTCCACTCCCAGCCGGCGAGCTCGGCGAGCACCGGGGCCGCCGCGTAGTCCTCGTGAGCGCACAGGAACTGCGGCAGCGCATCGCCGTAGTAGCGGATGGAGAAGTACGGCGAATCGTGCGTGCGCACGTACGCGGCGGCGAGGGTGTGAAAATCCGCCTCGCCGAGCAACTTCGCCAGCGCCGGAAAGTTGCTCTGCAGGGCGTCCGCGAGACGGCTGCCATAGGCGCCGGCGTAAATGCCGAGACGCGTGGCCACCGGCACGCGCGCCGTGCCGAGGACATGGGCCCCGACAGCCTCGCCGGCGCGCAGCAGGTAGTCCTGAAAATCGCCCTGCAGGCGTGCGAGGCCGCTCATGAGCCCGCCGCCGCGGCGCGCCGCGGGCGCTGCGCGCCTGCCGGCGCCGCCAGGGTGCGTGCGCACAGCGCGCGCGCCTGCGCGAGCTCCGCACACAACTCGGCGAGCGGCGGGATGTGGTCGTCGCGCTCGATCATGGTCGAGACGGCCCCGAAGCGCTGCACGGCGGCCGCGTACAGCTCCCACACCGGATCGGGTACCGGGTGATCGTGGGTGTCGACCAGGTAGTCGCCGTGATTCTCGTGCCCGGCCAGATGGATCTGCTGCACGCGCTCCGCCGGAATGGCGTGCAGGTACTCGAGCGCATCGAACTCGTGGTTCACCGCGCTCACATAGATGTTGTTGACGTCGAGCAGGATCAGACAGTCGGCGCGCGCGGCGACCTCGCGCAGGAATTCCCACTCCGTGAGGCGCGAATCGCGGAACGCGACGTAGCTCGAGACGTTCTCCAGCAGGATGCGCCGCCCGAGCAGCTCCTGCACCGCGCGCACCCTCTCCACTACGTGCGCCAGCGCTTCCTCGGTGTACGGCAGCGGCAGCAGGTCATGCGTGTTGCGTCCCGCCACCCCGGTCCAGCACAGGTGATCGGAGATCCACGCGGGCTCCAGGCGTGCGGCAAGCGCCTTGACTTGCCGCAGGTACTCGCGATCCAGCGGCGCGGTGCTGCCGATCGACATGGATACACCATGCATCGCCAGCGGGTAGCGCTCGCGGATGCGCGTCAGGTAATGCAGCGGCTTGCCGCCCGGCACCAGGTAGTTTTCGGTGAGTACTTCGAACCAGTCGATGGGGGGGCGATCGGCGAGGATCGCCTCGTAGTGATCGACCCGCAGGCCAAGACCGAACCCGAGCGCGGGGGGCTTGAGCATGGGCAGCCAAAGGGCGGGCCGGGCGCTTGAGCACGCCCGGCCCGCCAGAGGTTACTTGGCTTTCGCTTTCGCCGCGTCGCACTCCGCCTTGGTCATTTCCAGGTACCCCTTGCCCTTGCAGGAGTTCTGGCCCTTGCAGGCGTTGTTGGCGCTCTTGCACGCGGAGTGTCCCTTGCAGGAATTGACACCCTCGCACTTCACTTTCCCTTCGTCGGCGCGGGCAGTGCTCACCGCCGCGGCCGAGAACATCACCGCGGCAGCCGCGGCCAGGGCAACACTGGACAGGATTCTGGAATTCATTAAGCAATCTCCTTAAGAGGACATGGGGCGCCGCCGATTGTAGCGCTGGCGCAGGAGGATAGCTCCCGCGGGTGGCTGATGTAAGTGTCTCCACGCAAACACAATTCCACCCCATACGGACGCCGGGCGGCTGAACAGCCGCTGAACAGTAGACCGGGGAATGTGACACTGGATTGCACGCATCTCCCGCTGCGTCTTTAGATCCGCGCGCGGGAAGGATCCATTACAATTTCCGAAGCCCGCGCCTGCCTGCCGCAGGTGCGCTCCCCTCACCACACCCGACAGTGACGGAATGACCGACGCCTCCGGTGACGCCATCCTCGTGCGTGGCGCGCGCCAGAACAACCTGAAGAACCTCGATCTCGACCTGCCGCTCAATGAGCTGATCGTCGTCACGGGCGTGTCGGGTTCGGGCAAGTCTTCGCTGGTGTTCGACACCTTGTACGCGGAAGGCCAGCGGCGTTACGTCGAGACCTTCTCCCCCTACGCCCGGCAGTTCCTCGACCGCATGGACAAGCCGCAGGTCGAGTCGATCTCGGGAATTCCGCCCGCCATCGCCATCGACCAGACAAACCCGGTGCGCACCTCGCGCTCGACCGTCGGCACGATGACCGAGCTCAACGATCACGTGAAGCTGCTGTTCGCGCGCGCCGCGGCGTTGTTTTGCCGGCGCTGCGGCCAGCTTGTGCAGCGCGACACGCTGGACAGCATCTACGCCGACCTGCGCTCGCGCGCGCAGCACGCCGGTGATCCACGGCTGCTGGTGAGCTTTCCGGTGCCGGTACCGGCGAATTTCAGCGTCGACGAAGTCCGCGAGTTGCTGGCAAGACAAGGCTATACGCGCTTCTTTGGCAGCGCCGCTCCCGCGCCACCCTCCGCAGCGGCGGCGACGCCTGCGGCCACGCCCGCGCGGCGTACCAGGAAGCGCAGCCACGGGGCCGGGAACGCCCCCGCCATCACGCTGGAAGTGGTGCAGGACCGGCTGCGGGCCGGCAGCGCCGAGCGCGGCCGGGTACTCGAATCACTCGAGGCGGCGCTGCGCGTCGGGCGCGGGCGCGTCAACGTGCAGGTGGTGGACGACAGCGATCCGCCGCAGCGTCTCGACACCTGGCGCTACTCGAGCGAGCTGCACTGCGCGCACTGCGACCTGGCGTACCACACGCCCACCCCCAGCCAGTTCTCGTTCAACTCGCCGCTGGGCGCGTGCGAGACCTGCCGTGGCTTCGGCCGCACCATCGGCATCGACTATGGGCTCGTCATTCCCGACGAGACCCGATCGCTGCGCGGCGGGGCGATCAAGCCCTGGCAGACCAAGTCCTACGCCGAATGCCAGCAGGACCTGGAGAAATTCGCGAAGCAGCGGGGCATTGCCCTCGACACGCCGTGGCGCGAGCTCGGCGCCGACGCACGCCGCTGGGTGATCGAAGGCGAAGGCGAGTGGGCCAAGAAAGTCTGGTACGGGGTGAAACGCTTCTTCGCCTGGCTGGAGACGCGCGCCTACAAGATGCACGTGCGGGTGTTACTGTCGCGCTATCGCGCCTACACGCCGTGTAGCGCCTGCGACGGGGCGCGCCTGAAGAGCGAAGCCCTCCTGTGGCGCATCGGCAGTCGCGAGCTGGCTGACGCGGCACTCGGCCATGCGGGGCGCTTTCGCCCCCGCGGAGTGCAATGGAGCGCCGACAGCGCCGCGAGGCTGCCCGGCCTGTCGATCCATGACCTGATGCTGCTGCCGCTCGAGCGCGGCTACGAGTTCTTCGGCAAGCTCACACTGCCGCAGCCGCTCGATGAGGCCACGGAGCTGCTGCTGGGGGAGATCCGCGGACGCTTCCGCTATCTGGTGGACGTGGGGCTCGGCTACCTCACGCTCGATCGTCAGTCGCGCACGCTCTCGGGCGGGGAGGTGCAGCGGATCAACCTCACCACCGCGCTCGGCACCTCGCTCGTCAACACGCTGTTCGTCCTCGATGAGCCCTCCATCGGCCTGCACCCTCGCGACATGCAGCGCGTCATCGGCGTCATGAAGCGGCTGCGGGACGCCGGCAATTCGCTGCTGGTGGTCGAGCACGATCCGCAGATCATGCTGGAGGCTGACCGCATCCTCGACCTGGGGCCCGGGGCCGGCGAGCGCGGCGGCGAGATCGTCTTCTATGGCACTCCGGGGGAGATCCGCCTGAGCGCCACTTCGCTCACCGGCCAGTACCTCGGCGGCCGCAGGATGGTCGTTCCGAAACCCAAGCCGGCAGCGGACGGCGCACGTGCCGCGCAGGGCGTAGTGGCCGTGGCCCACTCCAACCGCTGGCTCGAGCTGCGGGGCGCGGCCGAGCACAACCTGAAAAACCTCGATGTGCGTATTCCGCTCAAGCGCCTGGTGTGCGTGACGGGGGTGTCGGGATCGGGCAAGTCCACGCTGATCGAGGACGTGTTGTATCCCGCGCTTCTCAAGTATCGCGGCAAGCCGACCGAGGCACCCGGTGAGTTCGCAGGCCTGGCCGGCGCGGAGTTGATCGATGACGTCGTGATGGTCGACCAGAATCCCATCGGCCGCACCACCCGCTCGAATCCTGCCAGCTATATCGGCGCCTTCGATGCGATTCGGGCACTGTTCGCCGCCGAGCCGGCGGCGCAGGAGCGCAAGTACAGCCCCGGAACGTTCAGCTTCAACTCCGGCAACGGCCGCTGCCCGGCCTGCAACGGCAACGGCTTCGAGCATGTCGAGATGCAGTTTCTCTCCGACGTGTACCTGCGCTGTCCCGACTGCAACGGCCGCCGCTATCGCGATGAAGTCCTCGACATCCGGCGCGAAGGTGCCGACGGCCGCCGCTGCAGCATCGCGGACGTGCTGGATCTCACGGTGACGCAAGCGCGCGCGTTCTTCGCCGACGTACCCGAGGTGGCGGCGCGACTCACGCCGCTCGCCGACGTGGGCCTCGAGTACCTGAAGCTCGGCCAGCCCGTGCCCACGCTCTCGGGAGGCGAGGCGCAGAGACTGAAGCTCGCCGGGCACCTGGCGCAGGCCGGCTCGGTGCTCTCGAGCACCACTCACCGCGGCAAGCTGTTTCTGTTCGATGAGCCGACCACCGGACTGCACTTCGAGGACGTGGCCAAGCTGCTGCAGGCGTTCCGCAAGCTGCTGGTCGCCGGTCACTCGCTGCTGGTGATCGAGCACAACCTGGATGTGATCCGCGCCGCCGACTGGATCATCGACCTGGGGCCGGAGGGC
>JBGPKC010000045.1:0-26054 GCA_041485725.1 Steroidobacteraceae bacterium
ACGGCGCGGGCGATGATATCGCCGGTGGCCCAGAGAGCAGCGAGACCGTAAGGGTTATCGGTTGTTGCGGTGGGTTGGTTTTCCATAGTTTTCCTCGAAGCAAAAAAAGCCGCACCTGACAGTGCGGCGTCGGGATCATTTGGTCATCTGGAAGCGGATGCGGAAATCGATGCAGTCGTCGATGGGTTTGCCGTCCTCGCTGGCCGCGACGTAACGACCCGCCTTCGCCAGGTTGAGCGCGCCCTCATCCAGCCGCGGGCTGCCGGAGCTTTGTGCGATCGTCGGCGCAGCAGACAGTTTGCCGCTGGCCCCGACGCATACATGCACGGTCGGTGCGCCCTCCTCGTTCAGGCGCTTGGAGGCCGCAGGGTAGAACTCTTCCGAGTTCGGGAAGTTCTTGGCCGGCGTGGCGCGCTTGCGCGAGGAAGTATGCACAGGCGGGGCTGGAGCGTGCGGGGTGGCGGCCACGGCCGTGATGGCGGTGGTCGCGGGGGCTTCTACCGGCAGGTCAATGGTGACGTCCGGCGGCGGCACTTCCACCGGCGGCTTCTGGAACTCCGGCGGCGGTGGCGGCGGCGGTTCCTTTTCGAGCTTGCGCTCCTCCACGATGTCGGTCTGGATTGGAGGCGCGATCACTTCAAGCGCGCGGCGCGCGAGCCCGGTGGCGATCGCCCAGGCGATGAACACGTGCAGGCCGATGATGGCCACGAGCACGACACCACGGCGCGTCATGAACTGGGAATCGTGTACGTAGACAGTCATGAGTTGTTAATCGTGACCTTGTCTGAACACACCAGGCCCTGGTGAGCGGAAGCAAACTGAAAGGACCCGACCCCGGTCCCGGCAGCTGCGCCTGCCGGACTCCTTATCATACTTACTTACCAGCGCCCCCTTCTCGGCATTCTGGCCGGCGTGCGCGCAGGGACGAATGCTGCGCGAACTGTAACCGCTGCCCTGTGCACTGACAACTCCGGCTCGGCCTCAGGAATTGCGCCGACGTGGCTGTATCGGCTCAGTCACCGCTCCGCGCGAGGCGCTGCCGACGAGATGCGCGTACTTGGCGAGCACGCCGGTGAGCGCGTACGGCTTCGCCGGCCGCCACGCTGCGCGTCGGCGCCGCAGCTCCGCCGCCGGCAGGTGCACCTGGATGTCGCGTCTTGCGGCATCGATGCTGATGCGGTCCCCGCTGCGCAACAGGCCGATCGGCCCGCGGACCGCCGCCTCGGGGGAGATGTGTCCAACAACAAAACCATGACTGCCGCCCGAGAAGCGCCCGTCAGTGATCAGCGCTACCTGCGCTCCCAGGCCTCGTCCCATGATGGCGCTCGTGGGGCTCAGCATCTCGCGCATGCCCGGACCGCCGCGCGGGCCTTCCTGGCGGATCACCACCACGTCACCGGCACGCACACGGCCGGCGAGAATCGCCTGTGTGGCGCGCTCCTCGCCCTCGAACACACGCGCCGGGCCCTCGAAGCGCTCACCCTCCTTGCCGGTGATCTTGGCGACGGCGCCCTCCGGCGCGAGGTTCCCGTACAGGACCACCAGGTGGCTGTCCTTCTTCAATGGATCAGATAGAGGACGAACAATGTCTTGGTCACTCAAATACATGGGAACCTTTTCAAGATTCTCCCGCAACGTATGACCGGTAACGGTGAGGCAATCCGGATGCAGGAGGTCCGCGCCGAGCAGCATCTTCATGAGCGGCTGAATGCCGCCGATCGCCACCAGCTCCGACATGAGGTAGCGGCCACTCGGCTTCAGGTCCGCCAGCACCGGCACCCGCCGTCCGATGCGCGTGAAGTCATCCAGCTCGAGCCGCACGCGAGCCTCATGCGCGATGGCCAGCAGGTGCAGCACCGCGTTGGTCGAGCCTCCCAGCGCAATGACCACGGTGATGGCATTCTCGAACGATCGGCGCGTGAGGATGTCGCGCGGCTTCAAGCCCTCGCGCACCAGTCTCACGACCGCTTCGCCCGCGCGCCGGCAGTCGGAACGCTTGTCCTCGCCCACGGCCTCCTGCGCGGAGCTGCCTGGTAAGGACAAGCCCAAGGCCTCGATGGCAGAGGCCATGGTGTTCGCGGTGTACATGCCCGCGCAACTGCCGGGCCCGGGGATGGCGGTCCGCTCGATGTCGAGCAGCCCCGCGTCCGAGAGCTTTCCCGCGGCGTGCGCCCCGACCGCTTCGAACACTGAGATGATGTCCCGCCGCTGCGCGCCCGGGCGGATCGTTCCCCCGTAGACGAACACCGCCGGACGGTTGAGCCGCGCCATCGCCATCGCGCAGCCGGGCATGTTCTTGTCGCAGCCCCCGATCGCAACAAAGCCGTCAAAGCCCGCCGCTCCCGCGACCGCCTCGATGGAGTCGGCGATGATCTCCCGCGACACCAGCGAATAGCGCATGCCGGGCGTGCCCATCGAGATACCGTCGGATACCGTAATGGTGTTGAACAGCACGCTCTTGCCACCACCGCCGTCGACGCCGGCACACGCCTCGCGCGCCAGATCGCCGATGTGCATGTTGCAGGGGGTGACGTTCCCCCAGGTGGAGGCCACGCCGATCTGCGGTTTGGCGAAGTCCTGGTCGCGAAAGCCGACCGCCCGCAACATGGCCCGCGCGGGCGCCTGCGTGACGCCGTCCATCACCACTCGCGAGTGCCTGCGCGGATCAACGCTTCGTTTCACGGGTTATGCCCTTTGTGTACCTGGTTTCTCGCCGAACGCGCCGCGCATGCGGTTGAAGCCGATGGCGCCCGCGGCCGTCATGGCGAGCGGCAGCAGCAGCGCGAATTCTCCCGCACCGCGATGCCACCACTCGAGGCCCATGTACGCGAGCACGCCGATGGGCGGCGCCACGCCACCGCGCAATCCCGTGAGCGTGACGTGCACGCCCATGTACTGCTGCGCGCGACCGATGGAGGCAAAGTCGTTGTGGCCGAGATTCCAGCCAAGATTAGCACCTGCCTGGGCCGCACCGAGCAGTACCGCGCCCACCCACAACAGAGGGCGCGTGCCGGTGAACACCCCGGCGCACATGGCGGCGCTCGCCAGCACGATGGCCCAACCCTGGCGCGAGCGATAACGCACCACATGCGAGCCATCGAACAGCCGCGCCCACCAGGGCAGGAAAATCGGCTGGGTGATGAGCGGCACCACCGCCAGCAGTCCGATCTGCGTCGCGCTCGAAAGGTGCAGGTGCTCGGAGAACACCAGCACCAGCTGCGCGGTCAGGATGAGATTGCCGGCGCCGAAAATACCCATCCACAGCATGTACTCGCGGTAGGAGGGATCCTCCTTCAGGATCTGCGTCAGCATGCGCAAGGAGAACGGCTCGCTGTATCCGCCGCTGGCCGCCTCTGCGGCGAGCAGCTGGAATTCGCGCCGCACGCGCATGGCGCGATACAGCCAGGCCCCGGCGAGCCCCGCCAGCGCTCCCCCGCCGTACAGCCAGCGCGCGTCGATCACGTGCGCCTCGAGCGCCCACCCCACCAGCGCCGCGGAGATCGCCACGGCGATCGCATTGACGATGACGATGCGTCCGGTGATGCGTGCCAGCACGTTGCGTGGGTAGTTCGCGGTCCACACCGCCGCACGCACGGTGAGGATGCCCCCCCACACGACCCGCGCGCAGATGATCGCGACCACCGTGAGCAGCAGTCCCGCGGCCGCGCGCGAAGCAAACGACACGCAGCCCACCAGCAGCGAGAACACGGCCTGCAGCGCGACCATGAGACGCACGCGCGCGCGCCCGTGCGCCAGGTTGGCCCACACAAAACTCAATACATTGGCGAACGCCGGCGCGCCGCTCACCAGCCCCACGGCGAGATTGACCACGAAACCCGGCGCGACGCCTGCAAAGTGCTGCTTGACGAGTACCGCCGCGGTGGCGCCCTCGACCAGCCCGAGCGCCAGGCCGAGAAGCCCCCAGGGAAGAATCTCGCGGCGGTAGATGCCTTCCGCAACCGCACTGGGTCTGACGATACCGCCTTCGGCCACCCGCGAAGCTTAATCGCCCGCGGGTGGGTGCGAATACCGCTCGTTGACAAGCTCGTGGTCCTTGTGCTCCCATCGGGCGATCAGGCTTGGTTCGCATCCATGACATCCAACGCAACAACGGCCGCATCCTGCGCAGCGCCTCGCGCCGCGCGCCGGTCGTTGCTGCTGGTACTGCCTGCGCTGCTGCTCCTTAGCGGGAGTGAGCGGTGCGGGGCACGCGCGAACGCCTGATATCAGAACCCAGGCACGAGCGAAGCAAGAGACCAAGACCCCGCACCGGCTTTGAGGCCGCTGCGGGGTTTTTTATGCGCGCGCACACGGCCGCGAGGCCTCGAGGAGTGGTGAGATGAGGTTGTATTCGCAGAAAGACGTCGACCGGAGGGCTCTCAAGGGCGCCCGTATCGCCGTCCTCGGCTACGGCAGCCAGGGGCGGGCTCACGCCCTGAACCTCAAGGACAGCGGCTGCGACGTCGTCGTCGGCGTGCGCAAAGGCGGGGCGAGCTGGAAAAAAGCCCGTAAGGATGGCCTCGAGGTCGCCGAGCCCCAGCTCGCCGTGCAAGGCGCGGATGTGATCGCCATGCTGGTGCCGGATCTGGCGCAAAAGGACCTGTACCAGAGCGTGAAGAAGAGCCTCAAGCGCGGCGCCACCCTGCTGTTCGCGCACGGCTTCAACGTCCATTTCCGCCAGATCAAGCCGCGCCCGGATCTCGACGTGGTGCTCATCGCCCCCAAGGGGCCCGGGGATCTGGTGCGCCGCCAGTACAGCCAGGGCCGGGGTGTGCCGTGTCTGCTCGCGGTCGCCCAGGATGCAACCGGCAAGGCACACGCGCGCGCGCTCGCCTACGCGCACGGCATCGGCGGCACGCGCGGCGGGGTGCTCGAGACCACCTTCGCCGAGGAGACCGAGACGGATCTGTTCGGCGAGCAGGCGGTGCTGTGCGGCGGCGCCACCGAGCTCGTGGTCAAGGGCTTCGAGACCCTGGTGGAAGCGGGCTACCAGCCCGAGGTTGCCTACTACGAGTGCCTGCACGAGCTGAAGCTGATCGTCGACCTGCTGCACGAGGGGGGGCTCGCCAAGATGCATCAGTTCATCAGCGAGACCGCGAAGTACGGCGATCTCACCCGCGGACCGCGCATCGTCAACGAGCGCGTGAAGAACGAGATGCGCAAGGTGCTCAAGGAAGTGCAGAGCGGCAAGTTCGCCCGCCAATGGATCCGCGAAAACGCGCGGGGCCGCGTGAACTACCAGCGGCTCCTCAACCAGGACGTCGATCGCCAGATCGAGAAAGTCGGCGCGGCACTGCGGGCCCGCATGCCGTGGCTGCAAGAAGCAAGGTGACCCATGGTCGTAAATCCAGATCGAGTGCTGATCTTCGACACCACGCTGCGCGACGGGGAGCAGTCCCCCGGCTGCAGCATGACCCGGCCCGAGAAGCTGCGCGTGGCGCGCGCGCTCGCCGAGCTCGGCGTGGATGTCATCGAGGCGGGTTTCCCGGCCGCCTCGCACGGCGACTTCGACAGCGTGCAGGCGGTGGCGCGCGAAGTGCAGGGTCCGATCATCTGCGCCCTGGCGCGCTGCAGCTTCGAGGACATCGAGCTCGCCGCGCGCGCGCTGTCGGCAGCTCCCCGTCACCGCATCCACGTGTTCCTCGCCACCAGCGCCATTCACCGCCAGTACAAGCTCAACATGGCGCAGGAGGAAATCCTGCGTCTGTGCGCCGCCGGCGTGACCCGCGCGCGCGAGCTGTGCGAGGACGTGGAATTCTCCCCCGAGGATGCCTCGCGCACCGAGCTCGAGTTCCTCGCCCAGGTGATCGAGGTGGCGATTGCCGCCGGGGCCACCACGGTGAATATCCCCGATACCGTCGGCTACACCGTGCCGGACGAGTTTGCGGAGCTGTTCCGTTACCTGCGCAAGAACGTACGCGGCATCGAGGGGGTGCGGCTCTCGGTCCACTGCCACGACGACCTCGGCATGGCGGTCGCCAACAGCCTCACGGCGGTGGTCGCCGGCGCACGGCAGATCGAGTGCACCATCAACGGCATCGGCGAGCGCGCCGGCAACTGCTCACTGGAGGAAGTGGTGATGGCACTGAAGACGCGCGCCGCGTTCTTCAACGTCAGCACCGCCATTCACACCAGCCGCCTGTACCCCACCTCGCGGCTCATTTCCAGCATCACCGGCATGCCGATCCCGCGCAACAAGGCGGTGGTGGGTGAAAACGCCTTCGCGCACGAAGCCGGCATTCACCAGCACGGAATGCTCAAGCACCACTCGACCTACGAGATCCTGCGTCCCGAGGATGTGGGCCTGTCGCGCAGCCACCTGGTGCTCGGCAAGCACAGCGGCCGGCACGCGTTCCGCGAGCGCGTCAGCGCGCTCGGGTTCGAGCTCGATGAGCTGGAACTCAACCGCGTGTTCGAGGAATTCAAGGCGCTGGCGGACAAGAAGAAGGAGTTGTTCGACGGCGACATCGAGGCGCTGGTGCTGCGCGCCGAGGGCTCCGCCAGTGGGCCCTGGACTCTCATCGAGCTCGCGACCGAGGCGCGCAGCAATAGCCCGGCACGTGCGCTGGTGCGCCTGCAGCACACCGACGGCCGCAGCGTCGAGCGCAGCGCCGCGGGCGACGGCCCGGTGGACGCGGCCTTCAAGGCGATCGAGGCCGCGACCGGCATCGCGGTGGTGCTGCGCAAGTTCGAGGTGCATGCGGTATCCGAGGGCGAGGACGCACAGGGCGAGGCGCGGGTATACGTGGAGTACAATCACAAGAGCTATCGGGGTGCGAGCGTGAGCACCAATATCGTCGAGTCGAGCACGCGGGCGTTCCTCGAAGTGCTCAATCGCATCGAGCTGGCGCAGGCCGGAACGCGCTCCCGCGAGGAGCGCAGCGCCACGACGCCCGCCTAAGGAGGCTGCATGCCAATTCCCGCCACGGAGTTCATCTGGTTCAACGGCAAGCTGGTACCGTGGGAGAAGGCCACGGTGCACGTGCTGTCGCACGCCCTGCACTACGGCTCCTCGGTGTTCGAGGGCGTGCGTGCCTACGAGACCCCGCGCGGCGTGGCCATTTTCCGCCTGCGTGATCACACCCGGCGGCTGTTTGACTCCGCGAAGATCTATCGCATCAACATCCCGTTTTCCGCGGAAGCCGTGAACGAGGCCTGCCGCCAGGTGATCGCCGCGAATGCGCTCAAGCGCGGCGCCTATATCCGTCCGGTGGTGTTCCGCGGCTACGGCGAGATCGGCGTGACCCCGAAGATCGAGCCGCCGACGGAGGTGGCGGTGGCCGCCTGGGAATGGGGCAAGTATCTCGGCCACGAGGCCGAGGAAGCCGGCGTGGATGCGTGCGTGTCCTCCTGGCAGCGCGTGGCCCCGAATACGCTGCCGGCGCTCGCCAAGGCGGGCGGCAACTATCTGTCGAGCCAGCTGATCGGCATGGAGGCGCGCCGGCTCGGCTTCGCGGAGGGCATCGGACTTTCCTCCGACGGCACACTCAGTGAAGGCTCGGGCGAGAATCTGTTTCTGGTGAAAGACGGCGTGCTGCTGACGCCGGCGCTCGCCCACTCGGTGTTGGGCGGCCTCACACGCGACACGGTCATGCGCCTGGCGCGGGAACGCGGCCTCGAGGTGCGCGAGTGCGCCCTGCCGCGCGAGCTTCTGTACCTCGCGGACGAAGCGTTCTTCACCGGCACCGCGGTGGAAATAACCGCCATCCGCTCGGTGGACCGACTGACCATAGGCTCGGGCAAGCGGGGACCTGTGACCGAGACGTTGCAGAACGCGTTTTTCGGCCTGTTCTCGGGCAAGACCGCCGACAAGTGGGGCTGGCTCGACTACGTGGACATGTCGGCGCCGCGCGTCGCGGCCTCCGGCTGAAGACGCCCTCGCCGGTCGCTGTCATGGCGCGCGGGCCGCAAACCCTGTTCGACAAGGTGTGGCGGCGTCACGAGGTGAGCCCCGAGAGCGCGGACTCCCCGGCGGTGCTCTACATCGACCTGCACCTGATCCACGAGGTCACCTCCCCGCAGGCCTTCGCGGTGCTGCGCGAACGCGGCCTGCGCGTACGACGCCCCGAGCGCACGCTCGCCACCATGGACCATTCCACGCCGACTCTCACAGCCCAAGTGTTTGGCGGCACGCCGATCGCGCTCGACTCCGCCGCGCGGCAGGTGCGCGAGCTCGAGGGCAACTGCGCCGAGTTCGACGTGGAGCTGCTCGGCCTCACCCACAGCCAGCGCGGCATCGTGCACATCATCGGTCCGGAGCTGGGACTCACGCAGCCGGGCAAGACCATCGTGTGCGGCGACAGCCACACCAGCACGCACGGCGCCGTCGGCGCCCTCGCCTTCGGCATCGGCACCACCGAAGTCGGCCACGTGCTCGCGACGCAGTGCCTGCTGCAGCGCAAACCACGCACGCTGGCCGTGAACGTGAGCGGGGGGCTGCGCGCGGGGGTGACCGCCAAGGATCTCATTCTGACGATCATCGGGCGGCTCGGCGTGTCGGGCGGAACGGGGCACGTGATCGAGTACCGCGGTGACACCATCCGCGCGCTCGACATGGACGAACGCATGACGGTATGCAACATGTCCATCGAGGCCGGGGCGCGCGCCGGCATGATTGCCCCGGATGAGACGACTTACCGCTACCTCGCGGGCCGCCCGCGCTCGCCCCAGGGCGAAGCGTGGGAGCACGCGCTGGATGCGTGGCGCGGCTTGCCTACGGATGCGGGCGCCCGCTTCGACCGGGAGGTGGACCTCGACGCCGCCGCGGTCGAGCCGATGATCACCTACGGCACCAACCCCGGCATGGTCATCCCGATCGGCGCGGCGATTCCGCAGCGCCCGGGAGATGCGGCATTTGCCCAGGCGCTCGCTTACATGGGGCTCACGGCCGGCCAACCGATCCGGGATCAGCCCGTGAACGTGGTGTTCCTCGGCAGCTGCACCAATGCGCGCCTGTCCGACCTGCGCAGCGCCGCGCAGGTGCTGCGCGGCCGCCGCATCGCGCCGGGCCTGCGGATGCTGGTGGTGCCGGGTTCGCAGCAGGTCAAGCGCGAGGCGGAAGCGGAAGGCCTCGACCGCGTGTTTCTCGAGGCCGGCGCCGAGTGGCGCGAATCGGGCTGCTCCATGTGCCTCGGCATGAACGGCGATCTGGTCGGACGCGGCGAGTACTCTGTCAGCACCAGCAACCGCAACTTCGAAGGCCGCCAGGGAAGCGGTGCGCGCACGCTGCTCGCAAGTCCCGTCACCGCAGCCGCGTGTGCGGTGCGCGGCCGGGTCACCGATCCGCGCGAGCTGCTGTGAGTCAAGCCAAGCCTAAGATGATGGAGCCGTTCACGACCCTGACCTCACGTACGGTGGTGCTGGCGGGCGCCAACATCGACACCGATCAGATCATTCCGGCGCGTTTCCTGACCACGACCACGCGCTCGGGCCTCGGCGAGCACCTGTTCGCCGACTGGCGCTACGGCCCGGACGGCACACCGCGGAGCGATTTCGTGCTCAACGGGCCCGAGGCGCAGGGCTGCCGGATCCTCGTCGCCGGGCGCAATTTCGGCTGCGGCTCATCGCGTGAACACGCGCCCTGGGCGCTCGCGGACTTTGGCTTTCGCGCCGTGATCAGCACCGAGCTCGCCGATATCTTCAGGAGCAATTGCCTGAAAAACGCCTTGCTGCCGGTCATGGTCGACGAGCCGACCAGCGCCTGGCTCATCAGTCATCCGGGCGCCGAGGTCACGATCGATCTGATCGCGGGCACGCTGACCCTTCCCACCGGCCTCGCCGTGACGTTTCCGCTCGAAGCGTTCGCGCGTCACTGCCTGCTGCAGGGCGTCGATGAGCTTACGTTTCTGCTCGAGCGCCGTAACCAGATCGAGGCGTACGAGCGGCGCTCATGAAGGCCAAGGTGGCGGTGCTCGCCGGTGATGGCATCGGACCTGAAGTCATCGCCGAAGGGCTGCGTTGCCTGCGCAGCGTGGCGGGCTTGTTCGGCCATGAGTTCGAGCTGATTGAGCTGCCCTTCGGCGGCGCGGCCATCGAGAGCCACGCCGATCCCCTGCCCGAGCACACGCTGCTGGCGTGTCTGGCGGCGGATGCCGTGTTACTCGGCGCCATCGGTGGACCGAAGTGGTCGGCGCCGCAGGCGCCGCTGCGGCCTGAGGCCGGGCTGCTGCGGCTGCGCCGCTCGCTCGGGACATTCGCCAACCTGCGGCCGGTGAAGGTTCACCCGGCGCTCGCCGACGCCTCGACCCTGAAGGCGGAAGTGGTGCAGGGGGTCGATCTGCTGTTCGTGCGCGAGCTGACCGGCGGCATTTACTTCGGCGACAAGCGGCGCGACGCGCACAGCGCCACCGACGTCTGCACCTACACGGTCGCCGAGATCGAGCGCATCACGCGTGTGGCTGGCCGCCTGGCGCAGTCACGGCGGCGCCGGCTCACCTCGATCGACAAGGCCAACGTGCTGGAGACTTCGCGCTTGTGGCGCGAGGTGTGCGCGCGGGTCGTGGCGCGCGAATTTCCCGATCTGACCCTCGAGCACATGCTGGTGGACGCGGCGGCCATGCACCTGCTCCGCCGGCCGCGCGACTTCGACGTGCTGGTCACCGAAAACATGTTCGGCGATATCCTCACCGACCAGGCGGCGATGCTCGCGGGCTCTCTGGGACTGCTGCCGTCGGCCTCGCTCGGCGAGGGGCGGCGCGGCATCTACGAGCCCGTCCACGGCTCCGCGCCCGACATCGCCGGCCGCGGTATCGCCAACCCCTACGGCACCATCCTCAGCGTCGCCCTGTTACTGCGGCATTCGCTCGACCTCGGCGCAGAGGCCGCCGCGCTCGAGCGGGCCGTGGCGGCGGCGCTGAGCGACGGCGCGCGCACGCCCGACATCGCCGCCGCCCACACTCGCCCCCTTTCCACCCGGGAGGCGGGGGAGGCGGTGATCAGCAGGCTGCAGCGACCCGGCTGAAGGTTGGCCGCGGCAGGACGCTTGCGGCCCGGGCGAGCGCTCGCGCCAGGTCCTCGCGCAGGTCATCGAGCGCTTCGATCCCGACCGACAGGCGGATGAGCCCGTCGGTGAGACCCGCCTTCTCGCGCGCCGCCGGGTCCATCGCGGCGTGGGTCATGGTGGCCGGATGCGCCACCAGGCTTTCCACGCCCCCCAGGGATTCCGCCAGCGAGAAGGATTCCAGTCCCGCGACGAACTCGCGCACCGCGGCGTGCCCGCCTTCGAGCTCGAGCGTCACCACCGCGCCGAATCCGCGCTGCTGGCGCTTCGCCACTTCGTGCCCCGGATGGGTGCTGAGTCCCGGGTACCACACGCGCGTCACGTTCGCCTGGCCCTGCAGCCAGTGAGCGAGCGCGTGCGCGTTACGTCCGTGGTGATCGAGGCGCGCGTGCAGGGTGCGCAGGCCCCGCAGTGTCATGTAGCTGTCGAACGGGGCGCCGGTCAGCCCCAGGCAGTTGGCCCACCAGGCGAGTTGCTCGTGCAGCGCCTTATCGCGCGCCACCGCCGCCCCACCGACCACGTCGCTATGGCCATTGAGGTACTTGGTGGTCGAATGCACCACCAGGTCCGCACCGAGTGCCAGCGGTTGCTGCCAGGCGGGGGACAGGAAAGTGTTGTCCACGACGATCAGCGCGCCGGCGGCTCTGCCTAAGGCTGCGAAGGTGACGATGTCAGTGATGCGCAGGAGCGGATTGCTCGGCGTCTCGATCCACAGCAGCGCGGCGGGTTGCGCCAGCGCCGCGCGCACCGCCGCCTCGTCGCCAAAATCGATGAACTCGACCTGCCGTTCGCCGCGGCGCCGCCAGGCGTCAAACAGCCGGTAGGTGCCGCCATAACAGTCATGCGGCGCGACGATGCGGCCCCCGGCCGGCACCAGGTAGCCGACCACCGTGACCGCCGCCATGCCACTGGAGGTCACCACCGCGCCGGCCCCCTGCTCGAGCTCGGCGAGCGCAGCCGCCAGCAGGTCGCGGGTCGGGTTCCCCGAGCGCGTGTAGTCGTAGGCACCCTTGTCGCCGAAGCCGCGGAAGGCAAACGTCGAGGTCAGGTGCAGCGGGGGTACGACACAGCCGGTCGCGTCCCCGCACTCGATGCCGGCACGCACGGTCTGCGTGACCTGGCTCGTGGAAGTGTTGGCCGCCGCTTCGAGCGGGGTGATCAGATCAGAAGTCTGGCTCATGTGGCGCTCCCGAACGCCGCGCGAAATATGTCGCGCAACTGATGCGACTCCTTGAGGAAGGCATCGTGACCGTAGATGGAGGAAATCTCGTGCAGACGCCCGTGCGGCAGCCGCGCCGCGAGCGCCCGCAGGTCCGCCAGCGGCACCAGCTGGTCTTCACGAATGGCCACCACCGTGGTCGGAACGAAGACGCGCGTCGCATCGACCTGGTGCAGATCGATGGACTCGGACAGACACAGGAAGGACTCTGCCCGGTAGCGCCGCGCGTAATCGCTGCCGCGCGCGAACAGGTACTCCTCGATGGGAAACACGAAGCGCTGCCCGTCGCGGGCCACGGCCCCGCCGAAGCGGGCTGCGAGCTCCTCGGGACTGCGGTAGGTCGTCATCGCCAGGGCGCGCGCGAGCCTCAGCCCCTCCTGGGGCTGACCGCATGCGGCGGCGAAACCCACGATGCGGCGCTGGACGCTGCGCCAGGCGGTTGCAAGCGGATGACTGCGATCCGCGGCGCCGATGGTGATCAGGTGGCTGACCCGCTCCGGAAAGCGCTCCGCGAAGGCCAGGCCCACCATGCCGCCATAGGAGCCCCCGGCGATCGCGGCCAGGGATTCCACGCCCAGATGATCGAGCAACCGCACCAGCGCCTCGGCCTGGTCGTAGCTGGAGATGCTGGGAAAGGCCCCGGCAGGCGCCGGCAGTGCCGGTTGCGGCCCGGTGGAGTCGCCGCTGCCGCCGAGATAGTCGAAACTCAACACGCGATACGAGTGCGTATCGAGAGCACCCCCCGGACCCACCACTTCCGCCCACCATCCCTCGCGGGGATCCTCGGTGAGACACACGCGGCGGTTGGCGGAGATGCCGCCCAGCGCACACACCACCGGCGCGTGGGCTGCGCCCACGAGACGCCAGGCGATGCGCGCATCCGACAGTCGCCCGCCGTGGTAGAGGGTCAGGACGCCCGGGATTTCCACAACGCCTTCGCGCACGGGTGCGGCCGTGTCCGGCACCGCATGCAGCGCGGTGGGCGCCCGAGGCGTGACCGGGATCGATTCCACCGAGGCGTTCATCAAATGCTCCGCTCGTGAATGGCACGGTCTCACCGGCCTCCCGCGGAGCGCGCCCACCCAGGACGGGCAGGCTTGTCGCGTCCATCCCCGAAGCGCCGTGGGCGCCTCGAGGCCACGCTAACCGCTCATCTGTCGACGCCCGCCACGAGGGCGGGAATCGCAGGAGTTGGCACCTTTCCAGGTTGGTTAGACCTGGCGGTTGCCCCGGCGTCTAAGGGCCTTATCCCTCAGCCGGTCTCGATGAGTAATCAATAGTTTAGGGTGCGTCTGCGCGGCGTGCAAGTTGAAAAGCCGGCGGATCCACGAACCGCTTCACGCCAATGGCCTCGTAGACCTCGGACGGCAAGTAGGTGACGCCGTCCTTCATGACCAGGCTGATGCGGCGGATGTCGCTGATGTTGGCGGTGGGATCGCCGTCGATGAGGATGAGATCGGCACGCTTGCCGGGCTCGATCGAGCCGAGCTCCCCCAGCCGGCCCGTGAAGCGGGCCCCGTTCCAGGTCGCGATCTGCAGCGCCTCGGCAGGGGCCATGCCCGCGCGCACATACAGCTCGAGCTCGCGGTGCAGGGTGAAGCCGGCGATACCGTCGGTGCCGGCTTCGAGCGGCACCCCGGCACGGTAGAGCTGGCCGACGAACTGCACCATCTTTTCAAAGGCGCCGCGGTACCTGGCGGCGTTCTGCTCGGTCAGATTCATCGAGTTCTTATGCCAGGCGCGTTGCACCGCCACCGGCACGTGACCGGCAACGGCGGCATAGCTGGGGCTGATCTCGCCCTGCTTCTGGGTGAAGCTGCTCTCGAAGGCCGTGAGGGTGGTGTCGAGCACCGTGCTGTGCTGCTTCATCAGCTCGACCAGATCGGTGACGCGCTGAGAGGACAGGTCGAGCGAGTGCAGGTGCTCGGCGAGCAGATAGAAGCGCGCCAGCGTGCGCGTGTCGTCCTTCGGGCCGACGACGAAGGTCAGCATCAGCTGATTGATGTGCTGGATCTCGTCGTAACCGGCACGGATGGCCTCCTCCGAGCGCATGAACGCCGGCACGTGTCCGCTCACGCGCATGCCGTGCTGGTGAGCGTAGGCGGCGGTCTCCTGCACCCACTCGGGGTGGAAGGAGTTGTAGATCTTGATCTGGTGATAGTCGTGCTGTGCATACCAGTCCACGGCATCCCGGGCGCCCTGCAGGTCCTTCACACGGAAGCCGCCGCTGGCCGAGTACGGACTGTCGCCCTCGATGAAGCCGCAGGGGATGATGCGCGGACCCACGATCTCGCCGGCGTCGAGCTGGGAGATGATCTCCTGAAGGCGCGTGTTGTCGTTGCCCATGTCGCGGCTGGTGGTCACGCCGCCCGCCATCTGCAACAGGAGATTCCAGGTGTCCTCATGCGCGTGCATGTCAAACAGCGCCGGCATGAGCACCCGGCCGCCTCCCTCGATGACCGAGGCGGCAAGGGCCGTGGAGCCCGCCGGGTAGAGCGCGGCGATACGGCCGCGGTACAGGTACACGTCCTGTGCGGGAAGCAGGCGCGCATTCTGCGAGTCAAATACGCGCACGTTGCGGATGACGATGGGATCCACCGCCTTGTGGGCGAGCCGCACGGCCAGTTCGTGCAGCCAGTCGTGCTCGGCCTGCACCTGCAGCCGCTCGAGCTCGGCGCTCTGGGCCTCCCAGCCCTGCTCGATGATGCGCGCGTAGCCGGGAATCACCAGCGCGAAGAACCTTGGGTTCGAGTCGGCGGTGAGCCACACGAAGTCCGGCTGCGTATCGATACCGATGATCGCGTACAGTGCGACCTCCGCACTGTGGCCGGTGCTCTGCAGCTTGCCGTCGAGAACCTTCCTGACCGTAAGCTCGCCTCCTGGAAGAGCCGCGATCCGGTTGTCGCGCTGTCGCAGCGCCGCGCGGACGATCACGGCGAACGCCTCGAAGGAGCTGTCCACCGGCACGTAGACGGCCGGCGCCGTGACCGTCGCCTCGCCGTGATCCGCGACCGAGCGCCATTGCGCCTGGTTGCCGCGCAATGCATAGCTCTCGCTGATCGGTGCGCCGAAAGTGGACTTGCCGGTCACCTGGAACGACACCAGGGTGCCGTCGGGCGAGAACCTCGAATGTTCCTTGATGTCCGGACCGCGGCCGTTGTTGCGGTAGCTCATGCCCACATCGATGCGGCCATCGGCGCGCACCGTCGTGACCTGTGAGCCGCCGGGACGGTCCTGGAAGAGCACGGTGTAGCGGGTGGTGGTATCGGCGAGCGCTGCCGTCGAAACCAGCACGGCGGCCACCAGAGCGATCGTTCGCATGGCTTCTTCTCCCCTCCCCTTTGAGGCGGCGCAAGGTAGCACGCCGGCGCCGCTGCGGGTAAGCGGGCGCGGCCCGGCGGGTATGGCGGTGTGCCGGCCGCCTGTGCTAACGTATTAACACGCTATTACATGGACACGCCATGAAGACCCACCAGAACGTCACCCCGCGCCAGGAAGCGCTCGCCGAGCGCAACCTGTGCGCCGCGCTCGCGGGTCTGCGTACCCCGGAGGAGTGCCGCGCGTTCCTGCGCGATCTGTGCACACCGGCGGAACTGCAGGCGATGGCGGACCGCTGGACGGTGGTCGACTGCCTCAAGCGTGACCTGCCCTACCGCGAGATTCACCGCCTGACGGGCGTGAGCGTCACCACCATCGGCCGCGTCGCGCGCTTTCTCGCCGCTGGCCACGGCGGCTACGACACCGCGGCACGCCGCCTGGCGGAGACACGGGGGGTGCGCAGCGCGAGCGCACGCGCGGAGCCCTCCCGCCATGGATGAGCTGCGCCTGAAAGTGGCGGTGCAGAAGTCCGGGCGGCTGGCCGACCCGTCGGTCGATCTGCTGGTGCGCTGCGGGCTGAAACTGTCGCGCGGCAAGGACCAGCTGGTGGGCTACGGCGAGAACCTGCCGCTCGATGTGTTGTTCGTGCGGGACGATGACATTCCGGATCTGGTGCAGCAGGACGTCTGCGACCTGGGGCTGGTGGGCCTGAACGTGCTCGAGGAGAAACGCCTCGAGCTCAGCGCGCGCGGGCACCCTGCCCGCTTCGAGTGCGTGCGCACGCTCGACTTCGGCCGTTGCCGGCTGGCGCTCGCGATTCCGCAAGGTAGCCCGTGGGACGGTATGCGCTCGCTGCGCGGCCGGCGCATCGCGACCTCGTATCCGTTCCTGCTCGCACACTACCTGCGCGAGCGGGACATCGACGCCGAGATCGTGACCCTGTCGGGCGCGGTGGAGATTGCACCGCGCCTTGGACGCGCGGATCTGATCTGCGATCTCGTCGCGACCGGCTCGACGCTGCAGGCGAATCACCTGCGCGAGGTCGAGACGGTGCTGGAGAGTCACGCGGTGCTGATCCGCACCCCGCTCGATCTGCCCGCGGCAAAGCACGAGTGGGTGCAGCGGCTGCTGATGCGCGTCGACGGCGTGCAGCAGGTGCGCGAGAGCAAGTACATCATGCTGCACGCACCGCGCAGCGCACTGCCCGAGATCCGCCGGCTGCTGCCGGGCTCGGAGTCCCCGACCATTATTCCGCTGGAGGGTTCCGCCGACCGCGTCGCCGTGCACGCGGTGTGTCGCGAGAACGTCTTCTGGGAGACCCTCGAAAGCCTGAAGCGGGTGGGCGCGAGCGCGCTGCTTGTCCTGCCGGTCGAGAAGATGCTCGCCTGATCGCATGCGCATCCTCGACTGGGACACGCTCGACTCCGGGCAGCGGCGCGCAGCCCTGGCGCGGCCGCAGCTGCAGTCACTTCCCGAGGTAACCCGGGTGGCGCGGGAAGTGATCGCCAGCGTGCGGCAGTCAGGCGACGAAGCCCTGCACTGCCTGACACGGCGCTTCGATGCCGTGGAGCTGGATGCGCTCAGCGTGGCTCCGGCGGAATTCGCCCAGGCGCGACGCTCGCTCGCACGCGGGCAGATCGCCGCCCTGGAGCGCGCGCTCGCCAACGTGCACACGTTTCACGCCGCCCAGTTGCCCGAGCCGCTCGCGCTTGAGATCGAGCCCGGCGTGCGTTGCGAGCAGCTGCTGCGACCCTTGAGCGCCGTGGGCCTGTACGTGCCTGCGGGCAGTGCGCCCCTGCCCTCAACGGTGATCATGCTGGCCGTGCCAGCGCTAATCGCCGCCTGTCCCACGCGGGTGCTGTGCACGCCGCCGGCGCGCGACGGCCGCGCCCACCCCGCGGTCCTGGTCGCCGCTGAACTGTGCGGCGTCGATACAGTCTTCAAGGTCGGCGGTGCGCAGGCCATCGCCGCGCTGGCCTACGGCACGCACAGCATCCCCCGGGTCGACAAGATCTTCGGCCCCGGCAACGCCTGGGTCACGGCCGCCAAACAGCTGGTGGCGAACGATCCACTTGGGGCCGCCTGCGACCTGCCGGCCGGTCCATCGGAGGTGCTGGTGATCGCCGATGCAAGCGCACGCGCGGATTTCGTGGCGGCGGACCTGCTGGCGCAGGCCGAGCACGACCGACAAGCGCAGGCGCTGCTGGTCACCAACAGCCGCCAGCTGGCGGTGCGCGTAGCGCAGGCGCTCACGAGCGCGCTGCCGGGACTCGCGCGCCGTCCGATTCTCGAGCAGTCCCTGGCCGCCTGCCGCTGCATCCTCGTGCCGGAACTGGACACCGCACTGGCCGTCGCCAACGAGTACGCCCCCGAGCATCTGCTGCTGCAGGTACGTGAGCCGCGCCACTGGCTGCCGCAAGTACGCAACGCGGGCGCGGTGTTTCTCGGCGCCTGGTCGCCCGAGCCGCTGGGCGACTACTGCACCGGACCCAATCACGTCCTGCCGACCTACGGCTACGCGCGCAGCTTGAGTGGATTGTCGGTGCGCGATTTCCTCAAGACGATCACGGTGCAGGAAGTGTCGCCTGCAGGTCTCAGCGCGCTCGGCCCCACCGCCGTCACCCTCGCGCAGCTCGAGGGTCTCGACGCCCATGCGCAGGCCGTCACGCGCCGCCTCGGCGCCCTCAGCGGACCGGGCCGGTGAGCTGGGTGAGTCAGATCGCGCGGCCGGACATCGTGGCGCTCGAGGCCTACGAACATGCCGCCTGGGAACCTGAGCTCACCCGCCTGCACGCCAATGAGCTGCCCTGGCGCATCCCCGGCGATGAATCACGCGCCGGCCTCAACCGCTATCCCGAGCCGCAACCGCGGGCGCTCATCGAACGGCTCGCGGGCCTGTACCGGGTTGCAGCGGACGCGCTGCTGGTCGGCCGCGGCAGCGATGAGGCGATCGACCTGCTGGTACGCAGCTTCTGCCGCGCCGGCGAGGACGCGGTACTCGTCTGCACGCCGACCTTCGGCATGTACGCCGTGGCGGCGCGCATCCAGGGCGCGCGGCTGCTCAGCGTGCCGCTGCGTGTCAGCGAGGGCTTCGCGCTGGACGTGAGTGGCGTGCTCGCGCGCTGCACGCCCGCAGTGAAGCTCGTGTTCCTGTGCTCGCCCAACAATCCGACCGGCAACCTCCTGAGCGAGGCAGCGATCCTCGCCATCGCGGATGCCCTCGCCGCACGCGCACTGGTGGTGGTGGACGAGGCCTACATCGAGTTCGCCGGCCGCGAGAGCCTTGCGCAACAGGTGCGGCGGCGGCCGCAGCTCGCGGTGCTGCGCACGCTCTCGAAGGCCCACGGGCTCGCCGGCGCCCGCTGTGGCGCGCTGATCGCAGACCCCGAAGTCATCGCCTTGCTGCGCAAGGTGATTGCGCCCTACGCGATTCCGCAGCTGGCCCTGGAGGCGCTGCTCGCGCTGCTCGAGCCGCCACAGCTCGCCGCCATGCACGAGCGGATCGCCCTGGTGCGCGCCGAGCGGGAGCGCGTGCGCGAGGCGCTGGCGCGCCTGCCCGGCGTGACGCACGTCTGGCCGAGCGATGCGAATTTCCTCCTGGCGCAATTCACCGACGCGGCGGCAGCGCTCGAGCGAGCACGCGCCGCGTGCCTGCTGGTACGCGACACGCGCGCGTACCCGGGACTGCCGCACGCGCTGCGCATCACGGTCGGAACGGCGGCACAGAATGAGCAGCTGCTCGAGGCCTGGCGGTGAGCGCCGCGACGCTCTTCATCGATCGGGACGGCACGCTCATCGAGGAGCCAGCCGACAGCCAACCCGATAGCCTTGCCAAGGTGCGCTTCATGCCCGGGGTGTTTGCCGCGCTCGCCGCGCTCGCGCGCCGCGGTTACCGCCTCGTCATGGTCACCGACCAGGACGGCCTCGGGAGCGAGGCACAGCAGTTCATCCTCGATGCCTTCAGTTCCCAGGGCGTTGCCTTTGAGGCGGTGTTCGTCTGCCCGCCGCAGACCGGGTGGGTGCAGCAGTACCTGCGCGAGCGCGAGGTCGACCTGGCCGCGAGCGCGGTCATTGGTGATCGCGACACGGACCTGGAGTTTGCCGCCAACCTGAAGGTGCGCGGCATCACCGTGCGTCGCCACGGCGCGCCGCACGAGACCTGGCCGGCGGCGTTGCAGGACCTGATCGCGCGGCGTGCGCAGGTGCTGCGGCAAACGAATGAGACGCGCATCGAGGTGCGCGTCAATCTCGACGCCGCGCTTCCCCTGCAGGTCGCCACCGGTATCGGTTTTTTCGATCACATGCTCGAGCAGCTGGCGAGGCACGGCGGGTTTTCCCTGGAGCTCACCTGCCGCGGCGACCTCGACGTCGATGAGCATCACACGGTGGAAGACTGTGCGCTGGCGCTCGGGGAGGCGCTGCGCCGCGCGCTGGCTTCCAAGGCGGGCATCGCCCGCTACGGGTTCCTGCTGCCGATGGATGAGGCCGAGGCACGGGTCGCAATCGATCTTGCGGGGCGCGCGTTCGCACAGTTCTCGGGACGCTTTGCGCGCGAAACCGTGGGCGCGCTGCCGACCGAGCTGGTGCCGCACTTCTTCCGCTCGCTGGCCGAAGCTCTCGGCGCCGCGATCCACGTGAGCGTGACGGGTGAGAATACCCACCACATGATCGAGGCGTGTTTCAAGGGCGTCGGGCGCGCCCTGCGTCAGGCCGTGCGGCGCGAAGGCACGGAGCTGCCGAGCACCAAGGGGGTCCTGTGATGGAAGCCGTCATCGTCGACAGTGGCGGCGCCAACCTCGCTTCGCTCCGTTACGCGCTCGAGCGCCTGGGCGCGCGCACGCAGGTGAGCGCCGATGCACGCACCATCGCCAGCGCCGCGCGGGTGGTGCTGCCGGGCGTGGGGGCCGCCGCGCACGCCATGCAGCGCCTGAACGCGGCAGGCCTCACGAGCATGCTGCGCGCCCTCACCCAACCGGTCCTCGGCGTGTGCCTGGGGATGCAACTGCTGTTCGAGCTATCCGAGGAAGGCCTCACCGAGTGCCTGGGGCTCCTGCCCTACGCGGTGCGGCGCCTGAAGAGCGCACCCAGCTGTCCCGTGCCGCACATGGGCTGGAACGAGTTGCAGCGGCTGCGGCCGGACCCGCTGCTTGAAGGCGTGGCCGACGGCGACTACGCCTACTTCGCGCACAGCTACGCCGCACCCGTCACGCAGCACACTCTGGCGAGTGCGCAGTACGGCGCCGCGGTATCCGCGGTCGTGCGGCGCGAGAACTTCTGGGGCACACAGTTCCACCCGGAGCGCTCGGCAGTCACCGGCGCGCGGGTGCTCGAGAATTTCCTCAGGCTCTAGGCAATGCAGCTCATCCCCGCCATCGATGTGCGCGCCGGCCGCTGCGTGCGCCTGTACCAGGGGAACTTCGCCGCCGAAACCTGTTACGCGCCTGATCCTGAGCAGCTGTTGTGTCACTACCAGGGGCTCGGCGCACGCTGGCTGCACGTGGTCGATCTGGATGGCGCCAGGGACGGCGCGCGCGCCAACGGTGCGGTGATTGCCGCTCTGGCCTCGCTCGGGACGCTGCATCTGCAGGCCGGGGGCGGCGTGCGTTCCTCGCAAGCCATCCGCGAGCTCCTCGAGGCTGGCGTCGCGCGGGTGGTCATCGGCAGCGCCGCCCTCGAGCGCCCTGAGGAGGTGGCCAGGTGGCTCGGGCACTTTGGTGCGCAGCGCCTGTGCCTCGCCTTCGATGTGCGCGTGGAGACCGGCGGCGAAGCGCGCGTGCACACGCATGGCTGGACGCAGGATAGCGGCGTCAGCCTGTGGGAGGCGATCGGCCGCTATGGAACGGGCAGCGTGCGCCACATCCTGTGCACGGACATTGGGCGCGACGGCGCCCTGACCGGTCCCAACCTCGATCTTTATCGCGCCGCCGTCGCGCGCTTCCCCGATCTGGCCTGGCAGGCTTCCGGTGGTGTTCGCGACGCCGCCGATCTCGCCGCCCTGGCACGGACCGGGGTCACGGCCGCCGTGAGCGGCAAGGCGCTGTTGGAAGAACGGATCAGCTGTGAGGAGTTACGGCCATACTTGCCCGACGCATCATCCCCTGCCTCGACGTACGCGACGGCCAGGTCGTAAAGGGCGTGCGCTTCCGCGACCATCGCGTCGCAGGCGACATCCTGGAACTCGCCGCGCGCTATCGCGACGCGGGCGCCGATGAGCTCGTCTTCTACGACATCACCGCAAGCCCGCAACGGCGATCCGTGGATCGGGAGTGGGTGCGGCGCGTGGCGCGGCTGCTCGACATTCCGTTTTGCGTCGCCGGCGGCATCCGCTCGGTGGCCGATGCCGAGGCGGTGCTCAATGCCGGCGCCGAGAAAGTGTCCGTCAACTCGCCAGCGCTCGAGAATCCCGCGCTCATCGGGGACCTGAGTAAGCGCTTTGGCTCGCAATGCGTCGTGGTGGGCATCGACAGCCTGCGGACCGCGACGGGCTATCGGGCGTGGCTGTTCAGCGGCGATCCGCAGCGCTCGCGCGACGGCGGACGCGCGGTACCGGACTGGGTGCGCGAGGTGCAGGCGCGCGGCGCCGGCGAGATCGTGCTCAACTGCATGGGGTGTGACGGTGGACGCACCGGCTTCGATGTGAAACAGCTCACGGCGATGCGTGCGATCTGTCAGGTGCCGCTGGTCGCTTCCGGCGGTGCGGGCACCGTGGAGCATTTCACCCAGGTGTTCAGTCAAGCCGGAGTGGACGCGGCCCTGGCGGCGAGTGTGTTCCATTCCAAATCGATTTCCATCCCGGATCTGAAGCGCCAGCTGCATGCCGCGGGCGTGCCGGTGCGGTGCTGAATGGAGCTCCTGGACGTCGAGGGCCTCGACTTCAGCAAGGCCCCCGGGCTCCTGCCGGCGATCGTGCAGCATGCCGGGAGCGGCGCGGTACTGATGCTCGGTTACATGAACCGCGACGCGCTGCGCGCGAGCCTGACGCGGCGGCGCGTGGTGTTCTTCAGCCGCAGCCGGCAGCGCCTGTGGGAAAAAGGTGAGACTTCCGGTCACGTGCTGGAACTGGCGCAGATCCGCGCCGACTGCGACGGCGACGCGCTGCTCGCGACGGCCTGGCCGCGCGGCCCGGTGTGTCATCTGGGCACCGCGAGCTGCTTCGGTGACGCGCCGCGCACCAGCGGCGAGCACCTGGCCTTTCTCGACACCCTCGCTCAAGTCATCGGCGAGCGCATGGCCGGGCGGCCCGAGGGCAGCTACACCGCGCGCCTCGTCGCCCAGGGGGCGAAACGTGTGGCGCAAAAAGTGGGCGAGGAAGGGCTCGAGGTGGCGCTCGCCGGCGCCGGCGGCAGCGATGCTGAAGTGGTGGCCGAAGCCGCCGATCTTCTCTACCACGTGCTGGTGCTGCTGCGGGTTCGCGGACTGCCGCTCGAGCGGGTGATCGGTGAGCTGCGCGCGCGACACGCAGCAAAGCCCTGAGCGGCGCGGCCGGTCACGCCACGCGCTCAGCGCGGCGCGAGACTCCCGGCGCGCCCGTCGGCCTCCGCGGCCTCCGGGTTGCGGCCGCGCGAGCGCAGCGAATCGGCGATCAGGCGCCAGGCCGCCGACTGCGCGCCGGCGTCCGTGGTAGCGAGCGCCAGCGCCTTGTGGCCCATGGCGTCCGCCTGCGCCGCGTTATTTTCGCTCAGTTGCACGCGGCCGAGCTCGATCCACAGGAGCGGATTGTCCGGCTCGATGCGCAGTGCCCGCTCAAGCGTCGCGGCCGCCTGACCGTAATCGCCGCCACCGGCCTGCGTGTGAGCCTGCGTAACCAGCGCGCTGGCCGCGAGGCCGAGGTGAAACTGCCGCGGCGCAGGCGCCGCGGGTCGCTCCGGCGCCGCCGGCGAGGGTTGCTCGGGCGTCGGCGAGCCGGGTTGCGCCGTGCCGGGGGGTAACGGCCCCGAGGGCGGCGCACCCGGCGGCAGCGCACCTCGCAGAGCGCAAGCCGACAGGCTGGCGGCGGTGATGACGACGGACAACCGCGTGCGGGTGCGCATGCCGCTCATGATAGCGCCTGAAGCGGGGCGCTACCGCGCGCGCCGCGGCCGCGCCCGGCCTGCCGGCATCAATGCACCAGACCGCGCAGCCACTGCTGTGCGCGGTCCAGTATCGTGGTGAGAGGATTCGCGTTGTCGGGCAAGCTGCAACCGGGCTTCGCCGGCAGTACGGCCTCCGCCGGTACGGCGACCGCCACGATGTCATCCGAACAGCCCGGCGCCGCCCGCAGTCCGGTCGGATACTCGAGGTGGACTTCCGCCAGCTTGTCCGGCATCGGCGCCTCCCAGGAGTTCGTGCCGAGTCCCGCCATGACATGCGCCCACACCGGCAACGCTCCGGCGGAGCCGGTCAACCCCGTCGGCTCATTGTCGTCGTACCCCACCCACACCACCACCAGGTGACCGCCGGAGAAACCGGCAAACCAACTGTCGCGGTAGTCCGATGAGGTGCCGGACTTTCCGGCCACCACCAGGCTTGCGGGCAGGAGCGCGCGCGCGGAACGGCCGGTGCCGCGGTCCATGACCTGCACCAGCATGCGATCGAGCTGATACACGACTTCAGGAGAAGCCACCTGGGTCACTTCCAGAGGAAAGGCCTTGAGCGGCTTGCCGTCGGTGCTGATGAGCGCGCGCACCGCGCGCAGCGGGTTGCGAAAGCCGCCGTTGGCAAGACCGTTGAACAGTTGCGCCGCCTCGAGCGGTGTGGCCTCGACCGCTCCCAGCAGCATGGCCGGCACCTGCGCGGGCGGCTGCGGCAGGCCTAAGCGCTGCAGCGTCTGCGCAACCTTCGGCAGACCCACATCCATCCCCACACTGACGGTGGCGAGATTCAGCGACTCCGCGAGTGCGCGTACCACCGGCACCGGACCATACGTCTGATGGGTGAAGTTTTCCGGCCGCCAGTGTTTGCCGTTCACCAGCTTCACGTCGACCGGCGCGTCCTGCACGACGGTGGCGGCGTTGTAGCGCCCGCTCTCCAGCGCCGTCAGATAGATGAACGGCTTCACCAGCGAGCCCATCGAGCGGTGCGCATCCAGCGCGCGGTCAAAGCCATCGTAACCGACGTTGCGCCCGCCGACGATGGCGATCACGTCGCCGCTTTGCGGTGAGGTGACGACGACTGCACCTTCGAGCGGCGCGGGCGCGTGCTTGCGCGAGCGATCCAGACGCGTGAGCTCGTGCTCGAGCGCCTGCTCGGCCTGCTCCTGGGCGCGCGGTTCGAGGCTGGTGTAGATCCGCAGGCCCGCCTCGGTGAGATCCTGGTCGTGATAGTCGCGCCGCAGGGTGCGGCGCACGAAGTCGAGGTACGCGGGGTAATACGCGCCCGCCGGCCGGCCGCTGACGCCGAGCGGCTGGTGCGCGGCCGCACTCGCCTCCCGGGCGGTCACGATACCCTGCTCGGCCATCACCTTGAGGACCAGGTCGCGGCGCAGACGCGCGCGTTCGGAGTGGCGGCGCGGATCGTAGTACGAGGGTCCGCGGACCACCGCGACCAGCAGCGCCACTTCCGACAGGTCGAGCTCCGCGAGCGGCTTGCCGAAATAGAACTGGCTGGCGAGGCCAAAGCCGTGAATCGCGCGGTCGCCGTCCTGACCGAGGAAGATCTCATTGATGTACGCGTTCATGAGATCGGCCTTGGTGAAGTGCGCATCCAGCGCCATCGCCATGATCGCTTCACGGAGCTTGCGCGACAGCGTCTGCCGCGAATTGAGGAAGTAGCTGCGCACCAGCTGCTGGGTGAGCGTGCTGCCGCCCTGCTCGATCTGACGGGCGCGCACGTCGACCCACAGCGCGCGCAGCATCCCGACCGGGTCGACGCCGTGATGGCTGTCGAACTTGCGGTCCTCGACCGCCTTGAGCGCCGCGGGCAGGAGCGAGGGCACTTCCTGCGGCGTGACGATGATGCGATCCTCGCCGTGAATCGGAAAGATGCTGCCGATGAGCAGCGGTTCGAGCCGTAGCACCGGCACGTCACGGCCGGCGCTGTCGCGCAGGCTCTCCAGCCCCTGCGGACCCGCGACGATGCTCAGCAGCGCCGCGTTGCGCGTCTCGTCCGCGAAGCGCGCCGGCCGCAGCGCGACGTCGATGCGCGCGCCCTGCGGGCGGTAGGTGCCGGGACGATCGAGCTGCTCGGCGCGCCGGTAATGCAGGCGTTGCAGCTCCTGCTCCAGCTGTGCCGGCGACAGCGCCAGTCCCGTGTACAGCTCGAGCGGCGCCGCGAACACCTGCGCCGGCAGCGTCCAGCGGCGGCCTTCGAATTGCCGGGTCACCAGGCGATCCAGATACAAAACGTAGAGAACGCCGGCGAGCGCGGCGACTCCCAGAGCGAGGAGCAGAACGCGCTTCAGATGAACAGCTCCGCGGCCGGCGTGCGCAGGTTGTAATGCGAGCTCATTGCATGCCCGTAGGCCCCGGCGTTGGCGATCACCAGCACGTCCCCCTCATGGGTCACCGGCAGCAGGCGATCGTGCCCGAGGACGTCCGCGCT
>JBGPKC010000046.1:0-25848 GCA_041485725.1 Steroidobacteraceae bacterium
GCATGGCAAGCCACGCGACCCACATCAGGCGTATTTACAACCGCCCTTGGCGAAACGGCAGTCTCGCCAATCCGGGCAAGATTCCGACTTGCATTCAAGTCCGCGTGCGCCCGGAAACCACAGGAACACTCGAAACGATGCTTGAGCCGTGTACCCAACTGCCCGCAGGCCGAACAGGTCCGGCTCGTGTAGGCCGGATTGACGTACACGACGGAGATCCCAGCGGCACGGGCTTTGTACTCGACAAAGCTCTGCAACTGCCGGAATGCCCAGCGGTGCAGCCTTGCGCGCATGCGCCGACCTGTGCGGAGGCGATCGCGGATGTGCGTGAGGTCCTCCATCGCGATCGTGGCCGCGCCAATGCGTCGGGCTTCCTCGAGAATCGCCTTGCTCGTTTCGTGGTTGACGTGTTTGACACGCCGCCGTTCCTTGCCGGAGACCTGCCGGAGTCTTTGAATCGCACTCTGGCTGCCGTTGGACTGGAGGCGACGACGCAGGGCCAGATGTTGATCACGCCGGTGGCGCAGTGTCTCTCCGCCCCAGATCCGGCCCGTGCTGGTGGCGGCGAGAGTATTTTCCCCGACATCCACACCCATTACCGGGCCGGATGCCACCCGTTCGCCGTCGGCCGACGCAACGGCGAGATTGAAGAACCATTGCCCGCGGCGAAACACCAGTTCCGCTTCCTTCGGCAGGCCGCTCGCCAGGATCCGGCGCTGGTGATCCCCGAGGATCATCGGCACCAGCATGCGTCCCTGCAGGGTGTTGAGCGAGACCGCCTCGCCCTTGAGCGTATAGGTGCGATGGTCGAAATGGACGCTGAGCTCGTTGCGAGCGATACGCCTTGCACACCGAGAAGATGGCGTTGCACGCCATCTGCGCGCCCAAGGCCGTCTCCTGCCGCAAGCGTCGATAACCGAGCTGATGCAACGCGACCCGGTTCCAACAGCGCGCGGCTTGCGCCAGCGGTACGAGCCGATTGCAGCCGTCGGTGTAGGCCGTCCGCAATGCGCTCAATCTGTCGGCCTGTTCCGGCGACACCTTCAGTCGAATGCAGGCGGTGCGCATCACGCTTTAGCGCCTCTTGGTGACGTGCTCGGCACGCTCGATATAGCGCTCGATGGTCGCGGCGCTGACCGTGCCTGCGGTGCCAACGTAGTACGACGGCGACCACAGATGTCCGGTCCGCCGCTTCTTGAGTGCCGGAAAGCGCTGGAACAGGTGCCGGGCGCTCACGCCCTTGAGCACCTTGACCGCGTCGGCCACCGCAATGGCCGGGGGAATGCTGACAATCAGGTGGATGTGATCGGGCTGGATCTCCTTGGAGATCACCGGCCAGCTGCGTTCGCAACAGATTGCCTCAAGCAGCGTGTCCACTTCAGCGGCGATCGGGCCCGTCAGTACGTCACGCCGGTATTTCGGACACCAGATCACATGGTAGGCCGTCTGGTAGAGGCAGTTCCGGTTAATCACCAGATCAACCATGTCTCACATGGTTACATGTATATCCATACAGGTCAAGCCTTGGACGCAATTCCTCCCCTGACTGAAGTCAGAGGTTTCCCTGCGGAGACTCCATGAAGTACCGCCACAGCTTCCACGCCGGCAACTTCGCGGACGTGCACAAGCACGTGACGCTGCTCGCGCTGCTGACGGCGCTGCAGAAGAAGGACAAGGGCTTCCTCTACCTTGACACCCACGCCGGCCGCGGCAGCTACGACCTGTCGAGCCCAACGCTTGAGGCTGCCGCCGGCATCGGGCGCTTCACGAGCGTGGAGCACCGCGCGCCGGAGTTGCGCCAGTACGCGGCGCTGCTCGCGCAGTTTCGCGCCCGCCACGGGCAGCGGCATCTGTATCCGGGTTCGCCGCTGATCGCCGCGAGCGCGCTGCGGCCGCAGGATCGTGCGGTGCTCATCGAGTTCCTGGGAGCACAAGCGCAGGCGCTGGAGGCGTCGCTCGCCGCTCTGGCCCCCGGGGGGAGCGACGCCCCGCGCAGTGTGCGGGTCGAGCGTGGCGACGGCTTCGAGCGCTTGCGGGCCTGGCTGCCGCCGCCCGAACGGCGCGGGCTCACCTTCATCGACCCGCCGTACGAGCAGACCCAGCAGGACTTCGGGCACGTCACGGCCGCACTCGCCGAAGGATTGCGCCGCTTTCCCACCGGCGTGTTCGCGGCCTGGTATCCGATCAAGGATGAGCGCAGCACCGCCAACTGGCAGGCCGCCTGCGCGCGCACCCTGCAGGCGCCGCTGCTGGTGTGCGAGTTGTGGCTGTATCCGCGCGATTCGCAGGTCGGGCTCAACGGCTCGGGACTGCTGATCGCGAACCCGCCCTACCTCACGCTCGAGCGCCTGCAGGCCTGGCTGCCGGAGCTCAAGTCCAGCCTCGCGGTGGGGCCTGCCGCAGGCGCGAGCGCGCGGATGCTGTCACAATCGGGCTGATGGAGAGCGCGCTGGAGCAGTACGGGGTCGTCGGCCATCCGGTCGGTCACAGCCTCTCGCCGTTCATTCACGCCATGTTTGCCCGCGAGAGCGGTCAGAACATCAGCTACCGCCTGTACGACGTGGCGCCCGGCGAGTTTCACGCGCGCGTGCGCGCGTTCTTCGCGCAGGGCGGCCGGGGCCTGAACGTCACCCTGCCTCACAAGATCGCTGCGGTGGACGTGGCGCACGAGCTGACGCCCCGGGCCGCGCACGCCGCGGCGGTGAACACGCTCGCGGTGCGCGCCGACGGCATCCTCGGCGACAACACCGACGGCGCCGGCCTGGTGCGCGACCTGTGCGACAACCTCGGACTGGTCATCACCCACCGCCGCGTGCTCGTCATCGGCGCGGGCGGCGCGACACGCGGGATCCTGGGCCCGCTGCTGGGGCTGGCACCCGAGGTGGTGGTGATCGCCAACCGCACGGCGCAGCGTGCCGAGACTCTCGCCGCAGCGTTTTGCGACCTGGGCGCCGTCCAGGGCGTCGGTTTCGCACAGCTCGAGAGCGCGCCGTTCGACCTCATCGTCAATGCAACCTCCGCGAGCCTCTTGGGCGAGCTGCCGCCCTTCCCGCCAGAGGTCATTGGTCCGCAGACGGTGTGCTACGACCTGGCCTACGGCAAGTCCGCGACCGCCTTCCTCGAGTGGGCCACGCGGCAGGGGTGCGCGCGGGCGCTGCAGGGCTGGGGCATGCTGGTGGAGCAGGCCGCGGAGTCGTTTCGTCTGTGGCACGGCGTGCGTCCCACGACCGCGCACGTGCTGGCCGCTCTCAAGGAGCGCCGCGGCAGCGCCTGAGTGTTCAGCGCATGGTGACGAATTCTTCCGCAGAGGTCGGATGAATCGCCACCGTATCGTCGAAGTCCTTCTTGGTCGCCCCCATGCGCACCGCGACCGCAAACCCCTGCAGCATCTCGTCCGCGCCCGCTCCCACGACGTGCAGGCCGACGATGCGCTGCTCCGGGCCGGTCGTCACGAGCTTCATCTCACAGCGCGTCTTCGCCGTGGTGAGGGCGTGATAGAGGGGCACGAAGCTGGATCTGAACACCGTGATGTTGGCGGCACCGTAGCGCTCGCGGGCCGCCTTTTCCGTGAGCCCGACGGTGCCGATCGGCGCACGCCCGAAAATCACCGTCGGGATGTTCTCGTAGTCCAGGTGCCGGTCGCTGTGGCCGCCAAACAGCCGGTCCGACAGCCGCCGGCCTGCCGCGATCGCCACCGGCGTCAGCTGCGCGCGCCCCGCCACATCCCCGATGGCATAAATCCCGTGCGCGCTGCTGGCCTGATACGTGTCGGTGGCGATGAAGCCCTCGATATCGAGCGCCACGCCGGCCTTGCCCAGCGCGAGGTCCTCCACCGCCGCAACGCGTCCGATGGCCCAGAGCACGCAATCGAACGGCCCCAGACGCCGGCCGTCGCGCGCGGCGAGCTCGAGCGCGCCGTCGGCGCCGCGCGCCAGCGCCGCGGCCGGGGCGTGCATGACGATGTCCACGCCCTCCTCGCGCAGCAGGGTGAGCGTCGCCTCTCCGAGCATGTCGTCGAAACTGTTCAGCGCCGTGTCGCCGCGCAGCACCAGGGCGGTGTCGGCCCCGAGAGCGGCGAAAATACCGGTGAGCTCGACGGCGATGTAACTGCTGCCCACTACCGCGACGCGCTGCGGACGCTTGCTGAGCTCGAAGAAGTCATCCGAGGTGATGCCGAGCTCGGCGCCGGGAATCACCGGCCGGTGCGGGCGCCCGCCGGTGGCGATGATGATGTGCTCGGCCGCGAGGCGGCGCCCCGCGGCAGTGACCGTGCGCGCATCGACAAAGCTCGCCCGGGCGCGCACCAGCTCGACCTTGTGGCGCGCCAGATTGGCGGCGTACAGGTCGTTCAGCCGCAGGATGTAGGCGTCGCGCCTGTGCTTCAGCAACGCCCAGTCATGCCCCGCGACATCCAGATGGAAACCGTAGTCCGTGGCATCGTGCAGCGCGCCACCGAGATCGGCCGCGTTCCAGGTGATTTTCTTCGGCACGCAGCCGACGTTGACGCAGGTGCCCCCGAGGCGGCCGGATTCCACCAGCGCCACCCGCGCGCCGTATTCGGCCGCGCGCTGGGCTGCGGCCAGCCCGCCGCTGCCGCCGCCGATCACCAGCAGGTCGAATCTGTCGGTCATACGCCCTCGAGCGCTCGTGACTCCATGTTATATGAGGACGGGCAGGGCGCGCCCCAAGGCCGCTACAATGGCGCTTAGTTCACGCCACGAGACCGCATGGAAAATCCTCTCCTCGGCCAGGAACCCCTGCCGCAGTTCCTGCAGATCCGTCCCGAGCACGTCGAACCGGCGGTGCGGGAAGTGCTGACCGAGAACCGCGCGCGCATCGAGGAACTCGCCTCGCTCCCGCTGCCCACCTTCGCGACGCTCGTCGAGCCGCTGCAGGAGCTGCAGCACCGCGTTTCGCGCACCTGGTCGCCGGTGAGTCACCTGAACGCGGTGCTGAATTCCGATGCCCTGCGCACCGGTTACAACGCCTGCCTGCCGCTGCTGTCCGCCTACCAGACCGACCTGGCGCAGAGCGAGCCGCTGTTCCGGGCCTATCGCACCATCGCCGACCAGGAGCGCGCCGCGCTGGCACCGGTGCAGCGCCAGGTGATCGAGCATGCGATGCGGGACTTCCGCCTCGCCGGAGTGGGTCTGCCGGCCGAACGCAAGGCGCGCTTCAAGTCCGCGATGCTCGAGCTCACGCAGCTGCAGGCAAAATTCGAAGAGAACGTGCTGGATGCCACCAACGCCTGGACCTGGCAGGTCGCGGATCCGCAGCAGCTGCGCGGACTGAACGACATGCTCATCGAGCAGGCGCGCCGCCGGGCGCACGAGCGCGGCGTGGCGGGCTGGATCCTCACCCTCGACCAGCCGACCTACGTTGCGGTGCTCACCGACGCCGAATCCGAAACCCTGCGGCGCGCTTTCTACGAGGCGTGGATGACGCGCGCCTCGGATTGCGGCCCGAGCGCCGGCCGCTGGGACAACTCGGCGGTGATGGAGGACATCCTGCGGCGGCGCCACGAGGCGGCGCGGCTGCTGGATTTTCGCGATTACGCGCAGTACGCGCTCGCGACCCGCATGGCGCACAGCGTCGAGGAAGTGCTGCAGTTCCTGCACCAGCTCTCGCGCGCGGCCCGCCCCGCGGCGCTGGCGGAATTCGCCGAGCTCGAAGCGTTCGCCGGCCGCAAGCTCGCCGCCTGGGACCTCGGCTTCTATGCCGAGCGGTTGCAGCGTGAGCGTTTCTCGGTGTCCCAGGAGCAATTGCGGCCGTACTTCCCGCTGCCGCGGGTGCTCACCGGGCTGTTCGAGGTCGCCGAGCGGCTGTTCGGTGTGCGCATCCGCGAGCGCGCCGGTGCGCCGCTGTGGCACCCGGACGTGCGCTTCTTCGACATCACCGGCGTCGCCGGCGAGGCGGTCGGCAGCTTTTATCTGGACGCCTACGCGCGCCCCAACAAGCGCAGTGGCGCGTGGATGGACGAGTGCGTCGGCCGCAAGCACCTGCGCAGCGGAGCGGCGCTGCCGGTTGCCTACCTGGTGTGCAATTTCCTGCCGCCCGCACCCGGGCGGCCGGCGCTGCTCACGCACGACGACGTGCTCACCCTGTTCCACGAGTTCGGCCACGGCCTGCACCATCTGCTGACGCGCATCGACTATCCGAGCCTCGCCGGCATCAACGGCGTAGCCTGGGACGCGGTGGAGCTGCCGAGCCAGTTCCTGGAGAACTACGCCTGGCACCCGGAGGTTCTGCAGCGCATCTCCGGGCACTTCGAGGGCGGCGCGCCGCTGCCCGCGCAAACACAGTCGCGGCTGATCGCCACGCGCAGCTTCCACGCGGGGCTGCAGATGATGCGGCAGCTGGAATTCGCCCTGTTCGATTTCCGCATCCACACCGAGTACTCGCCCGAGCGCGGCGGGCGTGTGCTGCAGATCCTGGGCGAGGTCAGGGGCGAAGTCGCCGTCGTGCCGGTGCCGGAGTGGAACCGCTTTCCGAACAGCTTCGGCCACATTTTCGCCGGCGGGTACGCCGCCGGCTACTACAGCTACAAGTGGGCGGAGGTGTTGGCGGCGGATGCCTTTGCCGCGTTCGAGGAAAGCGGCGTGTTCGACCGTCCGACTGCACAGCGCTTTCTGGACGCGATCCTCAGCCGCGGCGGCAGCCGTGACGCCCTCGAGGCGTTCATCGAGTTTCGCGGCCGCCGCCCGGACGTGGCGGCGCTGCTGAAGCAGCACGGCATTCTTGCGGCGGGCGAGCGCGCCGCGTGAGACCGAAGCTCACCGCGCGCGCGCCTGCGGCACCGTGGCTGCTGCTGTGCGCCCTGGCGGCGCCCGCGGCGCGCGCCGAAACCGCGTACGTCGTCGAGCAACTGGTCGTCAACGTGAACAGCGCCCCGGACGCGAGCGCTGAGCGCATCGCCACGGTGAAGAGCGGCGAGCGCCTGGAAGTCATCGAGCGGGTGCGCGATCAGGTCCACGTACAGCTCGCCGGCGGCAAAGATGGCTGGATCAGGGCGAGCTACCTGTCGGCGGACGAGCCGCTGCGGTCGCGGCTCGCGGCGAGCACCGCGGAGGTCGCGCGGCTGAAGGACGAGCTCGGCCGGCTGCAGGCGCAGCTCGACGCGGCGCGCACCACCGCGGGCGCGGCGCCCGGCGGGGGCACTGCCGCCTCAGCGCCGGCAGCGCCGGCGCCCGCGGCCTCCCCGGAGGACTTCGCCAGCGCGCCGCAGGGTGCGCTGTTTGCCGGCGCGGCGCAGGACCATCCCCGGCGCGGGTGGCCGTGGGCGCTCGCCGCGGTGCTGCTGGCGCTGTGCGTCGGGTTTGTGCTCGGAGCCCTGGTGCTCGACCGGCACATCCGCCGCAAGTACGGCGGCCTGCGCATCTACTAGCTTAGAAAATGTGCGCCGCGTCGCTGTGCCTGGACGCCGGAACTGCCTAGACTGGGCTTCAGGGCACCGGTCAGGCCAATGAGGGACGGCCGGCCGCCGCGCATATTAAGCCTCCGTCGACCATGACCAATTCCCGGCGCAGCGATTTTGACGTGACCAACAGCGTGCAGGTGAGCTCGCCGGCGGCGGTGCTCGCCGCGGTCGAGGCGCTCTACCGGCCGACGTGGCCGGGGGTGTCCATGGACCCGCTGGCGCGCGCCTTCGAACATTTCGAACGCCTGTTCGCCGGCAAGGTGGCCGGATACCACGGTGTCGACACCGTGTACCACGACCGGCAACACACGCTCGACATAACTCTGGCGCTCGCGCGTCTTCTCGTGGGCTACGAACGGCAGCAGGAGGAGGCCACCCGCCTGGGGGGCGCGCGTGCCGTGGTCGGCCTCGTGACCGGCCTGTTTCACGACGTGGGCTATCTGCGCCGCACCGACGAGCGCGACTCGCGCAACGGCGCCGAGTTCACCCGCACCCACGTGTCGCGCGGCGCGCGCTTCCTGGAAGAGTACCTGCCGGTGCTGGGCTTCGGGGCCTGGGTGCCGGTGGCATCGGAGATCATCCACTTCACCGGTTACGAAGTGCCGTTCACGCGCATCGAGGAGACGGTTTCCGATCCGCGCGACATCATGGTTGGCCACATGCTCGGCACGGCGGACATGATCGCCCAGATGGCCGACCGCTGTTACCTGGAGAAATGCCGTGACCGGCTGTATGCCGAGTTCGTGCTCGGCGGCGTCGCCCTGCCCTTCAGCCAGGGCAACCCCCAGGTGAAGTACGCCTCGGGCCTGGATCTGCTGCGCCAGACGCCGGAGTTCGTGGCCGAGGTGCGATCCAAGCGACTCGATGGGGACTTCCATGGAGCCTACCGCTACCTAGAAATCCTCTACGGCGGCGGTAACCCCTACATGGAAGCCGTGGAGCGCAACATCGAGTACCTGCGCCAGGTCCTGCGCAGCGAGAGCTGGCAGCTGCTGCGGCGCCGGCCGCCCATTTTCGCGGCCACCACCGATCCCATGGCCACGATGCGCGGCCTGATGCTCGGACATATAAAGAGAGTCTGGTCCGGCAACTGAAGGCGCCTAGCCTTAAGTCCCAGGCGGCGGTTAATATGAATCCCCAAAAGTAAGGGGATCACACGCCGCAGGACACAGCGCGTCTCGCGGCGGACGTATACGTGACTGCCGCCAGCTTCAAGTTCAAATATTCAGGGGCCGCCTTCCTGGTGGTGGTGCTCGCCGCCGCTGCGGTGGGTACCGTGCTGCTCGTCCGGGACCAGGCCGACACGCGCACCCTGAGCGCCCTGGCCGAGCGGGCCGCGCGCGAGCGCGTCGATCCCGAGCTGCAGGCCCGGGCACAGAGCATCGCCGCGCACGCGGCGGATTCAATCGCCGGCGCCGTGCGCGCCGGGGACAGCAGCGGTGTGGTGCGCAGGCTCCAGCCCTTCATGGACGATGCCACGGTGGCCGCCATCACCGTGGCGGCCCGCTCGGGAAAGCGGATTTTCGACTGGCGGCGCAGCGCCGGCGCGACCCCGGGCGCGCTCAGCGCCGAGGTCACCGCCCCGGTGCGCACCTTCGTCGAGAACATCCCCGGCGCCGCGACGCCCGAGACGCTCGCCTCCCTCACCGTGGTGCTCGAGCAGGCCGCGCCGGTGCCCGAGGTGACCTTGGGCGGACGGCTGGAAGCGGCCAGCGCTGAACGCACTCGCCTCACGTGGTTCCTGGGCCTCGCGCTCGCCGCAGTGGGCGGGCTCGCCGGCGCCGCCCTGGCCTGGCGCGTCACCCGGCAGTTGCAGCGGCCGGTCGACTCGCTCATCAAGAGCGCCGATCGTATCGGCCAGGGCGATTACACCCGCCCGGTCGAGGTGCGCCGGCACGAGGCGCTCGCGGACCTGCAGCAGGCGCTCGAGCGCATGCGCGGACGGTTGCGCCTGTCCACCATCAACAAGAATTACCTGCACAGCGTGCTCAACAGCATGACCGATGCGGTGTTCGTCACGTCCCCGGACGGGATCATCAAGATGGCAAACTCGGCGGCCTGCAAGCTGCTCAGTTTCGCCGAAGAGGAACTCCTCGGCCGCAACATCATTACGGTGCTCGAAGAGCGTGAGCGCGCCAACTTCGATCTGCTGCAGGCGGCGCAGGAGACGCGCGAGACGGTGGTGCGCACGCGCAGTGGTCAGACGATCCCGGTGTCGTTCACCGGCTCGCGCATCGACAGCGACGACCCGCAGTTCCAGGGCAACATCTTCGTGGCGCGCAACATCACCGACCGCAAGCGCGCCGAACGCCGCATACGCTATCTGGCGCGCTACGACGCGCTCACCAAGATCCCGAACCGCATGCAGTTCCACCACCTGCTGCAGCAGGCCATCGCGCGTGCGCTGCGCGCCGGGCAGGTGGTGGCGGTGCTGTACCTGGACATGGACCACTTCAAGGAGGTCAACGACACTTTCGGCCACGGCGCCGGCGATCGCACGCTGGAGGTGCTGGCCGAGCGCCTGACGCGCTCGCTGCCGAAGGAGACCGTGGTGGGACGGCTCGCCGGGGATGAGTTCGCGCTGTTCGTGGAGGGCCTGCCCTCCGATGCCGACAACCGCGGACCGATTGCGCAGCTGGCACGCTCGCTCCTGACCGAGGTGTGCCGCCCGCTGCAGCTGAACCAGAACGAGGTGTTCCTCACCGCCAGCATCGGCATCGCCTTCTGCCCGCGCGATGCGGAGAACGTCATCGACCTGATCCGCAACGCGGACGCGGCGATGTACTACTCGAAGCAGAACGGCGGCAACACCTTCGCCTTCTACTCCCCGGAGATGAACGCCGCCGCGGTCGAGCGGCTGATGTTGAAGAGCAAGCTGCGGCGCGCGCTGGAACGCGACGAGCTGGAGATCCGCTACCAGCCCAAAGTCGACCTGCGCAACGGCCGCATCATCGGCGCCGAGGCGCTGTTGCGCTGGCGCCTGCCGGGGCACGGCGACATTCCGCCCTCGCATTTCATCCCGCTGGCCGAGGAAACCAACCTGATACTGGATATCGGCGAGTGGGTGCTGAACCGCGTGTGCCTCGATTACCGCCAGATGCAGAGCAAGGGCGGCGACCCGGGACGCATCTCACTCAACCTGTCGCTCAAGCAGCTGCGCCAGGCGAGTTTCATCCTGCGCTGCCGCTCGGTATTCCGCCGCCACCAGGTGTCCCCGACCGCGTTCGAGCTGGAGATCACCGAAACCACCCTGATGGCGGATCCGCAGCGCACCGTGCGGCTGCTCGATGAGCTGTACGCGATGGGCCTGCACCTGTCGATCGATGACTTCGGCACCGGCTACTCCTCGCTGTCGGCGCTGCAGCAGTTCCCCATCGGCACCCTGAAGATCGACCAGTCCTTCGTGCGCGACGCAACCGACGATGCCGGCGATGCGACCATCGTGCGCACCATCATCGAGATGGGACGCAGTCTCGGCATGGAAGTGATCGCCGAGGGCGTCGAGTCGCAGCAGCAGCTGGAATTCCTGCGCAACAACGCCTGCCACTACGGGCAGGGGCGGCTGTTCGGCGAGCCCTGCACCGCGGAGGACCTGCTGTCACTGCTCACGCGCCAGGCCGCAGGCGCCGCACCCTTCGCACACCTGCTGCACCGCGCCGACGGGGCGGCTTCCCGCTTGGCCTGAAGCCGGTGTGCTTACTCTGTGCAACGCCCGCGTCCGCCGCGGCCCGCAGATACTGCTCGATGAGGCCACGGCCACGATCTTCCGTGGCGAGAAGATCGGCATCGTCGGACGCAACGGCTGCGGCAAGTCGACGCTGCTGGCACTGATCCGCGGCGAGCTCACCCCGGATGCCGGTGAGTATTCGGCGCCGCCGGATCTGGCCATCGCCTGGGTGGCCCAGGAACTGCCCGACTCGGACCGCCCGCTGCTGGAATACATCCTCGACGGTGACGTCGAGCTGCGCGCCGTGGAGGCGCAGCTGGCGCGCGCCCATGAGCGTGGCGAAGGCGCGCTCGAGGCGGGCCTGCATGCGCGCTACGAAGCGCTCGGCGGTTACGCCGCGCGCAGCCGCGCGGCGCAGCTCGCCGCAGGCCTGGGCTTTGACAGCGCTGATGCCGGGCGCGCGCTGCGCGAGTTCTCGGGGGGCCTGCGCATGCGCGCCAGCCTGGCGCGTGCACTCATGCAGCGCTCCGAGCTGCTGCTGCTCGATGAGCCGACCAATCACCTGGACCTCGATGCGCTGCTGTGGCTGGAGGAATGGCTGCGGCAGTACCGCGGGACGCTGCTGCTCGTGTCTCACGATCGCGAGTTCCTCGATGCGATCGTCGGCCGCATCCTGTACATCGAGGGCGGACGGCTGCATGCCTACCCGGGCAACTACAGCGCCTTCGAAACCCAGCACGCCGCCCATGCCGAACGCACCCGCGCCCTGGTGGCGAAGCGGCGGCGCGAGGCGGCCCACATCCAGAGTTTCGTGGAGCGATTCCGCGCCAAGGCGAGCAAGGCGCGCCAGGTGCAGAGCCGCCTGAAGTGGCTCGCGCGCCTCGAGAGCATCGCCGCCGTCCACACCGAATCGGGCTTCGAATGGGAGTTCGCACCACCGCTGAAACTGCCGCGGCCGCTGGTGGCGCTCGAGCGGGTGCGCGCCGGCTACGGCGCGCGGCAGGTCCTCGAGCAGGTCTCCCTAAGCGTCAGCCCGGGCGACCGCCTCGGGGTCCTCGGCAGGAATGGCGCCGGCAAATCCACGCTGATGCGCGTGTTGGCCGGCGAGCTTGTCCCGCTCGCGGGCCGGCGCGAGCCCGCGCCGGAGCTGGCCACCGGCTTGCTGGCGCAGCTGCAGCTCGAGCAACTCGATGCCGGCGGCTCGGCGCTCGCCGAACTCACCCGGCGCGGCGGCAGCGAGGTACTCACGTGGACGCAGCAGCAGTGCCGCGACCATCTCGGCCGCTTCGGCTTCGGCGGCGAGCGGGTGTTCGAGCCGAGCGCGAATTTCTCCGGCGGCGAACGGGCACGCCTGGCGCTCGCCATTCTCATCGCCCGCCGGCCCAACCTGCTGTTGCTCGACGAGCCGGCCAATCACCTGGATCTGGCGATGCGGCACACGCTGCTGCTCGCGCTGCAGGAATTTCCCGGCGCGGTAGTGCTGGTGTCGCACGACCGCGCGCTGCTGCGCGGCGTCTGCGACCGCTTCGTGCTGCTCGCCGACGGCGCGCTCAGCGCCTTCGAGGGCGATCTGGAGGACTACGCCGCATGGCTCGGCGCCCATCGCGGCGCGGCGCCGGCCGCCGCGAGCGCAGCCCCGGTCGCCTCAAGGCGCGAGCAGCGGCGGCTCGAAGCCGAGGCGCGCAACCGGCTCACGCCGTTGCGGGGCGAACAGCAGCGCCTGGAAACGCAGCTCAGCGCGCTCGCCGGCGAGCGGCTGCGGATCGAGACCGCACTGAGCGATCCGGGCACTTACAGCGGGACTGCCGCGCCGGAGCAGCAGCGGCTCTTCCGGCGCCATGGCGAGCTGTCCGATGAGATCGTTCAGCTGGAAGCGCGCTGGCTCGAGGTGATGACGGCGCTCGAAGAGCGTGCGTCGTGAGAATTCGCCGCGGCCGGCTCCTCACCCTGGGCGTGGTTGCGGCCTGGGTCGCAACCGCCTGGTGGCAGGCGCACAAGCCCCTGCCTGCCGGCACCCATGTCGCCTCCGCCGTGTGCGCCGTGCCGGCGGACGAGGTGAGCTTCATCGCCGACATCACGGCCGCGGATGCCTGGGGGCGCGCGGTCGTGAGCCAGGGGATCTTCGACCAGGTTCTGGAGGTGGTGCGCCAGGCACGCCGCTTCATCGTGCTCGATTACTCGCTGTTTGCAGGCACCGCGGCTGCAAGCGCTCCACGGCGGCACATCGCCGCCGAGCTCAGCGATGCGCTGCTCGCGCGGCGGCGCGCGCTGCCTGAGCTGAGGGTGCTGTTCATCACCGATCCGGTGAACGAGGGCTACGGGGCCGCGCCCTCAGCGCAGCTGCAGCTGCTGCGCGACGGCGGTGTCGAGGTCGTGGTGACGGATCTGGATGCGCTGCGCGATTCCAACCTGCTGTACTCGAGCCTGTGGCGGCTGGCGCTGCGCTGGTGGGATACGCCGGCGCGCCCCTGGGGGGTCGAGACGCGGCGCCTCAACTTCAAGGCCGACCACCGCAAGGTGCTGGTAGCGGACGACGGCCGGGGCGGACTGGCGGCGGTGGTGGCTTCGGCCAACCCGCACGATGCCGAGAGCGCCTGGTCGAACGCGGCCGCGCGTGTCAGCGGCGCGGCACTCGCATCGCTCCTGGCGAGCGAGCTGGCGGTGGCTCGTTTCTCAGGCTGGCGCGGGCACGGCGACGCCTATTCGCCCGCGCCGGCTTCAGCCCCGGGGCCGGCGCCGGACTGCGCTGCCGATTCTGCAGCGGGCCTGGCGGCGGGCAGCAGCGCCGGCGTGCAGGTGCTCACCGAGGGCGCGATCCGCGCCGCGCTCCTCGAGCATGTGGCTGCCGCGGGGCGGGGCGACTCGATCGATGTGGCGATGTTCCATCTGGCCGACAGCGGCGTAGCCGAGGCGCTGCTGGCGGCTGCCAGGCGCGGCGTTGGCGTGCGCCTCATTCTCGATCCGAATGAGGACGCGACCAGCGGCAGCTCCGGCATGCCGAATCAGCCGGTGGCGAGTGAACTCGTGGCGCGCGGCGGCGGGGCGATACACGTGCGCTGGTATCGCACGCATGGCGAGCGCTTTCATGACGCCATGGTGATGATCTACGGGCGAGAGCGGCTGTGGCTGACGCTCGGTTCGGCGAACCTCACGCGGCGAGCCTTGAACGACTACAACCTCGAGGCGAACCTCGCCATCGAAGTGGCGCGCAGCGCGCCGCTGGCGCAGCAGGTGCTCGGTTACTTCGACACGCTGTGGAGCAACCGTGCGGCGCTCGGCATCGAGTACACCGCCGATTTCGCCGTATTCGCGAATCCGGCGCAGTCGGATTACTGGCTCTGCCGGCTGATGGAGGGGGTGGGCCTGTCCTGGTTCTGAGCGGCAGGCTCCGCGGCGGCGCGCACCGCCTGCGGGGCCTGCTGCGACAGCGCCGCGAGGGCAGCGCCCGTGGCCTGCTCGAAGGCGGAGACCACATCGCTCAGGCGGTTGGCGGTGGCCAGCGCGGCGCCGGAAACCATGAACGTCGCCACCACGTCGCGCCCTGCGCGCCTGCCGATGATGCAGTCGAGCGTCACGTGCACCTCGGGAACTGCGCCGCCGGCGGTGTAGTCGGCCTCGAAGCGGCGCACCGCCACCTGCAGCAGGTAGTCGGACGGGAACGGGCTGGTGGAATCCTCCACGGAGGTCCACGCGCCCGAGGCGCGCAGCGTTTCGACCGCCAGCGCTTCCAGCACGTCCGCGACCGGAGCCGGCCAGCGGCTGCCGATGTAGAAGTTCATGCGGTGATCCGCCTGCACCAGCATGATGTGTGAGGAATCGAGCCCGGGAGCCGCCACGGGGTGACCGACCCGCAGCGATGCCGCCACGGCCGCCGTGGCCGGCGCGCCCTCGCCAGCCGCGGCGGCCGGCGCGCGCAGGTAGTACGTCTGCTCGGGGTGCGCGGTGCTGTGGAACAGCCCGGTGCAGCCCCCGGTCAGGATCGTGCACAGCAGCGGCGCGGCGCGCGTCGCCAGTTGCGGAATTCTCACCGTGGGATCTCCACACCGCGCTCCTGCGGTTGATAGATGAGCTGGGCGGGATTCTCCCGCAAGCTGTTCGAGAGCGCGCGAATGTCCTCGGCCGCCTCCCGGCCCTCACGCGCAAATCGCTCGAGCTCCGGCAACCCGTCGCGCGTGAACGAACGCACGTCCTCGCGGTTGTCGGCGATCACTCGGTCGAGCTGCTCGCTGGCGCTCGCCAGGTGGTCCGCAATGCTGTGCATGCGCTGCGCGGCGGCCAGCACGTCCGGCCCGGCCGCATCGATCAACGCGTGGGTGCTGCGGGCGGAGGCGGCCAGTTCGGTGGTGGCGCCGCGCAGCTCGGTCACCAGGGCATTCAGATCGTGCACGGTCTGCGGCAGCGTGCTGCTCGCCTTCTCGAGGCTGCCCAGCGTGCTGGAAACCGCGTGCAGGTTGGTGTCGCTCAGCAACAGGTCGGCCCGCTGCACCACATCACCGGCCGCTGCCACCAGCTCCGGCAAACTCGCCAGGAACACATCGAAGCGCGACGGCCCCGAACGGATCACGGGGAACTTCAGGCCCGCCACCACCGGCGCCAGGACCTTGTTGCCGGGAGCCTCGAACAGGTCGATGTACAGCAGCCCGGTGACTCCCTGCAGCTGCAGCTGCGCCACGGTGTGCGCCGATATCGGCGTGGTGGCATCGATGTCGACGATCACCTCGACGCGGCTGGAATCGCGTGGGTCGATGTGCATGTCGACCACGCGGCCGACACCGACACCGAGGTAACGTACCGCCGCGCCCCGCTCGAGGCCGCTGACGCTGCCGCTGAAGTAAATCTCGTAGCGGTTGTAGTTGCGGTGCTCGCGGGCGTCGGAATACCAGTAGACGAACAGCGCTCCCAGCAGCGCCACCAGCAGCACGAAGGCACCGACCGCGGCGTAGTTCGCTTCACGTTCCACGTGCGGCTCCCAGGCGCGCGCGCGCGCGCTCGCCGTGGAAATAGGCCCTGATCCACGGGTGCGGGTAGTCGACGATGCGTTCCAGGGTGTCCGATTCCATGCGCCCGTCCACGATCACCCCGACACGATTGCAGGTACGGAAGATGGTGTCCAGATCATGGGTGATCATGACAATGGTGAGGCGCAGCTGTTTCTGCAGGTACAGCACCAACTCGTCGAACGCCGCCGCGCTCACCGGATCGAGGCCCGAGGTGGGCTCATCGAGAAACAACAGGCGCGGATCGAGCGCCAGGGCGCGGGCGAGGGCTGCGCGCTTCACCATGCCGCCGGAGAGCTCGGCCGGGTACTTGTGGGCCGCCTCGGCGGGCAGCCCGACGAGGCGGATCCGAAGCAGCGCCAGCTCCTCGAGGGCGGTCCGGCCGAGCCCGAGGTGCTCGATCATGGGCAGCTGCACGTTCTGCAGCACGGTCAGTGCCGAGTACAGGGCGCCCTGCTGGAAGGTGACGCCGTAGTGCGCCTTGACCGAGCGCAGCTGCGCCACGCTCATTTGCGTGATGTCGTCACCGTCGATGCGCACCGTCCCGGCGTGCGGGCGCTGCAGCCCGAGGATGGTCCGCAGCAGCACCGACTTGCCGGCGCCGGAGCCGCCGACGATGCCAAACACCTCATCGGCGCGCACTTCCATGTCGAGCCCGTCGTGGACCACCTGGGTCCCGAAGCGGTTCACCAGCCCGCTCACCTGCAGCACCGGGTAGATCAAATGTCCATCTCCATGAACAGCACCGCGAACAGCGCGTCCGCGAGTATCACCAGGAAGATCGCCTGCACCACCGCGACGGTCACCAGGCGGCCGAGTTCGCGCGCCGAGCCGTGCACCTGCATGCCGCGATAACAACCGGCCAGGGCGATGAGCACTGCGAACACCGGGGCCTTGATCACGCCGACCCAGAAGGTGGTGGGCGAGATCGCCTCGATGACGCGGTTCGCGTACTGACTGAGAGGCATGTCGAGCAGGTAGCGGCACAAGAGTGCGCCGCCGGTGAGCCCGATGAGATCGGCGATGATGGTGAGCAGCGGCAGCGCGAGCGTGAGTCCCAGCACCCGTGGCACCACCAGCAGTTCGAACGGATCGACGCCGGTCGCGGTCAGCGCATCGACCTCCTCGTTGAGCTGCATGGAGCCGAGCTCGGCCGCATACGCGCTCCCCGAACGGCCGGCGACGATAATGGAAGTCAGCAGCACTCCCAGTTCCCGCAGCACCCCGATGGTGACCAGGTCGACCACATAGATGTCCGCGCCGAGCCCGCGCAGCTGCCGCGCGCTCATGTAGGCGATGATCACGCTGATGAGGAACGCGATCAGCGCCACGATGGGCATGGCCGTAATGCCGGTGTCATAGACGTGCCGCGCGATCGCAATCGGCCGCAGGCGCCGCGGACGCGCCACGCCCCGCAGGAAAGTGGTGCTGGTGCGGCCGACGAAGGCGAGTCCCTGCATCAGGTCCTGGCCGGCACGCACTGCCTGTCGGCCGATCGCCTCGAGCGCCCGCTCGGCCTCGGGGACCGCGTCAGCTTCCGGCACGCCCGTCGTGCCGCCCTCCTTGAGGGTCTCGTCGAGCAGGCGCAGCTGATCCGGTGGCGTGCCCCGGAACGTCACCGCGGCGCCGGCCGCACGCGCGCGGCGCACGAACTGGCGCAGCGCCCAGGCGCCCGAGAGGTCGAGCGCCGTGAGTTGCTGCGTCGCAATCGATACTTGCCGCGCTGCCGCAACATCGACCGCGGCGAGTCCGGTCTGGATGAGGGCGAGCCGCTGCGCCACCCACTCGCCCGTGAGCTCGAGCTCCAGGCCCTCGTCGGTGCGCCGAACCTCGACGCTCATGCTTGGCGTGCGGGCGCGACGGGTCAGCGCTTGGCGTGCAGATGCGCCTCGAGGAACCACAGATACTTGTCGTTGTCGCGCGAGATGCCCGTGAACAGGTCGGCCGTGTCGGCATCCCCGAGCCTGGCGGTGGCGTCGATCCCGGCACGCACCTTGGCGCCGAAGTCGGCCAGCGCCGCGGACAGCGCATCCACGTGGGCGAGGCCCTCGCTGATGTCCTCCGGGTAGGGCCGCAGACTGGTGCTGCGCGCCACCGTGGCGAGCGTACCGCGTGCCGTGCCCCCCAGCGCCGTGACGCGCTCCGCCAGCGTGTCGATATGCTCCTCGACGCTCTCGGCCACCTTGTCGAACAGCTCGTGCAGGGCGATGAAGTTCGGGCCCTTGACGTTCCAGTGCGCATGTTTGGTTTGCGCGCCCAGGTCGATGGCGTCCGCGAGGCGTGCGTTCAGCAGCTCGATCACCTGGGTCCGGGTGTTGGCCGGCAGGTCGTTGCGGGTGTCAAACATCTCAGGTCTCCTTTGCATGGCCGCATTTGAACATCCCTACACGCCGGCGGGCCAATCGCCTGTCCGGATCGGGATGATAAGCGCGATCTATCGCCGGAGTCTTGTGGGAAAGGCTTACCCGGGCCGCGGGTCCTGCGGCCTTGCCTCAGGTGTCGTCGCGGTAGCGACGCAGGCGGATCGCGGCGAACACCAGCGCCGCGCTGACCGCCAGCCCCAGCCACAGGTCGACGTCGCTGAAGGCGGCGCCGAAGCGCAGTTGACCGAACACCGAGGCGAGCGCGTCCGCACGCCCGCGGCCCAGGTGCGGGTACGGGAAGAGTGTCTGCCAGATCCCGTAGGTGCGGTACGCGAGTAATTTCCACAGATAGGTGGTCCCGAAGGCCATGCGTTCGAGCAGCGGCGCCAGCACCACCGGGACGGTGGCCCACAAGAACGGACTGCGCCGCGCCCAGGCCGAGACCCCCAGCAGGTAGGCGGCGAATGGCGCATACCACAGCACACCGACCATGAGGCACGCCAGCAGCGCCATCTCACCCTTGAGCCAGGCAAGCGTGTCCCAGCCCGGGATCGGGGGCAGGCGTCCGAGGGCGGCGTTCAACTCCCAGATGCCGACAAAGCTCAGGGACACCAGCAGCCCGAGCGCAAAGACGCCCAGCGGCACCACCAGCAGCGCGACCAGCAGCTTCGACAGGACGGTCAGGTTGTCAGACACCGGTAAGGACTTCCAGAAGAGGATGCTGCGGTCCTTGCGCTCCGCGTACAGGCAGTCCAGCAGGTAGAAACTCAGCACAATCAGCGTCACGAGGGCCAGTGGCATCGACACGGCGCTTTGCATGACGCTGAACATCGTCATGCCGTCGGAGCCGTCGTGGTGCATATCCGCGTGCGTCAGGCTGTACTTCACGCTCGCCACGAAAGCGCTGACCACCATCAGCGCCGCGACTACCAGCGGTGCGATCCACAACGCGCGGTGCTCCCAGAACTCGCGCCGCACCAGCATGGCAAGCGCGCTGCCGGCTCCGATGCGGGCGCCCGGCGTGAACTCGCGCGCGGCTTCCCCGGCGGCAGCGTCTGCAAAATGACTGTTCATGTGCCTGGCGTCCCCTGCATTTTCGCGACAAACAGGTCGGCGATCGATGGCGTGCGCAACTCACCTAACGCGCCGAGCTCCGCGGCCGAGCGACCCTCGAAGAGCATCGCCACACGCCCGAACACCTCGCGCTCGTAGAACGGTTGCAGCGCACGCGCCTGCGGCGCCCGTTCCGCAGCCAGCGTCAGCTGCTGGTAGCGGCTGCCGAGGTCCTCGACGGAGGAACTCAGTGCCACGCGGCCGTGCTTGATGAAGATCACGTCGGTGAACAGGTTCTCGACTTCCTCCACCTGGTGAGTCGTGAGCAGGATCGTGCGCTCCTTGTCGAAGTAGTCGTTGAGCAGCGTGTCGTAGAACTTGCGGCGGTACAGCAGATCGAGCCCGAGGGTGGGCTCATCGAGCACCAGCAGGCGCGCATCGATCGCGAGGATCAGCGCCAGGTGCAGCTGCGTCACCATGCCTTTGGAGAGTTCGCGCACGCGGCTGGTCATGCGGATGTCGGTCTTGCGCAGAAATTCCGCGGCGCGCGCGCGATCGAAGCGCGGGTGCACCCCGCTCACCACCTCCAGCGCCTGACTCACGCGCAGCCAGCGCGGCAGCACGGCCACGTCGGCCATGAAGCACACCTCGCGCATCAGCGCGTCGCGCTGCGTGCGCGGATCGAGTCCGAGCACGGTGAGCTCGCCGCTGAAGGGGGTGAGTCCGAGGATCGCCTTGAGGGCGGTGGTCTTGCCGGCGCCGTTCGGACCGATGAGGCCGACGATGCGTCCGGGCTCGACGCTGAAGTTCACGCCATCGAGCGCACGGGTCGCGCCGTAGGCCTTGGCGAGTCCGCGCGCTTCAATTACTGCTGTCATCTTTTTCACCTGGTGCGGCCCCGCCGGCCGGGTGCGCCGGCCACTTGGCCGCAGGCGCTGCGGCGCCCACGCGCTGCAATTCTTCCTGGGTCAGGCCGAGGCGCTGGATGGTGGCGTACACTTTCGGCCAGTCTTCCTCGAGGAAGCGCTGGCGCTCGTCCTTCATCAGCGCCTTGCGGGCGCCCGGGCTCACGAACATCCCCAGGCCGCGCCGCTTCTCCACCAGCTGTTCGTCGACGAGCTGCTGGTAGCCCTTGAGCACGGTGAGCGGATTCAGGCGGAAGTCCGCAGCGACGCTGCGGACCGAGGGCAGCGGGTCTCCTTCCTTGAGCACCCCTTCGAGGATCATCGCTACCACCCGGTCTCGCAGTTGCCGGTAGATCGGCAGGCTGTCGTCCCACTGCGAATCCATGGTCGTTTGCACGGCGCCTGTGGCGGGGTATTAGCCGACTAATCTACCAAAACGGCCGGCTCAGGCTGGCCAAACCAGGCGTGATCCGACTGCATGGCCACGGTGCGGCTCGCGCCGGCATGCGTCCCCGGCGGGACCGATGTGGACTGCACGAAGCTCAGGCTGAACATCAGGGTGATCAGGGCCGCCGCGGCGGCGCAGGTCAGGTCACGATAGAGGTTTGAAGCGAAGCTGTTCATGGTCGTCTCCTTAGGCTGTGTGGGCGGTCTGTGGATCTCTCTCGGCCGGCTTGCCTGCTGCATAGGACTGCCTCCTTGGTGATGTACTCTAGTAGCACACTACTTAAGTGTCAAGCTATTTCACCAAACCAGTCCCAGGGGTCATCGAGGGGTGCCGGGCGGCCTCTCGCACCGCCTTGGAGAGCGCCGGCGCCGCCAGGGTTTGAGCCCCGTGGCGTAGAATTCCTGGCCCTTTTTTTCGGAAACCACGAAGCGTCCGTCATGAAATCTGCCGTGAACGTTGCGATCACCGGCGCCGCCGGACAGATCGGCTATGCCCTCGCCTTCCGTGTCGCCGCAGGGAGCCTGCTCGGCCCCGAGACACGCGTGAACCTGCATCTGCTCGAGATCACCCCGGCGCTCGCGGCGCTGCAGGGCATGGTGATGGAGCTGCACGACTGCGCGTTCCCAACACTCAACAAGGTCGTGCCGACGGACGATGCGCGGGTGGCGTTCCGCGACTGCCAGGCGGCGCTGCTGGTCGGGGCGCGCCCGCGCGGACCGGGCATGGAGCGCAAGGACCTGCTGCTCGCCAACGCGCAGATCTTTTCCGTGCAGGGCCGGGCGCTCAACGAAGTCGCCGACCGCAACGTGAAGGTGCTGGTGGTCGGCAATCCCGCCAACACCAACGCGCTCATCGCCAGAACCAACGCCCGCGATCTCAATCCGCGCAATTTCACGGCCATGACGCGCCTCGATCACAATCGCGCGCTGTGGCAGCTGGCGGAAAAGACCGAGACGCATGTCAGTGACATTCGCCGCATGACCATCTGGGGAAATCATTCGGCGACCCAGTACCCCGACCTCTCGCACGCCGAGGTCGCAGGCAAGCCGGCAAAGTCCCTCGTGACCCAACAGTGGATCGAGGAGACGTTCATTCCGGTGGTACAACAACGCGGCGCGGCCGTCATCAAGGCGCGTGGCGCCTCTTCGGCCGCCTCGGCCGCCTCGGCCGCGATCGACCATGTGCACACCTGGTTCCACGGCACGACCGCGGGCGATTGGGTCAGCATGGCCGTGCCGTCGGACGGCAGCTACGGCATCCCCGACGGCCTCATCTACTCGTATCCGGTCACCGTCAGCAACGGCGAGTACCGGATCGTGCCGGGTCTCAGCGTGGATGACTTCAGCCGCAAGCGCATGGAGGCGACTCACGCCGAGCTGCGCGAGGAGCGCGAGGGGGTCAAGAGCCTTCTCGCCTGAAGTTTCGTGCGCCGCGCCCGGCAAGCTATAGTCGGGTGAAGCCGCGCGAGGCGGAGGAAGGTTCATATTGGGCGCTATCGTCTCCCTGATACTCGTCGTGGCGGCCGCCTACGCGGTCACTCAGGTGGGCGGTGTCATCACCCTGCTGTTCATCGCCGCGGTGCTGTTCCTCGCTTACCGGCGGCTGTCGCTGCTCGCCTTTACCGTGACGTTCACGGTGCTGCTCGGTGCCTACACGCTGCTGGGCGCCCCCGCCGGGATCTGGAAGGGGTTCCTGGGTGTGCTGCTCGCGGGGCTATGGCTGCTCAACGTGCGGCCGCTGCGCAAGGCGCTCATCACACGCCCGTTCATGAAGACCTACCTCAAGCTCCTGCCGACCATGTCGCAGACCGAGAAGGAGGCACTGGAGGCGGGCACCGTGTGGTGGGACGGGGAGCTGTTCACCGGCGCGCCGCACTGGCCGAAGCTGCTGGCCGCAAAGCCTCCGCAGCTGTCCGCGGCCGAGCAGGCCTTCATCGACGGCCCGTGCGAGGAGCTGTGCCGCACGCTCGATGACTGGAACATCACGCACGAGCGCGCCGACCTGTCGCCGCAGGTGTGGGAGTTCCTCAAGACCCGGGGCTTCTTCGCGATGATCATTCCGAAGAAGTATGGCGGCCTGGAATTTTCCGCCTACGCGCACTCGTGCGTGCTGGCCAAGATTTCCAGCCGCAGCACCACCGCCTCCTCCACGGTCGCGGTGCCGAACTCCCTCGGACCCGCGGAGCTGCTGAACCACTACGGCACCGAGGAACAGAAGAACTACTACCTGCCGCGCCTGGCACGCGGGGAGGAAGTGCCGTGCTTCGCGCTCACCGGACCGCGCGCCGGCTCGGACGCCAGCTCCATTCCCGACACCGGGGTCGTGTGCCGCGGCATGTGGCAGGGGCGCGAGATCGTCGGACTGAAGCTCAACTTCTCCAAGCGCTACATCACCCTCGCCCCCGTGGCCACCGTCATCGGTCTGGCGTTCCGCATGTTCGATCCCGAACGGCTGCTGGGCGGCAAGACCGACATCGGCATCACCTGCGCGCTGATCCCGCGCGGCACGCCGGGGGTGAGCATCGGGCGCCGCCATTTCCCGCTCAACATTCCGTTCCAGAACGGACCCATCCTGGGCAAGGACGTGTTCGTGCCGCTGGATTTCATCATCGGCGGGACGCGCATGGCCGGCAGCGGCTGGCGCATGCTGGTGGAGCAGCTGTCGGTAGGGCGCTGCATCTCGCTGCCCTCCAACGCCACCGGGGGCGCGAAGGCGGGCGTATGGGCGACGGGCGCCTATGCCCGCATCCGCAGCCAGTTCAACACGCCGGTGGCCAAGTTCGAAGGGGTCGAGGAGGTCATCGCGCGCATGGTGGGTCTGACCTACACCATGGACGCCGCGCGCTCGGTGACCGCCGGCGCGATCGATGGCGGCGAGAAGCCCTCGGTGCCCTCCGCGATGCTCAAGTACCACGTCACCGAGATGGGCCGCCAGGTGGCCAACGACGCCATGGACGTGCACGGCGGCAAGGGTATTTGCCTGGGACCCAGGAATTATCTCGGCCGTGGCTACCAGGTGGTGCCGGTGGCGATCACGGTCGAGGGCGCCAACCTCCTCACGCGCAACCTCATCATCTTCGGCCAGGGCGCCGTGCGCTGCCATCCGTTCGTGCTGCGCGAGATGACCGCCGCCCGCAATCCCGATCGCGCCGCGGGCGTGGATGAGTTCGACCGCGCCCTGTTCGGACACATCGGCTTCAGCATTTCCAACGCGGTGCGCTCGCTCATCATGGCGCTGACCCACGCGCGCTTCACCCACGCGCCGGTGCAGGACTCCACGGCGCGCTACTACCAGCACATCGTGCGTTTCAGCGCCTCATTCGCGTTCGCGGTGGATGTGGCGATGCTGACGCTCGGCGGTTACCTGAAAAAGAAGGAAAGCCTGTCGGCGCGACTCGGGGACGTGCTGTCGTGCATGTATCTGGCCTCCATGGTGCTCAAGCATCACGAAAACCAGGGCCGTCAGGAAGAGGACCTGCCGATCGTCGAGTGGGCGTGCCGCAACCTGCTCTACCACGCCCAGGAGCAGCTGCATGGTTTTCTGCGCAACTTCCCCAACCGGGCGCTGGCCGGGGCGATGCGCGCGCTCATCTTCCCGCGCGGTCGCGTGTACTCGGCGCCCGATGACCGCCTCGGGCGCAAGGTCGCCGCCCTCGTGACCAGTCCGACCGAGGCGCGCGAGCGCCTGTGCCAGTACATTTACTGGACGCTCGAGCCCGCCAACCCGCTGGGACTGCTGCAGGAAGCGCTGCTGCTGGCGGTGCAGCTCGAGCCGCTGGAGAAGCGCATCCGCGTCGAGGGCGTCAAGACCGGCAAAGTCACCGCGCTCGATCTGCCGGGACGCATCCAGCAGGCGCTCGCCGCCGGCATCGTTTCGGAAACCGAGGCCGCGGCGTTGCGCGACTACGATCGCAAGGTGATGGATCTGATTCACGTCGATGACTTCGAGCCGCACGAGCTCGGCGCCCTTAGCGCACCGGTGTCCGAGTCGGCCGCGAGGTCCAGCGCGCACGTCGCATGAGCAGTACCGCACCGCCCGTCAGCATCGCCGCGGACGCGCTGCCGGTCGCAGCGGGCGTCGCGGCCGCCGGGGTTGCCGCCGCGGTGACCCCGCCCGCGCCGCGCTGCGCGAACTGCGGCGCGCCGGTCGCGGGTCGCTACTGCGGCGCCTGCGGCCAGCGGCGCGAGCCGCCGGTCCACTCGCTGTGGCACTTCGCGCAGCTGGCGACCGAGGACCTGACGCACGCCGACTCGCGCCTGTGGCGCACGCTCGCGGCGTTGTTGTTCAAGCCCGGCTATCTCACCGCGCAGTTTCTCGCCGGACGGCGCGCAAGCTTCCTGCCGCCGGTGCGGCTGTACCTGGTGCTCTCGGTGGTGTTCTTCCTGTGGGCGGCGGCCGGCAGCGGGCACGGCGCCCCCGGCTTCACCCTCGCGACCGCCTCCCCGTCGGCGATGGTCGAACTCGCCAGGGAGGAGCCGGAAGCCGCCGCGGCGCTCAGCACGCGGCCGGGCGAGAGCGCCGACCAGCGCGCCGAGCGGCTGTGCCAGGGGGAGGGCTACGCCGGGCCTTGGGCGAAGCAGCTCGCGCACGCCTGCCGGCGCGTGGCCATCGACAATGGCCGGGCGCTCAAGGAGGCCTTCCTGCACAACCTGCCGCGCGCCCTGTTCGTGTTCCTGCCGCTGCTCGCCGGGGCAATGATGCTCATGTACTGGTGGCCGCGGCGCTACTACGTCGAGCACCTGCTGCTGTTCGTGCACAACCATGCGTTCGCGTTCGTGCTGCTGCTCGTGGCGTCGGCGGTGTCCGCGCTGCTGCCGGCGCTCGTACCGTGGGTCGGCTTTGCGCTCACGCTCTACATACCCTGGTACATGTACCGCTCGATGCGCGTGGTGTACCGGCAGGGCCGCTGGCTCACGCTCAGCAAGCTCGTGCTGCTGTCGTTCTTCTACCTGATGAGCGGTGCGCTGATGATCGGGCTCACCGCCGCCGTTAGCGCAC
>JBGPKC010000047.1:0-25515 GCA_041485725.1 Steroidobacteraceae bacterium
CTGCAGATGGGGCGCTACGTCGCGCGCGTGATCGACGCGGAGCTGCGCGGGGCGCGCAGCGAGCGCGCGGCCGGATTCCACTACCACGACAAGGGTTCCATGGCCACCGTCGGCAAGTCGCGCGCGGTGGTGGAGATCGGCCGGGTGCATTTCGGCGGCTGGCTGGCGTGGCTCGCATGGATGGCGCTGCACGTCACGGTGCTCATCGGCTTTCGCAACCGGCTGGCGGTGCTGTCATCCTGGATCTACAGCTACGTGTTCTTCCGGCGCGGCTCGCGGTTGATCACGCGGGTCGTACCGGGCGACATCCGCCAGCCGCTCGCCCCCGGCACACCGGCAACGCCGCAGCGCCGCTCCTGATGGCCACACCGGTTCATCCTCCACACCACGCCGGCATGGCGCCCGGGGGCCGCGAGGCCACGACGCTGCGGGGTTTTTTCGGCGTATTCCGTTACAGCCGGCGCGCCCTGGAGCTGGTGTGGAGCACCAACCGGCCGTTGACGCTGGCGCTCGCCCTGCTCACGCTCATCGCCGGCATTCTGCCCGCCTCGGTCGCCTACGTCGGCGCGCTGATCGTCGATGCGGTGGTGGCCGCGATCCGCGCTGGCGGCGGCGAGGCGACCCGCGTCGCACAGCTGGTGGTACTGGAAGGAATCCTGGTGGCGGCGATCGCGGCGGCGCAACGCGGGCTGTCGCTGTGCCAGTCATTGTTGCGCGCGCAGCTCGGCCAGCGGGTCAACGTGATGATCCTCGAGAAAGCGCTCACCCTCGAGCTGCAGCACTTCGAGGACTCGGAATTCTACGACAAGCTCACGCGCGCGCGCCGCGAGGCATCCACCCGCCCGCTGAGTCTCGTCACCCGCACTTTCGGGCTGGTGCAGAACGGCATCTCGCTGGTGAGCTACGGCGTGCTGCTGGCGCGGTTCTCGCCGTGGGCGGTCGCGGTATTGCTGCTGGCGGGACTGCCGGCGTTCGTCGCGGAAGCCAAGTTCTCCGGCGATGCGTTTCGGCTGTTCCGCTGGCGCTCGCCCGAGACCCGCATGCAGATTTACCTGGAGACCGTGATCGCCCGCGAGGATCACGCCAAGGAGGTCAAGCTCTACGGCCTGGGTCCGCGCCTGCTCGAGCGCTACCGCGACATTTTCCGGCGGCTGTACCGGGAGGATCGGGCGCTCACCATGCGGCGCGATGCCTGGGGCTTCGCCCTGGGACTCATCGCCACCGCGGCGCTGTACGGCGCCTACGCCTGGATCGCGGTCACCGCCGTGCGGCGCGTCATCACACTCGGCCAGATGACCATGTATATCGCGCTGTTTCGCCAGGGGCAGTCGGCCGTGTCCGCCATGCTGGCGGCGGTCGGCGGCATGTACGAAGACAACCTGTACCTGTCGACGCTCTACGAGTACCTGGAAACCAACGTGCCGCAGCCGGCCGGCACCGCGGTGCGCGGTCCGCATCCGGAGGATGGCGTGCGCTTCGAGGATGTGAGCTTCAGCTATCCGGGAGCCGAGGAGCCGGCCCTCGAGCACGTCACACTGCACCTGACGCCGGGGGCCAGTCTGGCGCTGGTGGGCGAAAACGGTTCGGGGAAGACCACCCTGATCAAGTTGCTGACACGCCTGTACGCACCCACCGCAGGCAGGATCCTGCTCGACGGGCAGGACCTGGCGCAGTGGGACGAGCGCGCGCTGCGCGAGCGCATCGGCGTCATCTTCCAGGACTTTGCCCGCTATCAGATGCTGGTCGGTGAAAACGTCGGCGCCGGCGATGAGCGCTTCTTCGAGGACGAAGCGCGCTGGCGTTCCGCGGCAGACAAGGGGCGGGCGAGCGAGTTCATCGAAACCCTGCCCCTGGGCTATCACACACAGCTCGGCAAGTGGTTCCGCGACGGGCGCGAGCTCTCCGGTGGCCAGTGGCAGAAGATCGCGCTGTCGCGCGCCTTCATGCGCATCCGGGCGGACATCCTGGTGCTGGACGAACCGACGGCGGCCATGGACGCACAGGCGGAGGCGGAAGTTTTCGAGCATTTCCGCCAGCTGGCGCGCGAGCGCATCACCATCCTCATCTCGCACCGCTTCTCCACCGTGCGCATGGCCGATCAGATCGCGGTGCTCAATCGCGGCCGCATCGTCGAACGCGGCAGCCACGAGGAGCTGATGCAGCTGAACGGGCGCTACGCGCAGTTGTTCACCCTGCAGGCGCGCGGCTACCGTTGAGCGCGCATGTCTGCCCTCATGCGCTGGTAGTCGATCTTGCGGATCTCGGCGATCGGGCAGCGCCAGTGGCCGGCGATCACCGAATCCAGCCGTGAATACACCGTGCCGGTGGTGGAGCTGATCCCGATACGGTTGGCGAACTGCAGGTCCTCGCACGGCGGCATCGCCTTGAGAAGATAGGCGTCGTTCACGCCGGTGAACACCACCAGCTCGTAGCGACCGATCGGTTCCCAGCCGTCGTAGCGCCCGAGCCAGGTAAAGTGATCAATCGGCTCGCCGGCGTAGGCGTTGTAGCGATCGCGCACCTGCTGATCGCTCTGGTGCAAGGGGATACCGCTCGCACAGGCCGCCAGCAGGGCGAGCGCCGGCGCTGCTACCGCAGGTCCGAGGTGTTGGTGTCGCATACCTGCTTCGACCCGCGCGCCGGCGCGAAAGTTCGTTGTTGGATTTTCGGTGTTCCCCGCTGTCAACCGGCGGCGTCGTCCGGCGTTTCGCAGCCGGCAGCCAACAGCGCCACCGGGAACCCGGCCAGGGCGTGCGCGGCCAACAGGCCCACGCTCTCGCCCTGCCGCACCGGCCGCAGCTGCGCGCCGTCGAGGACATTGCGGAACGACAGCCGCGCGCGCTCCTCGCGCGGCAGCTCGATGAGCGTCTCGCCCCACACGCCGTCCCCGAGGGGCAGCCCGCCCTCGTCACCGAGCAGGCGCCGGTACAGGCGCGGCGCAATGACCACCAGGGACTGCTGCCGGAAGCGGCGGGCGAAGGCGCACAGGTGCTGTGCCTGGGCGCCGCGCACCCGCAGGCGCCGGTAGTCGCCGTCGCGAAACAGTTGCGGGTGCGCGCGCCGCAGCTGCAGGGTCTTCCAGGTGAGCAGCAGCTTAGCTCGCCCGTCCTCCATGCGCTGCGCGGCCGCGCGCGGCGCGGCGCTGGCGTCGGCGTGCTGCAGCTCGGCCAACAGGACGCGCCGGCACCGGTAATCGACCGCGCGGCGATTGTCAGGATCGACCAGCGAGAAATCCCAGATCTCGTTCCCCTGGTAGATGTCGGGCACCCCGGGCGCGGTCAGCTTGCACAGCGTCTGCGACAGGCCATTGAGCAGGCCGAAGCGCGCGACGCGCCGCTGGAACTCGACAAAGTCCCCGAGAAACAGGTTGTTGTCGCGCGGCTCCAGCACGCTGCGCACGAACTGCAGCAGCGCCTCTTCGTAGGGCGCGTCCGTTTCGGTCCAGCTGGTGCGCTGCTTCGCCTCGCGCGCCGCCTTGAGCATGTAGGCTTCGATGCGCTCGCGATAGGCGGCAGCACCCGCCGGGTCCGGTTCCGTCAGCGGCCAGGTACCCACCAGGGTCTGATAGAAGTGGTATTCGTCGTTACGCGAGGGGGCCTGCTGCCCGTCGACTTCGCGCTTGCGCGAGCGGTTGATGCGGCTCCAGCGCCGCACGGCGTCGCGCCACGGCGTGGTCATTTCCGAGAGCACGGTGAGCCGCGCGCGCACGTCCTCGGAGCGCTTGGTGTCGTGGGTGGAGGTGGCGAGCATCTCGTGCGGCCAATGCCGGACGCGATACTCCGCGTCTGCATGAAAGGCGCGCACGCCGCCGCCGTAATTGCCGGGCTCGCCGCCGACCTCGTTGAGCGACAGCAGGCGGTTGAAGCGATACAGCGCGGTGTCCTCGATTCCCTTGGCGGTGATCGGCGCGGTGATCTGCTGGAACTTCATGGCGAAGGCACGCATGCGGCGCCGCAGCTCATCGGTCGGCACCGGCAGCTCCAGCAGCAGCGCCGCACGCACGAAATCGAACACCGACGCCTCGGTCGCGGCGCGGCGCCGCCGGGCGCTGGCGATGGCCCATTCGATGTAGCGCCGGTCGCTGTCGGCAACCGTTGCCGCGACGTAAGTCCGGTAGACCGGGAAACAGGCGATGACGTCCGCGAGCGCGGTCCGCAGGCCGTTGAGAGTGAAGTCGCGCGTGCGCCGGTCGGCACGCGCGATGCGCGCCAGCTGGTTGGTGGCGACGTTCAGCTCCGAGGCCAGCGAGCGGCGCAGCACCAGCTGCTGGCACTCGTACGCCACGTCCCGCCACTCGAGTGGCTCGTCGATGACTGCGCGGTACACGCGATCCATGCGCGCGCGGGTGGCGGAATCGACCAGCATGCGGTTGACGACGTTGGCGAAGTGGTAACCGGTCTCGCCGTGCACCGACCATTCCGACGGCAGGTGCTCGAAGGAGGCGGTGATCTTCTCCACTACCAGGTACAGCGCGCGCGTGCCGCGCCGGCCGCTGACGGCGCCGATGCGCTCCTGCAGGCGGCGAAAATATCCGGCCGGGTCGTACAGCCCGTCCGCGTGATCGATGCGCAGGCCGTCGATCCTGCCGGCGGCGATCAGCTGCAGCACCAGGCGGTGCGTGACTTCGAAGACCGCTTCGTTTTCGACGCGCAGCGCCGCCAGATCGTTGACATCGAAAAACCGCCGGTAGTTGATATCTTCGGCCGCGACGCGCCAGTAGGCGAGCTGATAGGCCTGCAGTTCGAGCAGCTCGTGCAGCGCATCGAAGCTCGCCGGCTCCGCCGCGGTGCCGCCGAAACTGCGCACCGCCGCTTCGATCGCGGCGGCGACCTCCGGCTTGCCGGCCGCCAGCACCGCGAGGCGCTGCTTGTGGAGCTCTTTCTCCCGGCTGCGCTCTGCCACCTGTTCGGGCGTGAGCGCCTGGCGGTCGGGCAGCGCCGCCAGCGAGCGCCTGATGTTCTCGAGCTCGGTGTTGGAGACCAGCGCCGCCACGCGATCGAGGATGCGCGGGTAGGTGCGCGGATCGAGCGGCAGGCGATGCGACTGGTAAAACACGGCGAAGGAGCCCGAGCGCGGCTCGAAGCGCAGCTCGAGTTCGCCGCGCTCGAGCACCGTGCCGTAGAAATCCGCCAGCACCGGCACCAGCACCTTGTGGGCGCGGTCCGGGTTGGACGGCGCCCAGTCGATGTCGAAGAACGCGGCATACTTGGAGGCCTCGCCGTTCTCCAGCACGTCCATCCACCAGGCGTTGTCGGCGCCAAGGATGCCGACATGATTCGGCACGATGTCGACGATGTGACCCATGCCGTGCGCGCGCAATGCCGCCACGAACAGCTCGAAGTCATCGCGGTGACCGATCTCCGGGTTGAAGGAGTTGTGGTCGACCACGTCGTAGCCGTGGGTGCTGCCCGCGCGGGCGCGGAAATACGGCGAGCAGTACACGTGGCTGATTCCGAGCGCGGCCAGATATGGAACGATCGCCGCCGCGTCGCGGAAGGTGAAGCCGGCGTTGAGCTGCACCCGGTAGGTGGCCCGCGGAATGACGAGCTCGGCGGCGTCGGAGGCCGCCGCGCCGCGCCGCGCCGGGCCGCGCCGCTCAGCGCGATTCACGGCCGTGCTCCGATGAGCCAGACGACGCTCCAGGGCGCAAGCTGCCGCCCGGCAAGCGCGGCGCCAGCCTCAGGCTGGGTGGCGAAGATCACGCGGCCCGCCGCGCTGCCCGCCGGCGGCGCGCTGGCCGCGGTGAGATTGGCGCTGAGGCGCAGCAGCTGCGCGCCCGCCGCCCACTCCACCGAGAAGGCCGCGCCGGCTTCAGTCCTGGTGCAGCGTCCCGCGCGCAGCTGCGGAATCAACGGCGCGATCTCGCGGTGTCTGATCGCCAGCAACTGCCGGTGGTACTCCAGCGCGTGCGCGTGCGGAGGCTCCTCGAGGCGCCGCCAGTCGAGGCGCGCGGACGCGTAGGTCGCCGCAGCGGCCGGATCCGCCGAGCCCGGGAACTCGCGGCTGCGATGCGCGTACACCCGTGAGGCCAGCTCCGGCTCGAAGTCGCAGAACCACGGGAAGGGCTCGGTGGCCGCCCACTCCTCGCCCATGAACAGCAGCGGCGGTGCGGGCGCAAGCAGCAGCACCGCGGCCGCGGCGCGCAGCGCCGCCTCGTTGGGCACCAGAGCAGTGAGCCGCTCGCCGCGGGCTCGATTGCCGATCTGGTCGTGGTTCTGCAGGAAGTTGACGAAGGCGCTGGGCGGCAGATGCGTACTGTTCTCGCCGCGCGGCCCGCCCGCGTAGCGCGAAACCTCGCCCTGGTAGGCGAAGCCCTCCGCCAGGCTGCGGCACAGCAGGGCGTGCGGCTGCCGGGCGTAGTCCGCGTAGTAACTGTCCGATTCGCCGCTCAGCAGCACATGCAGGCTGTGGTGCGCATCGTCGTTCCACTGCGCGTCGCAGGTCGTGGGAGCGCCCGCGGCGCCGAGAAAGCGCACGGCGTTGTCGAGGTTCTCGACAGTGAGGTAGATCGTGCGGGTGCGACCCGGGCCGGCGCGCGCCGCGCGGGCGATTTCGTTGACGATGTGCGGTTCGCTGGCGTCGTGAATGGCGTGGATCGCATCCAGACGCAAACCGTCGAAGTGGTATTCCTCCAGCCAGTAGAGCGCGTTGTGGATGAAAAACTCACGCACCGCAGCGCTGTCGGGTCCGTCAAAGTTGATCGCGGGACCCCAGGGGGTGACGTGCCGCTCGTTGAAGAATTGCGGCGCGTACCAATGCAGGTAATTGCCCTCGGGGCCGAAGTGGTTGTAGACGACGTCGAGCATCACCGCAAGTCCGCAGCGATGTGCGGCCGCGATCAGCGCCTTCAGCTCCTGCGGTGTACCGTACGAACCCTGCGGGGCGTACGGCAGCACGCCGTCGTAACCCCAGTCGCGCGTGCCCGGAAAAGCAGCCACCGGCATGAGCTCGAGGGCCGTGACACCCAGGTGCGCGAGGTGCTCGAGCCGCGCCGCCACCGCGGCAAAGGTACCTGCGGCAGTGAAGGTTCCGACATGCAACTCGTAGATGACCGCGGTGGGCCAGGGCGGGGCGCGCCAGCCCTCGTCATCCCAGGCGAATGCCGTCGGTTCGATGACCTCGCTCGGCCCGTGAACGCCTTGCGGATTGCAGCGCGAGGCGGGATCGGCGACTTCGCGCACGCCGTCGAGCCGAAAGCGGTACAGGATGCCCGCGCGGGCCGCAGCGGTCTCGAGTGCGAACCAGCCGCCGGGGAGCGGGCGCATCGCCAGCAGCTGCCTGCCGCCCGTATGGTAGAGGATCACATAGACCTGCCGCGCCGCCGGCGCCCACAGCCGAAAGCGCACCTGCCCCGCGGCGGTGAACTGCGCCCCGAACGGCATGTCGTGCTGGCGCCGGATCTGCGGCTGCATGCGCTCTCGACCTCTCAGCCCGCGAGGGCGACGAGTCTGCGCAGCGGCACCTCGGCCCATTCCGGCCGGTTGACCAGCTCATGACGCAGATCGGCGAGGGCCGTGTCGAGCTCGAACAGGCGCAGCAGCGGTGCCATCTCCTGGAACGATGCGTACAGGCCGCTCGCGCACGCGATCTCATCGTAGCTCGCAAGAAATACGCGGCGCGCCTGCTGCTCCCACTGTTCGAGCTGCGGTTCCCATTTGCCGCGCTCGTGCGCGGAGATCAGCGAACACTGTCGTAACGCCATCTGCCGCGCATATGCAAACGAGCGCAGCATGCTGGCGACATCCGTCAGCGGCGAGTGTTTGCGTCGCCGCTCGGCCACGCTGTGATCGGGAGCGCCTTCGAAATCGGTGATGATGAAATCGTTGCGCTTCAGCAGCACCTGGCCGAGATGGTAGTCGCCGTGGCAGCGCATCCTGATGCCGCGCGGGGCGCTGCGGCCGGCGGCGCCGATGCTGCGCAGCAGCGCGGCGCGCTGCCCGAGGAGGGTGCCAGCCTCCGAGGCCGCTGCGGACGGCAGGGCCGTGGTGCGCTCGCCCAACATCTCCAGCGTAGCCGCGGCGGCCTCGCGCGTGGCGCGGCGCCAGGCGCCGAGGTCCTCATCGCTGATCGGTTCCGGGGCGAAGGCCGGATCGGAGGTCGCCGCCGCGAGCGCGCCGTGCAGCTGCGCGGTGCGCGTGGCGAGGGTCTTCATGAGGGCAAGCTGCAGCCCATGGGCATCCGCGGGCGGCGTCACGCGCGTCACGCGCTCCTCGAGGAAACGCACCAGGTGATTGACGGTGTAATCCCAGCCATCGCCCTGGTTGGTGACGAAGGCCTGCAGCAGCGCGAGCGTGCATGGGGCGCCATCGCCACGCTGGTACTCGATGAAGCCCGCCAGGGGCACGCAGTTGGGAAAGTGCGCCACTTCGGTGAGATAGCGGCCGATTTCCACGCCGGGATTGATGCCCGGCTGCAGTTTGCGGCAGATCTTCAGGAACCACGACTCCCCGACCCTGACCGTGGTGTTGCCGCCCTGTGCGCCCGCGGGGCTCACGACGAGGTCTGCGGCCTGAGTGCCGCGCAGTGCGGCAAACGTGCCGGTCGGATGGCAGCGCACCCGTCCATGCTGGGTGGGCCACTCGTGCGATGCTCCGATGGCCTCGACGAGGCTGCGGCAGAAGTCCTCGTCCGCGCCGGCGTCCGCCAACACGCCCACCGCCGCCTGTTGGCGCACGCGCGCCAGGGCTGCGGGCTGGAGCTTGCGGCAGCGCGCCTCCTCGCTGTCCTCGAAGGCGATCGCCAGCGGCACGAAGTACTGGCCCGACAGCGCGCCGCCCGCAACGTCGAAGATCGCGAGCAGCCAGCGATCGAGATCCAGCTGCGGCATGACGCAGTCCGCAAGCGTCGCACCGCTTAAGCCCGCAGCGCGCGCCGCCGGGGGTCCGGGAAGCGCCACGCCCGCAGGCGCGGCCCAACGCTGGGTGGCGAGAAAACCGGGCACGACGCGCCCTTCGAGTTGCGTACGCAGCCCGATGGCGAGCGCCTGCCGCCAGGGAGCCACGCGCTCCGGAAAGAAACTGCTCCATCCCTGCACCAGCACCATCACCGGCAGGTCTTCCCGCGCCAGGTGCTCGCCGTGCCAGGGCGGCGCCTCGGCCTCGCGGCTGAGGCGAAACCAGTAAAACGCATACCCGGGCAGCGTGAGCAGGTAGGGCAGTTCGCCGATCGGCGGAAACGGCGCCCGCCCCAGCAGCTCGATCGGCACGGCGCCCTTGTGTTCCGTGAGGTCGAGCTCGACCGGCTGAGCGGAGCGCGACAGGTTCGCCACGCACAGGATGGTGTCAGCGCCGTACTGGCGCAGGTACACCAGTACGTGGCGGTTGCCGGGACGGATGAAACGCAGCGTGCCGCGGCCGAAGGCCTGCGAGCCGCTGCGCACCTGCAGCAGGCGTTTCATCCAGTTGAGGAGCGAGGAGCGGTCGCGTATCTGCGCTTCGACGTTCACGGCCTGATAGCCGTACACCGGATCCATGATCGGCGGCAGGTACAACTGCTGCGGGTCGGCGCGCGAAAAACCCGCGTTACGATCCGGACTCCACTGCATCGGCGTGCGCAGGCCGTTGCGATCGCCGAGAAACACGTTGTCGCCCATGCCGATCTCGTCGCCGTAGTAGATGATCGGCGAGCCGGGCATCGACAGCAGCAGGCTGTTCATGAGCCTGATGCGCTCGAAGTCATTCTCCAGCAGCGGCGCGAGCCGCCGCCTGATCCCCAGGTTGAGGCGCGCGCGCGGATCGGCGGCGTACGACTGGTACATGTAGTCGCGCTCGCGGCTGGTGACCATCTCGAGGGTCAGCTCGTCGTGATTGCGCAGGAAGATCGCCCACTGACAGGTGTCGGGGATGTCGGGGGTCTGCTCCATGATCTCCACGATCGGGTGCCGATCCTCCTGCGCGATGGCCATGTACATGCGCGGCATCAGCGGGAAGTGATAGGCCATCTGGCACTCGTCGAGGCCGTCGCCGAAATAGTCACGAACGTCCTCGGGCCACTGGTTGGCCTCCGCCAGCAACATGCGATCCGGGTATTTGGCGGCGACCGCGCGGCGGATGATCTTGACGATTTCGTGGGTCTCGCGCAGGTTCTCGTTGCTGGTGCCCGCGCGTTCCACCAGGTACGGGACGGCATCCAGCCGGAACCCGTCCACTCCGAGGTGCAGCCAGAAGTCCATGATGCGCAGCATCGCCCGCAGCACGTGCGGGTTGTCGAAGTTCAGGTCCGGCTGGTGACTGAAAAAGCGGTGCCAGTAGTAGGCCTGCGCCTGCGGGTCCCAGGCCCAGTTGGACGTCTCGGTGTCGCGGAAGATGATGCGCGTACCGGCATAGCGCTCCGGTGTGTCGCTCCAGACGTAGTAGTTCCTCTTGACCGAGCCGGGTGCGGCGCGGCGCGCCGCCTGGAACCAGGGGTGCGCGTCGGAGGTGTGATTGAGGACCAGTTCGGTAATGACCCGCAGGTCGCGGCGATGCGCCTCGCGCACGAAGGCGCGGAACTCGGCGCGCGTACCGTAGTTCGGATGGATGTTGCGGTAGTCGGCGATGTCGTAGCCGTCGTCGCGGCCGGGGGAGGGATAGAACGGCAGCAACCACACGGTGTTGACGCCCAGATCCTGGATGTACTCGAGCTTGCGCGTGAGACCGGCGAAATCCCCGCAGCCGTCATCGTTGCCGTCGAAGAATGCGCGTACGTGCACTTCGTAGATCACGGCGTCCTTGAACCACAGGGGATCGCCGCCGGAGCGTTGCTTGCGCCGCGCGTTCATGTGCCTCGAGTCCTTCCTAGTCCGGCGTCAGCACCACCACCGCCAGGGGCGGCAGCCGCACGTTCAGGGAGTAATCATGGCCGTGGGAGTCGAGCTTCTCGGCCTTGAGCGCGCCGAGGTTGCCCTGGCCACTGCCGCCGTAGTCGGCGGCGTCGCTGTTGAGCCGCTCGCGCCAGCGGCCGCCACGCGGCACCCCGATGCGGTATGCCTCGCGCGGCACCGGCGTGAAGTTGCAGGCCACCAGGGCGAGCTCGCCCGCGGCGCCGCGGCGCAGGAACGAGATCACGCTTATGTCGGCGTCGTCGCAGTCGACCCACTGGAAACCGGCTTCGGAGAAATCCAGCTGGTGCAGCGCCGGCGTGTTGCGATAGAGCTGATTGAGATCACGGACCCAGCGCTGCACGCCGGCGTGCAGCGGATACTGCAGCACGTGCCACTCGAGACTCTCCTCGTGCTGCCACTCGCGCCGCTGGCCGAATTCCCCGCCCATGAACAGCAGCTTCTTGCCCGGATGGGTCCACATGTAGCCGAACAGCAGCCGCAGGCTGGCGAACTGCTGCCACTCATCCCCGGGCATCTTGCCGATGAGCGAGCCCTTGCCGTGCACCACCTCATCGTGTGACAGCGGCAGGACGAAGTTCTCGTTGAAGGCGTACCAGAGGCTGAAGGTGAGGCGGCTGTGGTGATACTTGCGGTTCAAGGGATCCTGCTGGAAGTACTTGAGGATGTCGTGCATCCAGCCCATGTTCCATTTGAGGCCGAAGCCGAGCCCCCCGAGGTAGGTCGGACGCGACACCATCGGCCAGGCGGTCGATTCCTCGGCGATCGTCTGGGTATCCGGGTGATCGCGATAGGCGGCGAGATTGAGCTGCTTGAGGAACTCCACCGCCTCGAGATTCTCGCGGCCGCCGAAGCGGTTGGGGATCCATTCGCCGGCGTCCCGCGCGTAGTCCAGATACAGCATCGAGGCCACCCCATCCACGCGCAGCGCGTCGACGTGATAGGTGGCGAGCCAGAACAGCGCGCTGCTGGCGAGGAAGTTGCGCACCTCCGCGCGGCCATAGTTGAAAATGGAGCTCTTCCACTCCGGATGAAATCCCTGGCGCGGGTCGGCGTGCTCGTACAGGTGCGTGCCGTCGAACCACGCCAGGCCGTGTTCGTCGCTCGGGAAGTGCGACGGCACCCAATCGAGAATCACGCCAATGCCGCGCTGGTGCAGGTGCTCGACAAAGTACATGAAGTCCTGCGGCGTGCCGTAGCGGCTGCTGGGCGCGAAGTAGCCGGTGACCTGGTAGCCCCAGGAGCCGTAGAACGGATGCTCCATCACCGGCAGCAACTCCACGTGCGTGAAGCCGAGTGCCGTCACGTAGTCACCCAGCGCGTGCGCGAGCTCGCGGTAGTTCAAGTAGCGGTCGTGCTGCTCCGGCACGCGCCGCCACGAGCCCAGGTGCAGCTCGTAGATCGACCAGGGCGAGCCCAGTGCGTTGGCGTGCGCGCGGCGCCGCATCCAGTCCGCGTCGTGCCATTCAAAGCCCAGATCCCACACCACCGAGGCGGTGCGCGGCGGCAGCTCGGCGCGAAACGCGTACGGGTCGGACTTATCGACCGTGTAGCCGGCTTGCTGCGAGGCGATGTGGTACTTGTAGAGCGCGCCCGGTCCCACACCGGCCACCGTCCCTTCCCAGATTCCGGAGGAATCCGCGCGGGCTTTCAGCGGATGGCGACGGCGATCCCAGCCGTTGAAGTCGCCGACGATCGTGATCGCGGCCGCGTTCGGCGCCCATACGGCGAAGCGCGTGTCGTAAGGCGCGCCCTCCGTGGCGCGCACCGCATGGGCTCCGAGCTTCTCGTACGCCCGGAAGTAAGTGCCCTCGCGGAAGTGATAGATGTCCTGTTCCGTCAGCAGCACGTGGGAAGTCTAGCAAGTCGCGTGCGGCCGTGCTGGGATGGGCCGCAGGACCTACATTGGAGGAAGTTTTAGTTCTGGTGCGCCGCGCAGAGGAACAGCGCGCGGCGCGCCCAGCCGACGCGCCCGGCCGGCGGTTGCCTTACCCTCAGGTGGCGCGCCGCCGACCCGAGCTGCCGACGAACACCAGCGATTCGCCGGCCTCGCGACGCGGCAGCTGCGCGGCCGCTTCCAGGGCCAGCCGCACGCGCGCGCTGGCGGCCTGCGCTTCGGCGTGGGCGGCGTTCGCTTCGACCGGCTGGCCCAGCAGGAAGCCCTGCGCGCTGATCGGACCGCAGCGCGACAGAAACTCCAGTTGCGCCGTTCTCTCGACGCCCTCCGCCACCACCTGCAGACCCAGGCCGTGACACAAGGCGACGATGGAGCGTACGATCGCTCCGGAGCGCGGGTTGGTGTCCACGCCCGCAACCAGCAGCCGGTCGAGCTTCACGCGCGAGATGGGCAATTGCTCGAGTGAGGTGAGCGAGGAGTAGCCAATGCCGAAATCATCCAGCGCGATCGCCACGCCCAGCGTACGCAGCCGGCGCAGCGACTCGACGGTGGCGGCGCCGGTCTGAAAGACCGTCTCGGTGATCTCCAGCTCGAGCGCGCTGGCGGGCAGCCCGGTGGCTTCCAGCGTGCGCGCCACGTGATCCACGAAGTCGCTCTCGAAAAACTGCGGCGGCGAGACGTTGATCGCCACGCTGGCGTGGTGCCACCCTGCCGCGCGCCACGCCGCGGCGGTCGCAGCCGCGGTGTGCAATATCCAGTCGGTCAGCTCGTGAATGAGGCCGGTCTTCTCGGCCACGTGGATGAACTCGGTGGCGGTGGCGATGCGGCCGTCAGGTTTGCGCCAGCGCAGCAGCGCCTCAACCCCCGTCGACTCGAAGGTGTGCAGCGCGACCTGGGGCTGGTACATGAGCAGCAGGTCGCCGGCCTCGACCGCGCGGCGCAGCGACTGCTCGAGCCGGAAACGCTGCGCCGCGGCATCGTAGAGTGCCGGACTGTAGAGGGCGAAGCGGTTGCGTCCCAGCTCCTTGGCGCGGAACAAGGCCACGTCCGCGGCGCGCAGCAGCCCTTCCGCGTCCGCCGCGTGATCGGGGTACAGGCTCGCGCCGACGCTGGCGCTGGTGGTGAGCACGCGGCCGTCGACAATGAGCGGCTCCTGCAGCGTAGTGACGATCTGTGCCGCGCGGCTCTCGACCTCGTCGGTCGATTGCACATCCTCGAGCAGCACCGTGAACTCGTCGCCTCCCAGGCGCGCCAGCAGGCCGGTGGGCCCGGTGGCGGTGTGCAGGCGTTCGGCGATGGTTTGCAGCACCCGATCGCCGAAGCTGTGACCCAGGGTGTCGTTGATCGACTTGAAGTTGTCCACATCCACGAACAGCAGCGCCAGGCGCTTTTGGGTTCCGGCGCACGCCAGCGCACTCTCCAGGTGCGCCGCCAGCTTGCGGCGGTTGGGCAGCTGCGTCAGCGGATCGTGGTGCGCGAGGTGATGCAGCTGCTGGGTACGCTCGGCGACGTGGCGCTCGAGCTCCGCCTGGTGAGCGCGCAGCTCCGCTTCCGCGTGCGCGATGCGGTCGGCCATGGTGTTGAAGGATTCGGCGAGCTCGTCGATTTCCGCCGAGCCGCCGCGCGGCGCACGTGCAGCGCGGTCGCCACCGGCGAGCCGCCGCGTGGCCGCGGTGAGGCGGCGCACCGGCACACTGATGCTCACCGCCAGCAGCAGGGACACCAGCAGCACCAACCCCAGCACCGCGGCCGCGGTAATCCTGAGCGTATGCTCGGCCTGTTCCGCCGCGGTGGCGGCATGCTGCGCCGCCTGCAGCAGGCCCAGCCGCGCGGGCATCTGCAACTGCTGCTGCACGCCCACGGTGAGGGCGGCGCTGTCCTCGCGCAGGCTGTGCCATTGCGGCCCGCTCTGCGCGTCATAGCGCTCGATCTCCAGCCGCAGGCGCGCGGCCTGCGCGAAGTCCTGCCGCACCAGGCTGAGCCAGGCCCGTCCGGGGGAGCCCTCGAACTCCGCGGAGTGCGCATTCACCACCGCCCTGAAGTCACGCTCGCGCTGCGCCATCACGGCGGGCGTGGCGACGTTGCCGCGCACCGCGTTGAAGGCCTCCCCGAGCTCGGCGAGCGAGCGTCGCGCCACCACCTGTGTGCCGTTGATGGCCAGTCCCGAGCCGCCGGCGGAGGTTACCCGCTGGTAGACCTGGTTGAGGGCCGCCTGGCGCTCCGCGACCCACTGCGCGCGCTGCGCGGCGCGGCTGGCGAGCTGGCGCGCGTTGGCGATGTGGCGGGTGAGCTGAAGGCGCAGGCCGGTGCCGTTCGCCGTGACCGGCGGTGCCGGCGAACTGCCGAAGTAGTCGGCGACCGCCGCTTCGAGCGCGTCGCCTGCCTGAGTGAGGGTGCTGAAATCGTCCGGGCTGTGCGCCTGCATGTCCTCATCGACCGCACGATCGTAGGCGAGGAGTTTTTCCAGCACGGCGTTGGCGCTGTTGGCGAGCGGCTCGTGCTCATTCTGCATGCTGCGAACCGCCGCGAGCGCCTCGCGGGTGGTGCGCGCGGCCAGCACCTCGCCGAGCACCAGCACGGTCGTGACCGCGGCAAGGCCGAGGCCGAGGCGCCAGCCAATCCCCAGTCGCGGGCCGCGCCAGCGCCAGCCGCGCGCTGCGCGTGGCGCGGGCGTCGGGTGCGGCGCGCCGGGCCACGCGGTCTCAGTGATCGGTTTGTGCATGCGACATAAGCCGCTGCCGGCAGGTGAGAAACTGTTCTCAGTCGACTGCCGCATGATGCGCGCGCCAGTCGCCGCGCTTCCGTGGCCGGCATCGCATAAAGGACACGCGCGGCGGCGCGATCAGGCCCGTGCGGCTTGGGTCCGTGTCGGTCGTCACGTTCTTTGCCATATACTAGGCGCCAACGATGAAGGGCGGCCGAGAGCATGACCGAGCTTGCTGATACCTTTGACGCGGCCTTTTCGAAGGCGGTCGATCTGGGCAACCGGATCGCAGACAAGGATAAGGACGCCGACCTGTGGGACATCGCCGACGGGTTGCTCGCGGGTGCGATCCAGTACTGGTTGTATTCGCGTCAGCCGTGCGGCGATCCGCGCTGCCAGGACTGCATGCCCATCAGTACCGCACAGGGCCGCATGGCGGAATTGAACCGCCTCATCGGACAGTTAGCTTCCGACAGCGAGTACTTCCACACCCCCACCGACGCTAACGCCGGCCGCGCGTGAGGGCGCCGCGCCCGCGCGCTTAGTGGGGGCGAGTCAGACCGCGGCTTTCGCTTTCAGCCCTGCGCCCGCCACCTCGTCCAGCGCCAGCTCGAACAGCTGGCAGCCTTCCTTGAGGTGAGTGTCGGAGATCGTCAGCGGTGCGAGGAAGCGGATCACGTTGGAGTAGATCCCGCAGGACAGAATCACCAGCCCGCGCCGGCCGGCGGCCTGCACCAGTGCCTTGGTTAGATCCGGGTCCGGCGCATCGGCGCGCGAGTTCTTCACCAACTCGACGGCCACCATGGCGCCGAGCGCCCGCACTTCGCCCACACACGGAAAGCGCACCTGCAGCCCCTTCAGGCGCGAGCTCAGGAAGCGCCCGATCTCCTGCGCGCGCTTCAGCAGCTGTTCCTCGCGCAGCACCTCGAGCACCGCCAGCCCCGCGGCGCACGCGAGCGGCGAGCCGGCAAAGGTCCCGCCCAGCCCGCCCGGGCCCGGCGCGTCCATGATGTCGGCCTTGCCGGTCACGGCCGACAGCGGTACGCCGCCGGCCACGCTCTTGGCGATAGTGATGAGATCCGGCTCGACGCCCGCGTGCTCGATCGCGAACATCCGCCCGGTGCGGCCAAATCCGCACTGGATCTCGTCGGCGATCAGGACGATGCCGTGGCTGTCGCACAGGCTGCGCAGCCGCCGCAGGAACTCGGACGGCGCCGCATAGAATCCGCCTTCCCCCAGCACCGGCTCGATGATGATGGCCGCCACGCGCGCCGGGTCCACGTCCGCCTTGAACAGCTGCTCGAGCGCCTGCAGCGAATGCTCGGGCGTGACGCCGTGATACAGCATCGGGTAGGGCAGGTGGTAGATCTCCGGCAGCATCGGCCCAAAGCCGGCCTTGTAGGGTTGCACCTTGCCGGTGAGACTCACGCACGCCAGCGTGCGGCCGTGGAAGCTGCCCGAAAACGCGATCACGCCCGAGCGCTTGGTATGAAAGCGCGCGATCTTGATGGCGTTCTCGACCGCCTCCGCGCCGGTGGTCAGGAATATGGTCTTCTTGGGACTGGCGCCCGGGGCGAGCGCGTTCAACTGCTCCGCGAGCGCGATGTAGCTCTCGTACGGCGTCACCTGAAAGCAGGCATGCATGAGCTTTTCCAGCTGCCGCGCGACCGCCCGCTGCACCTTCGGGTGCACGTGGCCGGTGTTGAGTACCGAGATGCCGCTGGCGAAGTCGATATAGCGTCGGCCCTCGACGTCCCAGATCTCGGCGTTGGCGGCACGCTCGGCGTACACCGCGAGCGAGTTGGTGACGCCACGCGGGACGGCTTGCTGGCGGCGGGCGTGCAGTTCGGCGTTCGACGTCAAGGCGCTTCCCCTTAGCTTGGCTTGAGACTGGCGGGTGAGACTTCAGTACTGCAGATCAGCCGCCGGCTTTCAGTCGTGCGGCGCGATGGATCGCGGCGCGTATGCGCTGGTAGGTGCCGCAGCGGCACAGATTGCCGGACATCGCGGTGTCGATGTCGGCATCCGAAGGCTCCGCGGTGTGCGCCAGCAGGGCCGCCGCCGACATGATCTGACCGGACTGACAATAGCCGCATTGCGGGACGTCCAGCTCGATCCAGGCCTTTTGTACCGGATGGCTGCGATCGGGCGACAGACCCTCGATGGTGGTCACGCGCCTCGCGCCGACGGCGTTCACAGCCGTGACGCACGAGCGGATTGGCTGCCCATCCAGGTGTACGGTGCACGCACCGCACAAGGCCATACCGCAGCCGAACTTGGTGCCGGTCAGGCCCAGCGTGTCGCGCAGCACCCACAGCAGCGGCGCGTCGGGATCGACATCGACTTCGGTGTCCTTGCCGTTGACGCTGAGCTTGATCATTGCACCCCCTGCACCGGAGCACGCCGCGAAATAAGCGCACCGCTCGAGTTGGCGCGCGCTCACCGCGCGCGGCAGCGCGTACTATACGGCCGGCCGCGAGCGGCGCGCACCCTTTGCGCCTCTTCCGGGGTAGGCCTCATGCGAGGGGGCAGCAGACCCTCTACAATGCCTTGCCGCAACTTCCCGTGCGAAAGCGAGCGCCTTGAGCCAGATTCCAACCCCTGCCACCGCCGCAGCCGCGATCACCACCGAGGCCGTCATCATCGGCGCAGGTCCCTGCGGGCTGTTCCAGGTGTTTGAGCTGGGGCTGCTCGGGATCAGCGCCCAGGTGGTGGATTCGCTGCAGCACCCCGGCGGACAGTGCGCGGAGCTGTACCCCGACAAGCCGATCTACGACATTCCGGCGCTGCCGGTGTGCGGCGCCCAGGAGCTGGTCGACCGGCTCATGCAACAGATCAGGCCCTTCAAACCGCAGCTGCACCTCGGCCACGAAGTGGTGGAGTTCGAGCCTCGCGAAACCGGGCGCTTCCACCTGCGCACCGCGGGCGGCGTCAGCTTCGACGCCGGCACCGTCGTGATCGCGGCGGGCGTCGGCTCCTTTCAGCCGCGGCGCGTGGCACTCGAGGGCGCGGACGCTTTCGAAGGCAGCACCATCCAGTACCGGGTGAAGAGTGCCGCCGAGCTGGCGGGCAAGCATCTGGTGATCTTCGGTGGTGGCGACTCGGCGCTCGACTGGACGCTCGAGCTGCTGCCACGGGCCGCGAGCCTGGTGCTGGTGCACCGCCGGCCCGAGTTCCGCGCCGCGCCCGCCTCGGTTGCCCGGATGCAGGAGCAGGTGGCGGCCGCGCGAATGCGCTGCGTCGAGGCGCTGCCGCACTCGCTGATCGTCAACGATGGCGCGCTGCGCGGTGTCAACATCCGCACCCCCGACGGCGCGCTCCAGGCGCTGGCAGCCGATCAGCTGCTGGTGTTTTTCGGCCTGCACCCGAAGCTCGGACCGATCGCGGAGTGGGGATTGGCGCTGGAAAAGAAGGCCCTCACTGTCGACACCGAGAAGTTCCAGACCAGCCTGCCGGGAGTATTCGCGGTGGGTGACATCAACACCTACCCGGGAAAGAAGAAGCTGATCCTGTCCGGGTTCCACGAGGCGGCACTGGCCGCGTTCGCGATCCAGCATCATCTGTATCCGCAGAAGAAACAGTTCCTGCAGTACACAACCACCAGCCCGGTGATGCACAAGCGTCTGGGAGTGCCGGACTGATGTTGCCCCCAAAGGAGGACGCCACGATGAACCTGATGCGCAACACCCTCGCCGCCGCCGCCGTGCTCGGCGCACTCGCCGCGGCCCCGTACGCACACGCGGCCGACCCGTGCAAGCTCGAGATCAGCGGCAACGACCTGATGCAGTACGACAAGCCGGAGCTCAGCGCGCCGGCGACCTGCAAGGAGATCACGGTCACGCTGCACCACACCGGCAAGCTTCCCAAGGAAGCGATGGGGCACAACTGGGTGCTGGTGAACGCGACCGACCTTGCTGCGGTCGCCACCGCGGGCATGGGAGCGGGGCTGGCGAGTGATTACGTGGCGCCTGATGACAAGCGCGTGCTCGCGCACACCAAGACCATCGGCGGCGGCGAGACTACCAGCGTGACGTTTCCGACTTCGATCCTCAAGAAAGGCGGCGCCTACCCGTACCTGTGCACCTTCCCGGGCCATAATGCGCTGATGCACGGCACGTTAAAGTTCGGCTGAAGGGAAGCGCACGCGCGAACCGCCCCATGGATCAACGTCTGGCCGATCTGCTGGCGCTGCTCGAGCTCGAGCAGCTCGAGATCAATCTGTTCCGCGGCGCGAGCCGCGACATCGGCAGTCCGCAGGTGTTTGGCGGGCAGGTGCTGGGGCAGGCGCTGAGCGCCGCAGCCGCCACCGTCGAGGGACGCGTGGTGCACTCGCTGCACGCGTACTTCCTGCGGCGTGGTGACTGCAACGCGCCCATCGTCTATCAGGTCGATCGCAGTCTGGACGGCCACAGTTTCTCGAACCGTCGCGTGGTGGCCATCCAGCACGGCCAGCAGATTTTCAACATGGCCGCTTCGTTCCAGGCGACCGAAGCGGGCTTCGATCACCAGATCGGGATGCCGCCGGTGCCGCCGCCGGAGAGCCTCGCGGACTCGAGCGGTCCGCCGGCACAGCTGCTCGAGCGCCTGCCGGAGCGGGTGCGGCGCTTGTTCGAGCAGCCGCGTCCGTTTGAATTCCGTATGGTGCAGAGCATCGACTACCTGCATCCGCAGCGCGCGCCGCCGGAGCGCCAGATCTGGTTCCGCGCCGTCGACGCCCTGGCTGAGGACGAGATGCTGCACCGGCGGCTGCTGGCGTACGTGTCGGATTTCTTCCTGCTCGATACCGCGACCCTGCCGCACGGCACCTCGTTCCGGAAGCCCACCCTGGTGATGGCCAGCATCGATCACGCCCTGTGGTTTCACCGCACGCTGCGCGTGGATGACTGGCTGCTGTACGCCATGGAGAGCCCGAGCGCTTCCGGCGCGCGCGGCTTCGCCCGGGCCAGCGTGTTCGCGCGCGATGGCCGGCTGGTGGCGAGCGCGGCCCAGGAAGGTCTGGTCCGCAGCCGGAAGGATTCGTAAGTCCCCGACCACAGGCCGCCACAGTCATGGCTGCGCTCCTTGGAGTGTTGGTTGCCGCGGCGGCGGCGGACGGCGCCGATGTCGAGGCCCTGCAGCGACTGTGGTCCGGGGTGCGCGACTCCAGCGAGCAGGTGGTGATGAGCGTCGACCACGGCGCTACGCTGTGGCCGCAAACGAGCGAGCGGCGCGTGCGCACCATCGTCGCCCCCGTGAACGTCGCCTGGCTCGGCGCGCACGTGCTGTATCTGGAGGAGTTTCTCGCGGACGATCCCGAGGACCCGCGCCGCCAGCTGCTGCTGGAGCTGCAGCCGGCAGGCACGCCGGCGCATGCGGTGCGGGTGCGATTGTTCACCTTCGCGCGCCCGCGCCACTGGAGGCATCTCAACTACCGGCCGCCGCTAACGGCGAGACTCGCGTGGCGCGACCTGGTTGCCTCCCCGGGCTGTGATCTGACTTTGACGCGGGCCGGCGACCAGTTTCAGGGCGGCACGCTCGGGCGCCACTGCGTGGATGGCAGCTCCGGCGACTCGCGCTACCTCGATTACCAGCTGGTGATCAGCCAGGACCTGTACTGGTACCGGCGGCGCGCGCTACGCCAGAACGATGGTGAGTTGCAGGAGGAGGTGATCGGCTTCAACCGCTTCGAGCCTAATGAGGCGCGCCTGTACGCCTGCCGCGTCGCCTGGTCCGCCAGCGGAGCCGCGCGCGATCTGCGGCCGCTCGTGACCCTCGACGTGTATGAGGAAGGCGGACGCAGCCGCTTCGTGACCCCAGACGGACGCGCGCTCGAGCTGACGCTGCACGGTCGCGACTGGCCGTTCGCCCTGGACCGCGATGCTCTGATCCTGCTGCTGCAGGAGCAGGGCCACGACACTCCCTTCGCGACCGCGTGGGCGCAGATCGGCGCGCAGCAGATCGCGCTCGCGTTAGGCTGGCTGGAAGTGCGTTGCGGCCCGATGGTACCGGATTCGGACGAACTCACTCAGTGAGCGGCGCGTGCGCTGAGGGCGTCGAGGTCTTTCAGCAGCAGTGGGTTGAAGCGCGCCGGCGCTTCCAGCATAAGGAAGTGGCCGCTGTGGTCGAGCACGTCGAGGGTAAAGTCTGGAAGTGATTTGCGGATGCGCGCGGCATCCGTCGGCGCCAGATCGGAGTTGATAGCGAACACCGGCACGTGAACCCGGGGCAGCACCGCTGCGAAATCCATCGACAGAAGCGCGCGCATGCTGGAGATGGCGATCGCGGGGGGCTCGAGTGACATGTCGTACGCCACCTTCTGCACCAGTACCGGATTCGCGTCCCGGGCAAACAGCGAGCCGGTGACCAGCTTGCGCGTCTCGGCTACGAAGTCGGCGCGGAACGGCGCGATGCGCTGCTCGATTTCAGACGGCGTGAGCGCCGGCAGCCCGACCGAGCGCAGCGCCTCGACCGCGATCACCCCGATCACGCGCGTACCGATCAGCGGGGTTGCCGCCAGCGACACCGCAGCTCCCATGGAGTGCCCGACGAGCACCAGGCGCGAATTTGGGATCGGTCTTGCCACCGCCGCGACGTCCTGCGCGTAGTTGGCAATCGACCAGTCGCTGCGGTTGTTGCCGGAAGCCCCGTGGCCGGCGAGGTTCAGCGCCACCACCGTGTAGTGTGCCTTGAGGGCCTCGAGCTGGGCGCTCCAGTAATTGGCGTCGCTCGCCCAGCCGTGCACCAGCACCACGGCGGGGTCGCCGTGTCCGTAGACGCGGTATTCGATGTGCACGTTGTCAGGGGACATGGCGATGCGCGGACCTTCGTCGTCGCCCGCGCCCGCGGCCGCGATTGCGGTCGCTGGAGCCGCGCCTGCGGGGCCGCGCTGGCTGCAGGCCGCCACAGCGCTGAGCAGCCAGGCGCAGGCTGCCACGCGAGCGTAGATCATCCATCGCTCCTTCATTGTTCGCGCAGGACCTTGCCCGGATTCATGATGCCGTGCGGGTCGAACGCGCGCTTCACGGCGCGCATGAGCGCGAGCTCGACCGGGGAAGTGTAGCGCTCGAGCTCGCCGACCTTGAGTCGCCCGATGCCATGCTCGGCGCTGAAGCTGCCGCCGAACTCGCTCACCAGGTCGTGGATGGCGCGCCGTACCGGCTCCTCGCGCGCCAGGAAACGATCGCGCTGCGTTCCCGGCGCGGCGCTCACGTTGAAGTGCAGGTTGCCGTCGCCGACATGGCCATAGGCGACCAGCAGCCCGTCCGGAACGTTGGCGCTCACCCACTGCGAGGCGCGCGTCACGAATTCCGCCAGCGCCCCGACCGGAACCGAGACGTCATGCTTCAGACCCGCACCCTCCAGGCGCTGCGCCTCCGGAATGCTCTCGCGCAGCTTCCAGAGCGCGGCGCGCTGGCGCTCGCTGCGCGCCACGGCTGCGTCCAGCACCAGCCCTTCGGTGAGCGCGCTGCCGAGCGTTTCCTCCAGCACGGCATCGAGCGCTTCCGCGGCCCGGCTGGCACCGAGCTCGCACAGCACGTACCACGGATACGGCCGGTCGAGCGGCTCGCTCACGCCCGCGATGTGCCGCGTCGTGAGCTCGATGCCGATGCGGGGAATGAGCTCGAAGGAGCTCACGCGATCGCCGCTGGCCTCGCGCAGCCGCGCCAGCAGCTCTACCGCCGCGCGCACCTCGGGGACCGCGGCGAGCGCCGTGGCCCGGGCGCGGATCTTCGGGAACAGCCTGAGGCTTGCCGCGGTGATGACTCCAAGGGTGCCTTCCGCGCCGAGGAACAGCGAGCGCACGTCGTAGCCGGTGTTGTCCTTGCGCAGCGCCGACAGCCCCGGCAGTACGCGCCCGTCGGCCAGCACCACCTCGAGCCCAAGAACCAGGTCGCGCATCATGCCGTAACGCAGCACGCTCACCCCGCCGGCGTTGGTCGACAGATTGCCGCCGATCTGGCAGCTGCCCTCCGAGCCGAGGCTGAGCGGGAAGCAGCGGTCCGCTTCGTCCGCCACGCGTTGCACCTGCGCGAGCACGCAGCCGGCCTCCGCAACGAGCGAGTAGTTCGCGGCCTCGAGACTGCGGATGCGGTTCAGGCGCCGCAGCGACAGCACCAGCTGCCGCCCGGACTCATCCGCGGTCGCGCCGCCGCAGTAGCTGGTGTTGCCGCCGTGCGGCACCACGCCCACCCGCCGCGCATGGCACAGCGACAGCAGCTGCGAGACCTGCGCGACCGAGCGCGGCAGCGCCACGGCGAGAGCCGCGCCCTGATAGAGCCGGCGGTGATCGGTGAGAAAGGGCGCGCAGTCCGCCGCCGCCGTCAGCAATCCGTCGGCGCCGAGGATCTCGCGCAGCGCTTCGCTGAAGTCCGCCGCCGCCGGCGTCAAAGGGACCCGAGCGCGCGCAACGCGGCGATGCGCTCCGGCAGCGGCGGGTGGCTCATGAACAGGCGCCGCAGGCCGCCCGCCATGCTGCCGTCGGCGATTCCGAAGGCGGCGAACTGCTGCGAGGGCAGCGGCTCGTGCACCCGCTTGAGCTCCTCGAGCGCGGCGATCATGTTGCCGGTGCCCGCGAGCTGCGCTCCGCCGCGGTCGGCGCGGAATTCGCGCCGCCGTGAGAACCACATGACGATCATGTTGGCGAGGATTCCGAGCAACAGCTGCAGGACGATGACGGTGACGAAGGAGGCGATGCCGCGCCCATCGTCGGAGCGGAACAGGGCGCGGTCGATGATGTTGCCGATGACGCGTGACAGGAAGATCACGAAGGTGTTGAGCACGCCTTGCACCAGCGTCAGGGTCACCATGTCGCCGTTGGCGACGTGCGTCATTTCGTGGCCGAGCACCGCCTCGATCTGCTGGCGGTTCATGCGCTGCAGGAGTCCGCTGCTGACCGCGACCAGCGCGGCGTTACGGCTGGCGCCGGTGGCGAAGGCGTTCGGTTCCGGGGAATCGAAGATCCCGACCTCGGGCATGCCGACGCCCACGGCGCGGGCGTGACGTTCCACCACGGAGAGCAGCCATTGCTCGGTGGCATCGCCCGAGGGCCCGATGACGCGCACGCCCATGGTCATCTTCGCCATCCACTTCGACATGGCGAGCGAGATGAACGCGCCGCCGAAGCCGAAGAACGCCGCGAACACCAGCAGGCCCCCGAGGCCGGTGCCATGCGCGGCCAGCCAGACGTCGAGCCCGAGCAGGCGGGCCACGACCGACAGCACCAGGACCACGGCGAGGTTGGTCGCGAGGAACAACACGATGCGCTTCATGGCGGCTATGGAACCTTCGGTGAAGATGAAGATAAGGGGTTGAGGCTAAAGGGATTCGGCAACGGCCACTCTACCGTTACAGCCTTACCCTCGCCAGCGTGGGGCCGGGAGCCACGTTTTCAAGCCCCAAGCCGGTCAGCCGATCGCGACGCCGAGCGCCCGCCCGACGCAGAAGCTCACCGCGCCCGCGCCGCCGCCGATCAGCACCATACGCAGCGCGCCGCGCAGCGCATGGCGGCCGGTGAACAGCGACAGTCCCAGGCCGACAGCGAACAGGGCGGTGAGCGTGACCCCGGCCACGGTCGCGATGGCGCGCGCGCCGGCGAGACCTGTGAGGAAGGGGATGAGCGGCAGGGCGGCGCCGGCTGCGAACGCGACGAATGAGACGCCGGCCGCGCGCCACGGGGAGCCCAGGTCATCGGGGTTGAGGCCGAGCTCCTCGCGCGCGAGCACATCGAGGGCCTGTTGCGGGCGCGCCAGCAACGCCTGGCTCAGCTCGCGCGCCCGGGTGAGATCCATGCCGCGCGCCTGGTAAATGAGCGCCAGCTCTTCCGCCTCCTCCTGCGGGTATTCGGCGAGCTCCTCGCGTTCGAGCGCAATCTGGTATTCGTACATCTCGCGCTGCGAACGCACCGAGACATATTCCCCCGCCGCCATGGAGAGCGCGCCGGCCAGCCGGCCCGCCACCCCGGGGGTCAGCACATAGCCGCTGGCCGCGCCCGCGCCCGCGGCGCCCAGCACCCCTATCGCCGGCTGCACAACCCCGTCCGACGCCACCAACACGAACGCCACCCTCCTTCCGCCGTGGCCGAAGCGGGCGCCAACACCCACGTCCGCCCGCGAGGAA
>JBGPKC010000048.1:0-24321 GCA_041485725.1 Steroidobacteraceae bacterium
AACCCAAATGCCTCTCGAGAAAGTAGGTCTTCGCACATTCCGGGGGACGACGACTCGCCATGGCGCTCCCAAGCAGCCCTGGACTGATGGAGCGTGTTAACGAGGCGCCCGACGGCAAACGTCGCAGCCCGTCGCGCCTCCTCTGTCGTCAGTTCTTTCATCTGCTTGCTCAAGCGCCGTATAGCGAATACGTCCGGAAGTGCCACACCAATGCGCTCGCGTGCACGATCCGTATTCGTCGTGAGCAAGCTAAATCGAATCTCCTCGCGGCCGAGAATCGACTGGATCTCAGTTGGTAATCGAAAGCGGAAGTAGCAGCCGGATCTGCGTCTCAGAAGGTATCCGGCAATGCGCCGTCTGGGTTTGCCCACGGTTCCGTGCCCTGTTTTGTGGACCAGTTGTGGACCACATCGGGCGTCGGGCGACAGGGTTGTCTTTATAGATCAACCGCTTAGGAGCGAGGTATGGCCAGGGGCGGAATCGAACCACCGACACGCGGATTTTCAGTCCGCTGCTCTACCAACTGAGCTACCTGGCCGCCGGGGACGGAAGGGCGCGTATTAGACCGGCCCGCGCACAGGCCGTCAAGCAATCGCCGCTCTAACCCCTTGATTCCCTGAGCTCCTCCGTCCCGGGTGCTGGGCGCGTCAGGTTTCCCCGCCGCCTTGTCGCGAACCCCTACTCACTCATGCGAGGCAGTCGCGCGCCCCTCGGCGGACACGTCCTTGGCTCTCCTGCCGATGCATATGCGGACGGTGCCCCGCACACAAGAATACCCCCTCGGCGCTGACCCACGGGCGGCGACGGTCTTTTGGAATCACAACTACGGATGGGAGAACGCATGCGCCACTCTCTTATATTGCTCGCCGCCGCTTCCGCCACTGCGTTGATCGTGAGCGGCTGCGCTCGCAACGGGGCGGCCGAGCCCAAAGCCGCGCCGCTGCCGCAGGTGAGCGTCGCGCCGGTCATCTCGCGCAAGGTGACGGAGTCCGATGAGTTCACCGGCCGCTTCGAGGCAGTCGAGCGCGTCGAGATCCGGCCGCGCGTCTCGGGTTACATCTCCTCGGTCAACTTCACCGAGGGGAGCGAAGTCAAAAAGGGCGACGTGCTGTTCGTCATCGACCCGCGCCCCTACGAGGCGGAGCGCGACAAGGCGCGCGCCGGGCTCGCCCAAGCGCGCTCGCAGCTGGTGCTCGCCAAGTCCGAGCGCGAGCGCGCGACGAGTCTCCTCGCCCAGCATGCGATCTCGCAAGAGGAATACGACACGCGCACGGCCGGGCGCGAGCAGGCGCAAGCCAACGTGGAAGCCGCGCAGGCGGCGCTCGATGCCGCCGCCCTCAACGTCACCTTCACGCGCGTGACGGCGCCCATCTCCGGGCGCATCAGCCGGGCTCTGGTCACCAGCGGCAACTTCGTCACCAACGGGCAGACGCCGCTCACGACTCTGGTGTCGCTCGATCCGATCTACGTGAGCTTCGACGGCGACGAGCAGGAGTATCTGAAGTACACCAAGCTCGCGCGCGACGCGGCACGCGCCAGCTCCCGCGAGGCGCGCAACCCCGTGCTGGTGGGGTTGGCCGATGAGAACGGCTATCCGCACCCGGGGGTCATAGTGTTCGTCGACAACGCACTGGATCCTGCCACGGGCACCATCCGCAACCGCGCGCTGCTCGACAACCGCGATCGGGTGTTCACCCCGGGCCTTTTCGCCCGCATAAGACTGATGGGTAGCGGGCAGCACGAAGCCATCCTCATCAACGACAGCGCGATCGGCACCGATCAGACCGTGCGCTACGTGCTGGTAGTGGGTGCCGGCAACAAGGTCGAGTACCGGCCGGTGCAACTGGGTCCGGTCATCGACGGGCTGCGCGTGGTGCAGTCGGGACTTGCGCCCGGCGAGACCATCGTCGTAAACGGCCTGCAGCGCGTGCGCCCGGGTGCGCAGGTCGCGCCGCAGCGCGTCGCCATGGGCACGCGGCGACCCGGTGAGGACGCAGCCTTGCTGGCCAGCAATACCACCGACCCGGCTGCCGGCAGCGCGGCGCGCTGATGAACCTCTCCAACTTCTTCATCGAGCGCCCGATCTTCGCCGGTGTCATCTCGGCGTTCATCACGATCGCGGGTCTGATCGCGCTCTTCAAGCTACCGATCAGCGAGTACCCGGAAGTCGTGCCGCCGTCCGTGGTCGTGCACGCTTCCTATCCGGGCGCGAATCCCAAGGTCATCGCCGACACGGTAGCGGGACCCCTCGAGCAAGCGATCGTGGGCGTCGAGGACATGCTCTATATGTCTTCGACCTCCACGATGGACGGCTCGTTGACGCTGACAGTGACGTTCCGCATCGGCGCGGACATCGATCGCGCCCAGGTCCAGGTGCAGAACCGTGTCGCGCAGGCCTTGCCCCGCCTGCCCGAGGAAGTGCGCAGTCTCGGAGTCAACACGGTCAAGGCCTCGTCCAATCTCACCCTGGTCGTCAACCTCACCTCGCCCAGCGGGCGCTACGACTCGCTCTACCTGCGCAACTACGCGGTACTGAACATCAAGGATGTGCTGGCACGACTGCCGGGCATGGGCGATGTGCAGGTCTTCGGCGGTGGCGACTACTCGATGCGGGTGTGGCTCGATCCACAGAAGCTTGCGGCGCGCAATCTGACCGCCGGGGATGCCGTGGCCTCGATCCGCGAGCAGAACGTCCAGGTTGCCGCCGGACAGTTGGGCGCTCCGCCCTCGAGCAGCGCGGAATTTCAGATCGCGCTCAACGCGGCCGGGCGCCTCACCGACGAGCAGCAATTCCGCGACATCATCGTCAAGACCGGTGCCGACGGGCAGGTCGTGCGGCTGGGCGATATTGCGCGCGTCGAATTGGGCGCGCAGGCCTACGGTGTGCGCAGTCTCCTCGACAACAAACCCTCGCTCGCGATCCCGGTGTTCCAGTCCCCCGGTGCGAACGCGCTGGAGCTCTCCACCAGCGTCCGCAAGACGATGGAGGAGCTCAAGAAGAACTTTCCGGAGGGCATGGACTACGGCATTCTTTATGACCCCACGCAGTTCGTGCGCCAGTCTATCGAGGCGGTCGTGCACACGCTGCTGGAAGCCGTGGCTCTGGTCGTGCTGGTGGTCATCCTCTTCCTGCAGACCTGGCGCGCCTCACTGATTCCCCTGATCGCGGTGCCGGTATCGGTGATCGGCAGCTTCGCGGTGTTGCTGGCGTTCGGTTTCTCCATCAACACCCTGTCGCTGTTCGGGCTGGTGCTGGCTATAGGCATCGTGGTGGACGACGCCATCGTCGTCGTCGAGAACGTCGAGCGCCATATAGCCGAAGGCCTCTCGCCACGTGAAGCCACCAAGGTGGCGATGAGCGAGGTGAGTCGTCCGATCATCGCCATCACGCTGGTTCTGGTCGCCGTGTTCGGGCCGGTTGCGTTCGTGAGCGGCCTCACCGGCGAGTTCTACCGGCAGTTCGCGCTCACCATCGCCATCTCCACGGTGATCTCGGCCTTCAACTCGCTGACCCTCTCGCCCGCGCTCGCGGCGGTGCTGCTCAAGCCCCACGGCGCCAGGCCCGACACCCTCGCGCGGGTGATGAACCGCATCCTCGGCCGATTCTTCCAGCGCTTCAATCGCGGCTTCGCCCGGGCAGGCGACAACTATTCGGGCGCGCTGCGGATCACGATGAGACACGGCGGCATTGCGCTGGCCATTTACGGCGGGCTCATCGTGCTAACCTGGTTCGGCTTCCAGGCCGTGCCGGGGGGCTTTATCCCGGACATGGACAAGCAGTACCTGGTCGCGGTCGCGCAACTGCCGCCGGCCGCCTCACTCGACCGCACCGAGGCCGTCACACGGCGGATCGCCGAGATCGGACTCAAGCAGCCCGGCGTGGCTCATGCGGTGGAGTTCGCGGGCATGTCTGTCAATGGATTCACCCAGAGCTCGAGCGCCGGACTCATCTTCTTTCCGCTCGATGACTTCCCGCAGCGCAACTCGCGGGCTTTGTCGGGCCACGCCATCGCGGCGGCTCTGAACGCCAAGCTTGCGTCCATCCAGGACGCGTTCGTCATGGTCGTCACGCCGCCGCCGGTGATCGGCCTGGGAACGCTCGGCGGATTCAAGCTGCAGGTGGAGGATCGAGCGGATGCGGGGCCGGAGGCGCTTTTCAGCGCACTGTCGGACGCCCTCGGCAAGGCAAATAAAGACCCCGCCCTCGGCGGCGCGTTCAGCACCTACCAGATCAACGTTCCGCAACTTAACATCGACGTCGATCGCGTCAAGGTGAAACGCGAGAACGTCAGGCTCTCGGATGTGTTCGAGACACTGCAGGTGTATCTCGGCTCGCTCTACGTCAATGACTTCAACCGCTACGGCCGCACCTACCAGGTGGTGGCGCAGGCGGACGCCCCGTTTCGCTCCCAGCTGGATGACGTGCTGCCGCTGAAGACGCGCAACGCGAGCGGCGACATGGTGCCGCTGGGCTCGGTGATCAAAGTCGCCCACTCCTTCGGCCCCGATGTCGTGCAGCGCTACAACGCCTATCGCGCGGCAGACATCAACGGCGGCCCCGCGCCGGGGTTCAGCTCGGGGCAGGCGCAGGGCGCGATGTCGAAGATCCTCGACCAGACACTGCCCCGCGGCATGTCGTACGAGTGGACCGACCTCGCCTACCAGCAGCTCATCTCGGGCAACACGGCGATTCTGGTGTTCCCGCTGTGCGTGCTGTTCGTATTCCTGGTGCTCGCCGCGCAGTACGAGAGCCTCACCCTGCCGCTGGCGATCGTTCTCATCGTGCCGATGTGCCTGCTGCCTGCGATCACGGCCGTGCGGCTCGACCATGGTGACAACAACATCTTCATGCAGATCGGGCTCCTGGTGCTCGTCGGCCTCGCCTGCAAGAACGCCATCCTGATCGTGGAGTTCGCCAAGCATCTGCAGGAGGACCGCGGCCGTGATGCGAAATCCGCCGTGCTTGAGGCCGCGCACCTGCGGCTGCGCCCCATCCTCATGACCTCGATGGCCTTCATCATGGGCGTGGTGCCGCTGATGCTGGCCTCCGGCGCCGGAGCTGAGGTCCGGCACGCGCTCGGCGTCACGGTGTTCGCGGGCATGCTGGGGGTGACGGCCTTTGGCCTGCTGCTGACCCCGGTGTTCTACGTGTTCGTGCGGCGCGCCGCGGCGCGCCCGGCGGCGCCCGCCCCCTTAGCTCAGCTCGCCGCCCCGGAGATCGAAGCATGACCAACCTGAACATCCTGCGCGGGTCCGTGATCCTGTTGAGCGCCGCGCTCGCCAGCTGCGCGGTGGGACCCAACTACGTGAAGCCCGACAGCCAAGTCGCGCCGCAGTTCGATGGTGCCAGGGACGGCGCCTTCTCCACCGCGGACGCCCAGGGGAAGTTCTGGACGCAGTTCGGCGATGACACCCTGGACCGTCTGGTGGATGAGGCGCTGGACGCGAATCACGACCTGCGCATGGCCTTGGGCCGACTCCTCGAGGCGCGCGCGCTACGTCGCGAAGCCGGGTTCGATCTCGCGCCCACGGTCACCGCCGCCGGCGGCTACACCAAGGAGCGATTCCCCGCGGTCGACAGTCCGACCAGCGCGCCGCTGGCGGGGCATTTCTACCAGGCGGGCTTCGATGCATTCTGGGAGCTCGACTTCTTCGGCCGCGTGCGCCGCGGCGTTGAGGCGCAGCACGCAGAAGTTCAGGGCGCGGAGGCAACTTTACGCGATGCCCAGGTGTCGGTGACTGCGGAAGTGGCGCGCACCTACTTCGAGCTGCGCGGCGTGCAGACCCAGCTCGCCGTCGCGCGGCGCAATGTCGACAACCAGCGCGAGACGGCGGGCCTCACCCAGGTGCGGCTCGATGCCGGCCGCGGCACCGAGCTCGACACCTCGCGCGCACGCTCACAGTTGTCTACCACGCTCGCCACGATCGGACCGCTCCAGGCGCAGATCGCGCGCTCCATTCACCGCCTCGCGGTACTCACCGGCCGCGAGCCCAACGCGCTCAACGACCTCCTGACACCGCCGCGCGAGCTGCCGGAACTGCCGCAGATCGCATCCGTTGGAGATCCGGCCGGGCTCCTGCGCCGCCGGCCCGACATCCGTGTCGCCGAGCGCTCGCTCGCCGCCTCGACCGCGCGCGTCGGTGTGGCGATCGGCGACCTGTTCCCGAAGGTCACGTTCACCGGCAATTTCAGCTACGCCGCCACCGAGCCCGGTTACCTGGGCCAGGCATCCAGCCGCGGCTACGTGATCGGGCCCGCCATCTCCTGGGCGGCGTTTGATCTGGGGCGGGTGAGAGCGCAGATCGCAGGCAGCCGGGCCCGTGCCGACGTGGCGCTCGCCGGCTACGAGCAGACCGTGCTGCGCGCGCTGGAAGAGACGGAGGATGCGCTCGTCACCCATGCCCGCACCCGCGACAGTCTCAAGGACGCGCAGGATGCGGCCCGGGAGAGCCTGACGGCAGCGCGCATTGCGCGCACCCGCTACGAGGGGGGCATGGTGGATTTCCTTGAAGTGCTCGATGCCGAGCGCACCCAGCTGGCGGCGGAAGACCGCCTCGCGCAGGTACGCACCGATGCGGCGACCAGCCTGATCGCCGTCTACAAGTCCCTGGGCGGTGGCTGGGAAATGGCGCCCCTGCCAACTTACGTCAGGCAGGCCGGTGCCTAAGCCTTTGATTCACAATAGGATCACAGTCGTATGCGGCCGGAAGTAGCCCGGGAGGCGCGCGCGGCAGTGGCCGAGGGCGAGCCCGCCCCGCTCCCCCTTAAGATAGAGAGAGTGGGCCGTAGCGGCAGAACACGTGCGCGGCGCGCTAGACTTTCCGATCTGCCCTTGGAAAGCCTGCGAGTACCGCCCGACATGAACGCGAATGTGGCCCTCCTGGAACCGGACGCCCAAGCCGCCCCCTGTGCGGAAAAGCTCAGCGAGATCAACGAGTCGCTGCGGGGGCGCGAGCGGCTGCTGACCGCTTCCGCCACGGCGAGCCGCCTGCTGCTCGAGGCGCCCGACGTGCGCGCGGCCATCCCGCGTGTGCTGGGGCTGATCGGGGAGGCTGCCCACGTCGATCGCGTCAGCGTCATGGAAACGCGCACCGGTCCGCAAGGCGAACCGCTGCTCGCGGTGGCGAGCGAGTGGACGGGGCCGGGCGTGACGCCGTACCTCACGGAGGCATGCAGTTTCTCGTGCGACGAGCGTGACTTCTCCGGCGTGTTCGCACAGCTGCGCGCCGGACGCAGCGTCTGCCTGAGCCCGAACGAGACCCCTGGCGGCCACACAACATCGGGCATCGAGGGCGTCGGCACCAAGACCAAGGCGATCGTGCCGATCTTCGTGGCGAGCGAGTTCATCGGGGTGGTGGGCTTCGACAACACCCGCCAGCAGCGGGCCATTGATGCTTCCGAGTTGGCCGCGCTCGAGACCGCCGCCGGCGTGATCGGTGCCGCGCTGCACCGCGAGCGCCTCGTCGATGACGTGCGCCGCGAGCGCGAGCGCGCCGCGGAGGAGCGCGTCGCCGGGCTCGCCACGGCCAACGCGGTGATCCGCGCCAACCTCGAGCGCCTCGCCGGCCAGACCGACCTGCACAGCTTCATGGGCCACATGCTGCTCGAGGCGACGCGCCAGTTCGATGCCGCCTCCGGGGCGGTGATCGTGCTGAAGGACTCGCTGCAACAGTGGCGCATCGTCGCGCACGTACGCGACGGGCAGCTCGGGGAGCCGCCGTTCGCCGCCAGCGTGCCAGTGAACGGCTCGCCTTTCACGGCGCGGTTCGCGGAGCTGCGCGAGCCCATGTACCTTGATATCGCCCGCGAGGACACGGAGACCTGGCCGGGCGTGCTCGCCTTTTTTCGCAGTGAGGGCGCGATCGGCACCGTGGTGTATCCGCTGGTGTTCGGCGCGCGCAGCGTCGGCTTTCTGGTGCTGACTTTCAGGCGCGACGCCGAGGATGTGCAGAAGAGCGAGTTGCTGGTGGCGCTCGCGCAGCAGGCGACACTCGCCGTACAGCTGACGCGCCTCGCCTACTCGGCCAAGGAAGCCGCCGTGCTCATGGAACGCACGCGCATCGGCCAGGAGATTCACGACGGGCTGGCGCAGTCCTTCACCGGCATTCTGATGCAGCTGGGTGCAGTGGAGGAGTTCCCCTCTTGCAAGAAGCGCGGCTCGGAGCTCGCCGTGACCCTGTCGCGCATCCGGGAACTGGCGCGCGACGGGCTCGCCGAAGCGCGCCGCTCGGTGATGGCGCTGCGCCTGGATCAGACCCGGCGTCCGGGACTGGAGATCGCGCTGCGGCAACTCGCCGACCGCTCCACGGTGCCCGGCGGCGTCACCTGCACGTTCGAAGGCGGCGGCGTCGCGACCGGCCTGCGTCCGGAGCACGAACACGAGCTGCTGCGCATTGCGCAGGAGGCCGTGAGCAACGCGGTGCGGCATGCCCACCCGCATAGCGTGCGCATCACCATGACCGATGAGCCCGCCCACTGGGAGCTCGCGGTCGCGGACGACGGCGTGGGCATGCAAGAGCGGCCCGACGTGTACGCCCGCGAGGGCTTTGGCCTCTCCAGCATGCGTCAGCGCGCCGGCGCGATCGGCGGGGAGTGGCGCATCGATAGCGAGCCTGGAGCCGGCACACGCGTGAGCGTGCGCATCGAGAAGCGAGCCTCGTAGTGGCAGCCGTCATGAAGACCAAGATCCGCGTCGTGCTCGCCGATGATCATCCGGTGGTGCGCGATGGCCTGGCGGCGATGGTCAATCAGCAGGCCGACATGGAAGTGGTGGCGGAAGCCGGCGATGGCGATGAGGCGATCGCGCTCTACGAGCAGCACCGGCCCGATGTGCTGGTGCTGGATCTGCGCATGCCCAAGCGTGACGGCGTGTCGGTGGTGCAGCGCGTGCTCGAGCTCCATCCCAAGGCCTGCATCCTCATCATGACCACCTATGACGGCGACGAGGACATTTTTCAGTGTCTGTCACAGGGCGCCAAGGGATACCTGCTGAAAGACGCACCCAGGCAGGAAATCCTCTCCGCCATCCGCGCCGTGAGCGAGGACCGTCCCTATACCTCCTCCACCGTGGCCGCGAAGGCGCTGCAGCGCATGGCGAAGCCGAGCCTCACGCAGCGCGAGCTCGGCGTGTTGCAGCTCGTCGCCCAGGGCCGCAGCAACAAGGACATTGCGCGCCGGCTGTCCATCACCGAAGGCACCGCCAAGACGCACGTGAAGGCCATCCTCACCAAGCTCGACGCCATCAGCCGCACCGAAGCGGTCGCGGTGGCGCACAAGCGCGGCCTGATCCACCTGTAACGCAGGTCAGCCGCCGCTTTCGAGGAATTCAACCTCTGCAATCCAGTTGCGCTTCCTGCGCGCGAGGCGCGACCCTTCCCCTTCACCATCGAAGCTCGCCGGCGCAAGCCGCAGCAGCGATGGATCGACAGCCTCGAATGCGTTGACGCTGACCACCGCGTAGAGCTTGTCATCGATTCGGCTGGTGACGACCGGCACGATGCCGCAGCGGGTGCAGACGTGAAATTCCGCGGTTCGCGTGCCGAATGCGTAGCGGCAGACCAGGGACGGATCCTTGACCAGCACCTTCAGAGCGCCGCCCGGATTGGAGGTCCACACGCCGCCATGTTTGGTGCAGAACGAGCAGCTGCAGGCGCGAGCCGGGATCTCGCGTGGATCAGGCTCCCAGGTCAGGGAAAAAGCGATGTTCCCGCAGTGGCACTTACCGTGTATCAACATGCGTGGCCCTGGCTAACTCCCCTCCTTGGGAGGTTGATAGCCTTCGGGCGCCTGCGAGCCGGCCCCAAAGAAGAATTTCTCCATTTCCGTCTCCAGGAACTTGCGCGCCTTGGGCTCGATCGGCGTCAGGCGATACTCGTTGATGAGCATGGTCTGGTGCTTCAGCCAGCGCGCCCAGCCTTCCCGGGAGACGCTCTCGTAGATGCGCCGGCCGAGCTCGCCCGGATAAGGGACCCGCTCGAGTCCCGGGGCCTCGTGCTTCAGCAAAACACATTGCACCGTACGTGACACGCAAACCTCCTCGCCGCTTAACTAGGCCGTGCGGGCATCGAACAGGGACTCGCTCGCAAGGCTCGACAGCAGCGTCGTGACGGGAGCGGGCAGGCCGATGCGTGCCGGTGCACGGATGTTATACCAAAGGCTCGCTCCCGCTCCCTCCTCGCTGACGGCCGACGCGCCCGCACAGCGCACCAGCAGCGGGGTGATCGAGAGATCAAAGTGGGTGAACGCGTGCTCGACCTGGCTCAAGGGTTGCGGCTCGGTCGCCGCGGCGCCTAAGGAGGCGCGCACGAAGGCACCGGCCGCGGTGGCGGTCGCAAATTCCGGCAGGCACCACAGCCCGCCCCACACGCCGCTCTCGGGCCGGCGTTCGAGCAGTACGCTGCCGTCATCCTGCAGCGCCACCACCATGAACACGCGGCGCAGGCGCCGCGCGCGACTCACCCGCGGCGCCGGCAGCTCGTGCTGCCGGCCGGTGCGCCGGGCGAGGCACTTTTCCGACAGCGGGCAGTGACTGCACAGGGGTTTGTGCCGCACGCACACGGTGGCGCCCAGATCCATGATCGCCTGGGTGTACGCATCGACCTGCACTTGCGGCGTACAACGCTCCGACAGCTGCCAGAGCCGCTGCGCCACGGCGCGTTCTGCGGAGTTTCCCGCCACGCCGAAGTAACGCGCCAGCACGCGCCGCACGTTGCCATCGAGAATCGGGAACCGAGCTCCGAGGGCGAGCGCGAGAATCGCGCCCGCGGTCGAGCGCCCGATGCCGGGAAGGGCTGCGAGCTGCGCGAACTCGCGGGGAAACTCCCCGCCGTAGTCATCGCGGATGCGCGCCGCCGCGCGATGCAGGTTGCGCGCCCGCGCGTAATAGCCGAGCCCCGACCACAGATGCAGCACCTCATCGAGCGGCGCATCGGCGAGCGAGCGCACCTCGGGGAAGCGGCCCATGAAGCGCTCAAAGTAGGGAACGACGGTCGTGACCTGCGTCTGCTGCAGCATGATCTCGGACACCCACACGCGATACGGCGTGCGGTCCTGCTGCCAGGGAAGGTGGTGTCGCCCGTCGCGGGCGTGCCACTCAAGGAGCGCGGGGGCTACGGCTGCGGCGCTGACGGACACCCGCGCATTCTAACGCACACCCCGGCAGGGCCGGTTTAGCCGCAGCTCATTTGCGGTCGCACAACTGCACGTCCCCGCTCATGGTTTTCAGGCGCACGTGGCCCGCACCATCGCCGCGCGTGCCCTGCAGCGTGTGACCCGGCATGTGGCCGTGCTCGCTCGGCGTCGCGTTGAAGCAGTTGGAGATGTCGCCGCTGAAGGTCGAGATTTCGTAGGCGTAGCCGGCTTCCGCACTGGCCCGCACGTTGAGGTCACCGCTCACCGAGGTGGCATCGAGGTCCGCGCCGCGCGCCAGCCTGCCCTCGAAGTGCACATCGCCCGAGGTGGTGCGCGCGCGCACCGAGCGCGCGCTTTCGAGCGACACGACCAGCGTCCCGCTCACCGTTCCGGCCTCCAGATCCCCGGCCCCGTGCTCCAGGTGCACATCCCCGCTGACCGTGCTCATGTGCAGCCGCGCCGGCTGGCCGTGGCCCTTGAGCTTGACATCGCCGCTCACGGTCTTCAGTTCCAGGTCCGAGCCTGCGAGCTCTGCGCTGATATCACCGCTCACCGTATTGAGGCGCTGCGCGCCCGTCACGCCGGCCGTGGTCACATCCGCGCTCACCGCCGAGACGGTGAGCTGGCTGTCCTTGGGCAACTGCACGTGCAGGTGGGCGTCGCCGTCGCGCTCCGAGTGGTGCGGCAACACGACCTTGATGGTAGTGCGGCCGTGATCGGAATTCACCTCCACGCGCTCGACGCTCTCGCCCAACTCGGCGCGCACGCTGACTTCCGGGCGATCCCAGCCGCTCACGTCGATCCTGCCGCCGACGTTGGAAATGTCCACCACGCCGCGAGCCTCCGCCGGCACCTGGCGCTCGAAGGTTTTATCGCCTGAGGCGCAGGCGGCCGCGCTCGCAGACAGTACGGTTATCGCTGCCGCCAGCCTGGAAACCCCACGCATGTTCAGATCCCCCTGCCAGCGTCGCCGGCGTAGTGGACGTCCGTGAGGACGCGCATCTCATCCTGGTAAGTGTTGACCAGCAGCTCCTGCAGCAGCGCATTGCCCGGGTCCTTGCCGAGCTCGTTCTGCAGATCCTGCTTGGCACGATGAATGGCCGCCAGACTCGCCATGACCTTGGCGCGGGCCGGGGGCGGCAGCGCCGCCAGCCGCGCCTGCAGCGACTGCATGAGCGCCGCGCGATCACGCTGGTAGCGCGGGTCGGACACATACGCCACATCGAGCGCCGTCGGCGCATCGGCCGTCGCCGGGGTCGCGCGGGAAGCGCTCAGCGGCGACTCAACGCCCGCCCCGGGGCGGGCAGCCGGCAGGAGACTCCTTCCGATCCAGACGCCCACCGCGACACTCGCCACCACGGCCGCGGCCGCGAGCCAGCGCAGCGGCACGGCGCGCGCTCGCACCGGGCGCGGCTGCGCCGCCCTCGCGCCGGGCGCCGTTCTGCGCTCCTCGTTGATGCGCGCCTCGATCTGCGGCCACAGATCGCGCGCCGGCTCGATCGCCGGCGACAGCTCGCGCAGCGAGCTCACTTTGCGTTCGTCACCACCGCGGGTGCCGCTCATGTCAGCTCACCTCCACATTCAATCTCTCGCGCAACAGTTTGCGTGCCCGGTGCAACTGGGCCTTGCACGTGCCCTCCGCCACACCCAGCATCTGGGCCGCTTCCCCGTGCGAATAACCATACCACGCGTGCAGCACCAGCGCATCGCGTGCGCCGTCGGGCAACGCGCCGATCGCGGCCTCGATCTCCCGCACCTCCACCGGCGTCTCGATTGTCCACTCGAGTGCGCCGCGCGCCCCCGCCTCGTCCTCGAGGCTCGGCTCGAGCGGCGATGCCTTGCGGCGCTTCGCGAGGCTCACGTTGACCGCGATCCGGTGCAGCCAGGTCGAGAGCGAGCTGCGCGTCTCGAACCTCGGCAGCGCCCGCCACGCGTTGATGAAAGTTTCTTGCGTACAGTCCTCCGCCAGGTGCACATCCCGGGTCATCCGCAGGCACAGGCCGTACACCCGGCCCGCGTGCTCGCGATACAGTCGTTCAAAGGCACGCGTGTCTCCGGTGCAGGCGCGCTGAACCAGCGCCGCCTCCCAGTCAACTTGCGTGTCCTCGGCCTGCGCCTGTGTCATCTGTACCTTAGAGAAGGAGCGCGCCCCGCGCGTTTAAATCCCGGAAGTCGCTGATCGGCAACACTTTTTACTGGAACTCGAGCGCCACTGAAACACTCCCTTCCTATAGACTCAATGGAGGGAAGGAGAGACGCGTGGGCACGGACAAGAGGTTGCGGCGGCTTTGGAAGCCCTCGAGCGAGACGCTCGAGGCGATCGCGGCTGTTCTGGGTGAGCACTGGCGCGCCGCCACGCCCCACCCGGAGCAGCTGTTCTGGGCCGCATCCGTGAGCTGGCTGACCGTCCACGACGTGCGGCCCCGCGCCCCGCGCGCGCCGGATCACCATCTCACGAGCGGGGGCAAGCTCATCAGGTAGGCGTCCGGGTCCGCATCGGTGCTGAAGCCGAACTTCGTGCCGCGGTCGTAGACCAGGTTGAACTCCACGTAGCGCCCGCGCTTCACGAGCAGTCGCTCACGCGCCGCCTCGTCGAAGGCCATGTCCTTGCGCCGCGCGACGATGAGCGGATAGACCTCAAGCAGCGCCTCTCCCACCGAGCGGACGAACGCGAAGTCGGCCGCCGGGTCCGCGCTCGCCAGGTCGTCGAAGAAAATCCCGCCCACGCCGCGGGGCTCCTGGCGATGCGGCAGATAAAAGTACTTATCGCACCACGCCTTGAACTCCCGGTACGCGTCCGGCCGGTAGCTATCGCAGGCGCGCCGCAGCGCGCCATGAAACGCCTCGGTGTCTTCCGCGAACGGAAAGGTCGGCGTGAGATCCGAGCCGCCGCCGAACCAGGCGCGGCTCGTGCACAGGTAGCGCAGGTTCAGGTGCACCGCGGGCACGTAGGGATTCACCATGTGCGCCACGAGTGAGATCCCGCAGGCGACGAAGCGGCCATCGGATTCCTGCGCCCCCGCCACCTGGCCGTACGCCGCAGGCTGCAGCACGCCCCAGACGTGGCTGACATTGACGCCCACCTTCTCGAACACCTCACCGCGCATCAGGCGCGACTCGCCGCCGCCGCGCAGCCGGTGACCTTCGGGCTTGGTCCAGCTGCGCGCCTCGAACCGGCTCACCGGCTCGAACGCCTCGAACGCGGCACACAGCCGCGCCTGCAGGTCGCGGAAGTACGCCGTCGCGGTGGCGGCAAAATCGCTAGCGCCGCTCATGCACGTAATCCACCAGGCGCGCGACCGCATCGGGGTCGGTGTCGGGCCAGATGCCGTGTCCGAGGTTGAAGATGTGTCCGGGCGCGGCGCCGGCTTCATCGAGCACCGCATCGACGTGCCGGTGCAACTCGGCCGGCGCAGCAAACAGCGCCGCCGGATCGAGATTGCCCTGCACGGCCTTGCCGGGCCCGAGCACGCGGCGTACCTCGGACAGACCCGACCGCCAATCGACCCCGATCACGTCCACATCGAGCTGGGCCACGGCCGGCATGAGAGCCGAGCCCTGGTTCACGTAGTAGATGAGGGGCACGCCGGCGCGGCGTAGCGCAGCGGCCGTGCGCCGCACGGCCGGCAACGCAAACTGCGTGAACTCGCGTATGCCGAGCAGCCCCGCCCATGACTCGAACAGCATCAGCGCCTGGGCCCCCGCCCCCGCCTGCGCCGCAAGATATTCCGCCATGGCGTCCGCGAGCCGCTCGAGCAGGCGCTGCGCGGCGTGCGGCTGCGCGTACAGGAAGGTGCGCGCCGCCGCAAACTCCTTCGAGGGCCTCCCGCACACGAGGTAGCACAGCAGCGTGAAAGGCGCGCCGGCGAAGCCGATGAGGGGCGCCGCGCGCGGCACGTTGGCGCGCACCAGCCGGATGGTCTCCAGCACGAACGGCACGTCACGCTGCGGCACGAGCGCGGGCAGTGCATCGATCTGTGCATCGGTGCGGATGGGCTCGCGCACCACCGGTCCGGGCTCGAAGGCGAGATCCACGCCCATGCCCTGGAGCGGTGTCATGATGTCGCTGAAGAGGATGGCGGCATCGAGCTCGAAGCGCCGCAGGGGCTGAAGCGTCACTTCCGCGGCCAGGTCGGGCGTGCGCGTGAGCGCCTCGAAGTTGACCTTGGCGCGCAGCGCGCGGTATTCGGGCAGATAGCGCCCGGCCTGGCGCATGATCCAGATGGGTCGGTGCGGGACCGCCTGCCGCCGGCAGGCGGCGAGAAACACCGCCGTCTCCACGCGCGCGCCCGGTGCGCTCACGCGCGCAGCCACTGCACCACTTGCGGTGCGAAGTAGCTGATGATGAGATCCGCGCCCGCGCGCCGGATCCCGGTGAGCGTCTCGAGCACCGCGGCGCGCTCATCGATCCAGCCGCGCGCCGCGGCCGCCTTGATGAGACTGAACTCCCCCGACACCTGGTAGGCGACCACCGGCACCCGCACCGCGTCGCGCACCTGGCGGATGACATCCAGATAGGGCCCGGCGGGCTTCACCATGACCAGATCCGCGCCTTCCTCGACGTCCAGCAGCACCTCGCGCAAGGCCTCGCGCGCATTCGCCGGATCCATCTGGTAGGAGCGGCGATCACCGAACGCGGGGGCCGACTCCGCGGCCTCGCGGAACGGGCCGTAGAACGAGGACGCGAACTTCGCCGCGTAGGAGACGATCGGTGTGGCGGCGTGGCCCTGCGCATCCAGCCGCGCGCGGATCGCCGCGACGCGCCCGTCCATCATGTCAGAGGGCGCCACGGCATCGGCCCCGGCCCGGGCGTAGTTCAACGCCACTTCGGCGAGGGTTTCAACGGAGGAATCGTTGTCGATGGCGCCGTGCGCCAGCACGTGGCCGCAGTGCCCGTGATCGGTGGCGCCGCACAGGCACACATCCGCCCACACCAGCAGCTGTGGACAGGCTTCCTTGATCGCGGCGATGGCCTGCGCGGCGAGCCCCTTGGGATCGGTCGCGCTCGTGGCCCGGGCGTCCTTGTGGGCGGGCGCGGCGAACAGCAGCACCGCGGGCACGCCCGCCGCGGCGACCGCCTTCGCCTCCTTCACCACCTCGTCCACCGACAGCTGAAAGATCCCGGGCATGCTCTCGAGCGCATGGCGCACGGCGCGCCCGGGCACGACGAACAGCGGATAGATGAACACATCGGGCGTCAGGCGTGTCTCGCGCACCATGCGGCGCCAGGCATCCGACTGGCGGGTGCGTCGCGGTCTGTGTTGAGGGAATCCCATGGTCTTAGGCTCTCGTTTGCAACAGGCGAAGGGTCGTGCGCGCCAGCCCCTGCAGGGTCGCCGATTCCGCCACGACCGCCGTGTGACCGCGCGCGGAAAGCTCGCGGGCCGTGGTGCGCCCGATGGCCACCGCGGCGGCGCCCGAGAGCAGCCGCTGGAAGTCTGCTTCTCCGAGGGCGCGCGCCAGCTCGGTCACTGCGGAGGGACTGGCAAAGGTCACGGCTCCGATCGCGCCGCGCGCGATCCAGGCGCGACAGTCGGCCACATCGAGCGCCGCGCCTTCGGTGCGGTAGGCCTCGACTTGCGTGACCTGCGCGCCGAGCTGCGTCAACCCGGCGGCGATGGTTGGCAGGGCGCGCGAGCTCGCCGGATACAGAATTTTCACGCCGGCATCGCGCGGCGCCCAGCGCGCGGCGAAGGCGTCGATGAGCGCGGCCGCACTGGCCTCATCCGGCACCAGGTCCACCGGCCAACCCCGCTGGCGCAGCACCTGCGCGGTCGCCTGGCCCACGGCCGCGATGCGCACGCCCTCGGGCGCGGCCGGCAGCCGCTCGAGCACCGCGGCGACCGCATGACGGCTGGCAAATACGATCCAGCCGAAGGACGTGACCGCCGCGAGTGCGGCGCTGAGAGGCCCCAGGTCCGCGGTCGTGACGCTCACCGCCGGCCATAGGAGCGCACGCAACCCGAGGCTGCGCAGCTCGCGGCTCAGCGGGCCGTCGCTCGATTCGGCGCGCGTGACCACGACCGGTTTGATCTGGAGGTCCGCGTTCATGGCTCCTCCACCGCACGCGCCTCGCGCTCGCGCGCGATCAGATCGGCGGCGCCGCGAGCGAGCAACTGGTCCGCGATGCGCTCGCCGAGCGCGACCGCGTCCTCGGGCGAGAGCTGCGCGCCGGCGGTGGCGCTCGCCACAGCCCGCGCGCTCAGGTGTTGTGAGCCATCGAGCGAACACACGCTCGCCGACAACGCGAGCGTCTCCCCACGAACCGTCGCCAGCGCACCGAGTGGCACCTGGCAGCCGCCTTCGATCTTCCTCAGCAGCGCGCGCTCCGCAGTGCTGGTCAGCCGCGCCGTGCGATCATCGAGCGGCCTCAGCCAGCGCAGCGTCGCCGCATCCCCGGCCCGCGCACACACGCCGATCACCCCCTGCGACACCGCCGGCGGGAACGCCTCGGGCGCAAGATATTCGCTGACCTGCTCCGCAAGCCCCAGGCGCTTCAGTCCCGCGGCGGCGAGAATGATGGCGTCGTAGTCGCCCTCCCGCAGACGCTGGATGCGCGTGGGCACGTTGCCGCGCAGCTCGGCGAGCACCGCATCCGGACGTGCGCGCGCCAGAAAGGCGCGGCGTCTCAAGCTGCTGGTGCCGATACGCGCGCCACGCGGCAGTGCGGCCAGAGCCGCGCCGCTGCGGCTCACGAGCGCATCACGCGAATCCTCGCGCGCCAGGGTCGCGGCGAGCTCCACACCCGGCTCGATCTGCGTGGCCAGGTCCTTGAGACTGTGCACCGCGACATCCACCGTGCCGGCGAGCAGTGCGCGGTCGATCTCCTTGGTAAAGAACGCACGTCCCCCGACCTGCCACAGCGGCACATCGCTCTGCACATCCCCTTCGGTCTTGATGTGCACCAGCTCCACGGGCGGTGCGCCCGGCTGCGCGCGCACCAGGCTCTCCACGTGCCGCGCCTGCCACAGCGCGAGCGCCGAAGCGCGCGTGCCGATGCGCAGCGCTCGCGGTGCGCTCATGGCTCGCCCTCGGTCAGGAAGCGGTAACCGACGCCCCAGACGGTGAGGAAGTGGCGCGGCCGGCCGGGATCTTTCTCGAAGCGCTTGCGCAGCCGCAGGATGAAGTTGTCCACCGTGCGGGTCGAGGGGAACACGTCGTAGCCCCAGACGCGCTCGAGCAGATCCTCGCGCGAGACGATCTCGCCGGCGTGCTCGGCGAGCACCTTGAGAATCATCGCCTCCTTCTCGGTGAGCTCCTGCGCCTCGCCGTTCCAGGCGCGGGCGCGGAACGCGCGGAAGTCGACTTCGTTACCGCCGAAGCGCAGTACCGCGGTGGCCGCGGTCGCGGAGGCGCTGCGGTACCAGTCCCAGCGCCGCAGGATCGCGCGCACGCGCAGCAGGAACTCCTGCAGATGAAAGGGCTTGGCGAGGTAGTCATCGCCGCCGGACTCCAGGCCCTGCACGCGATCCACCGGGTCCCCGCGCGCGGTGAGAAACAGCACCGGCGTGTTGTTACCCTGCTCGCGCAGGGTGCGGCACACGCCAAAGCCATCGATCCCCGGCAACATCACATCGAGCACGATGAGCGCGCAGGCCTGCTCGCGCAGCCAGGCGAGCGCCCGCTCGCCATCACCCGCGGCGCTCACCTCGTAGCCCTCCGCGCGCAGGTTCTCCATGACGCCGGCGGCGAGGTGCGGATCATCCTCCACCACCAGCACGCGCGTGGCAGCCAGGGTGGCGTTCATGAGCGCTGCCCCTGCGCCGCCGGCCAGGTGAGCACGAAATGCGCGCCCTGGCCCACGCCCTCGCTGTGCGCGCTGACGCGGCCCTGCCCCAGGTGCATGAGGCGATGCACGATGAAGAGCCCGAGCCCGGTACCGTAATGGCCGCTGCCGCCACGGGGATGGAGACGCGTGAACCTCTCGAACAGCCGCGCGCTGTCCGCGGGGCGAAAGCCCACGCCGCTGTCGCGCACCGACAGCTCCACTTCGCCGTTGTGTGTGCGCGCGCTGAGCGCGATGCTGCCGCCGCCGAGCGGCGTCACCGCGGCGAGCGCGTTTTCCAGGATGTTGCGCACCACCACATCGAGCGCCAGCGGATCACTCACCACGTACAGACCCGGCTCGATGTCGCAGGAGATCCCGATGCGCTCCTGGCGCGCACGCTCCTCCAGGTGCGCCACCACGCGTGCGACCGCCGCGCCCAGCTCCAGCGGCTCGGACTTGAACTCGACCCGGCCGCGCTCCAGGCGGGCGCTCTCGAGGATCTGCGTGACCATCGCCTCCATGCGGGCGAGGTCGGCGAGCATGCGATCGATGAGAGTGCGTGACTGCTCCGGCGACAGCGTGCGCAGCGCCATGGTCTCGAGCGACAGCTGCAGGCTCGCGAGCGGGGTCTTGAACTGGTGAGATACGAGCGCGAGGAAGCTGTCCTGCTGCTCCAGCACCAGCGCCTCGGCGCGCAGCGCGCGCGCGATCGCCGCGATGCAGGCCCCGAGGGCGAGCAGGAAGAACGAGCCTTCCCAGGCGTATTGATTGTAGCGGTGGCGCTCTTCGGTGCGCAGCGTCTCGTTGACCTGCGGGGCGAGCGCCGCGTGTCCGCCGGCGACGACGATCTGCGGCAGCAGCTCGTGCACGCGCTGCGCGCTCACTCCGGCATCGAGGAGCGCCTGCGCGGCGGCCGTCTGTTCGGCGTAGGCGGCGCGAGCGGCACGCACTTTTTCGATGGTATAGGCGTGCTGGTCGAGGAGCCACCAGCCCACCTGCACGGCGGACACCACCACCAGGACCAGCACGGTCAGCTGAAAGACGCGCGTCGCTTTCATTCGATTGCCGCCAGTGCTTCGCGCAGCGCTTGCGCGAAGCGCGTGAGATCGGCACTGCTATGCGCCAGCGACAGGAAGCAGGCCTCGTAAGCGGACGGTGGCAGGTAGATCCCGCGCTCCAGCATGGCGTGAAACAACGCGCCAAAGCGCGCGCTCTCGCGCGCCGACAACGCCGCAGCCGTGCGCGGCGCGCCCGCCTCGTGCAACGACATCCAGAAGAGCGAGCCGACGCGCACCAGCTGCACCGCAAAGGGCGCCTGCGCCAGCACCGGTTTCAACAGGGCTGCGAGCTCGGCGCCGCGCGCCTCCAGGCGCTCCCATCCCGATTCGCGCTCGAGGAGCTCCAGCGTCGCGAGTCCCGCCGCCATCGCCACCGGGTTGCCCGACAGGGTGCCGGCCTGGTAGGTGTCGCCATCGGGGGCGAGCCGCGCCATGATGCGGCGCGCGCCGCCAAACGCCCCGACCGGCATGCCGCCGCCGATCACCTTGCCGAAGGTCGCCAGATCCGGGGCGATGTCAAAGAGCTCCGCGGCGCCGCCGCGCGCCAGCCGGAATCCGGAAATCACTTCATCGAAAATGAGCAGCGCGCCGTGCTCACTCGTGAGCTGGCGCAGGCGGGTGAGGAATTCGCGCCGCTGCGGCAGCAGGCCGTGATTGGCTGGCACCGGCTCGATGATGAGGGCCGCGATGCGCGCCCCCTCACGCTGAAACAACTCTTGCAGCGCCGCTTCATCATCGAGCGGCAACACGCGCGTGCAGGCCGTGAACGCCTCGGGCACACCGGCGGAGGACGGGCGGCCAAACGTCGCGAGTCCCGAGCCCGCCGCGACCAGCAGGTGGTCCGCATGACCGTGATAGCAGCCGGCGAACTTGACGATGAGATCCCGGCCCGTGAACGCGCGCGCCACGCGGATGGCGCTCATGACCGCCTCGGTGCCTGAGGACACGAAGCGCACCTGCTCGGCGGCCGGGTAGCAGGCCACCACCCGCTCGGCGAGCTCCACCTCGCCGGCACACGGCGCCCCGTAGGTCATGCCGCGCGCCAGCGCCTCGGTCACGGCCGCGAGCACTCTTGGGTGAGCGTGCCCCGCGATCAACGGGCCCCAGGAGCCGACGAAGTCGAGGTAACCGCGTCCATCGGCGTCGAACACCTGCGCGCCCGCGCCGCGCGCGATGAACAGCGGCGTGCCGCCGACCGCGCGGTAGGCGCGCACCGGGGAATTGACGCCTCCGGGAATCACGCGACAGGCGCGCTGGTACAGCTCGGCGGAGCGCGGATGCCGGGACTCGCGCAGGGTGTTGGGCCGCGGATTTGTCATGAGTGTCTCTTGGATTACTCGGTGCGCGCACGGCCCGCCTTGGCCGCATCGAAGAACGCGTCCATCGCATCCGGGCCATGCACCGCGGCGGCACGCAGTCCCGCGAGCGGCAGATGCGCGAGCCGGTGCGCCACCGTGGAGGCGAGCCGCTCGAGTTGTCCGCGTTGCTGGTCATCCAGTGTACGCAACTCCTGCCTGAGCGCACGCGCCACTTCCTCGGCGGCAATCTGTTCGAAGGCGCCGCGCAGGTCCGCCAGCCGCGGACCGATGGCGCGCGTCGCCAGCTCGGAGCGCAGGCGGGTGAGGCGCTCGTCGATCGCGGCGCGCACCGGTGCCAGGCGCACCAGCTGGGCGAGCCGGCGCCCCTGCGCCGCCTCGATGAGATCGTTCATGCCGACGCGCGCCACTCCGGCGCGCTGTGCGGCCGCGGGATCGATGTTGGGGGGCACGCCGAAATCGATGATCAGGGGCGCGAGCGCGACGGCTGCCTTGAGCTGCCCGAGCGCCTGGGCATCCAGCACCGGCTCGCTCCCGCCCGTCGCCAGCACCAGCGCGCAAAGCGCCGGGGGCTGGGCCCGGAACCGGTCCAGCGACAACGCCTCCCCGGACACGCTCCGGGCGAGCTCCTCCGCCGCCTGCACGGTGCGATTGACGATCAGCAGCGGAATCCTCGCCTCGTGCAGGACGGCGGCACAACGGCGCGTCATGGGCGACACGCCCAGCAACGCCACCCGCCCGGGACGGCCGCCGAGGTGCTGCAGCACGCGGTCGGCCGCCAGATCCCCGAGCGACGGGGAGCGCACACCGGCGCTCAGGCGGCGCACGCGCCGCGCCATTCCCAGAGCCTCGCCCATCAGCCGGTCGAGGAGCGGTCCGCAGGTGTGCGCCGCGCGCGAATCCTCCCACGCGCCGCGCAGCTGCGCGGCAATCTCATGCTCGCCGAGCTGCGCGGAATCCAGTCCGCAGGCGAGCATTAACAGGTGCTCGACCGCCGCCTCACCGGTCCAGGCGCGCAGGATGCGCGATGCCTCCCCGGGCTGCGGGTCGCGGCCGGTCAGAATGCGGAAAACGTCCTGGCGGGAATCCCCGGCCGCACTGCCGTCGTCGGTGGCGTAGACGACTTCGACACGATTGCACGTGCCGACGTAGAGAATCTCCGCGGCCTTCAACAGCGTGCGCAGCTCCGGCAGGCGCGCCGGGACCTCCGTCCGCGGCACGGCAAAGCGGGCCACCTCATCGACACCTGCGTGGCGATAGGACAGGCCGACCACACCGATCTGGTGCATTCCGGGAGCTTAACCACCCCTGGCGGGAGCGAGTGTCACCGAATGGTCACAGGATCCCCTGACCCACTTAGATGGCCGCCTATCTTCTCGCGTGTGATCGGCGTGTGAGTGTGGCTAAGCAACCTGGCCGTTGCGGCGTGCCCTCATCGCCTTTGCCTGACGAGCGTGCCCGCTCCCACTCTCCCCGCAGTGACCACACCCTCGACGAGCCTTTTGGCGTCGATGGCGATTATCTGAAACGCTTCGGTGTCGCTCGGAAAATAGGCGGACAGGGTACAGTTAGAGTTCACCTGGTATGTCCCTGTATCCAAATAGGGGAAGGGGTAGCCGTCATAGGAGAGAGACAGGGATCTCGTGACCCCGCCCTTGCCGTCAAAGACCCACGTTCCGATGACCGACACCGGGAAGAACCCATCCGTTGGCGGAGGCGGAGGGACAGGCAAACCGGTCCCCAAGCCATTTACGCTGAACACGTAAGTGCCGCGGAAAGTCTCTGCGCTGCAGTCCCGGATCCGCTGCCTAGTCAGTGTGCCCGCCCCGGACTGGCCAAGCTTCATCGGAACGATCGCGATCGAGTCCTCGTCCACGACATTGAAGTTGAATGTGTCGGAATTCGTCGGAAACGCTATCGATCCGCTGCAGTCTGCATTGCTTACGTACGTGCCGATGTCGTTCACGGGGAATGGAATTCCGCCAACGCTGACGGTCACGGCCCGTGACACCGTACCCGCGCCATTGAATGCGAACGTCCCGATCTCCATGACCGGGGTGAACTCAGACACCGTTCCGTTCAGGCTCGTGTCCCCCTGGCCGTTCAGGGTCACAAATCCGTTCACGCTGACGACGTAGCCGCCGCGGAGACTTGCGACGGTACACACAACCGTACCCCCGTCTGTATCGGCCAAGGCCGACCGTATCAGCGGCGTGCCCGGGATTGGACTCGATGCCAGTGCGACAACCGCAACGCCATATACGGCGGCGACCCTTCTTCCCGAATGCCTCTTCATGTTCGCTCCCCTTTGAAAGTAAGCTGACGACCGCTGACTGTGAGGGCTCCACTGTCGTTTTGCGGGGCCTAGAGCCTCACCAACACATGAACGGATGGCACATTGCGCAACTGAATGTCGCCCGCACCATCGCGCTACCGTGCAGTCCCGAACCGGCCGAATCCATGGCCGCGCTGGATGACATCAACGCCCGGGCCGAGGCCGCGCCGGGCTTTGTCTGGCGAATCCGACAGCGGTAACGCCACCGACATCCGGGTTTCGGAAGATCCGAATTTTCTGGTGAACATGTCGGTCTGGGCGACGATCGAGTCGCTCTTTGATTTCGTCTATCGTTCGGCCCGTACCGCGGTGATGGCGCGGCGTCGCCGATGGTTCGAAAAGCCAACCGAGGCGTACCAGGTTCTCAAGTTAGATCGCGCGCCGCGCCAGCAAGCTAGCAGGCCTATCGGAAGCTGGCAATGAGCCAAAACCCCCAAACAAGGAGCGAACGCGGTACAAACTGGCGCATCTCTGCGGCCGCTCGTTAGCTGTCAGTTTCTTTGCAGGTGCAGCAAAGGCGCGGCGGTCACTGCGCTGCCGCAGCAGGGACCTGGCGCTTCGCAGTCCTGATGCTACTGCGCCGGCTGGCGCTGAACGTCGCTATTCCCCGACCTTGAGCACCACGCGAAAGCGCGCTTTGCCGCTCATCATTCGCTCGTACGCCGCCTGGGCCTGCTCGAGCGGATAGATCTCGTTGGTCGAGACGACACGGT